>DAOUMJ010000022.1:0-15092 GCA_034411715.1 Anaerolineales bacterium | reverse complement strand
CCTCGCTGGCGACGCTTATATCCTCCGAAAGATTTCCACGCGAGGCTATGAAAATCTCACCCTGGTCATCTATCTGGGAGCCGGTTCCTACGAAAATACTGAATTTCTCCAACTCTCCTGGTGGAACGGCTCTGCCTGGAAAGCGCTCACCGCCATTAAGAACGGTTCACCGCGGGAAAACAACAAACTCAACCGCCTGACCTTTACCCTGCCGGCCGCGGCCGCCAACCGCGCTGATTTCAAGATCCGCATTCGCCAGGCGGGCGCTGACCTTAAAGATTATGGCTACATCGATTCGATCCAGTTGAGCGGAACGGCCATTCCCTAATCGCCAACCGCACTTGGCAATGGAACAGTGGAATGGGACAACTCCCATTCCACTGTTTCGTATTCGGTTGGAATTGGATAAAAACAGGATGAATTAGAGACAAAAGTCATTTGCCCAAATACAACGAAGATGCTACACTTTCCGTATATCGTCACTGGAGGCTTGCATGAAACCCGTTACCTGGATGTATATTGGGGCTGTACTTCTTCTTCTTATGGCCGCAGCCGGTATTTGCGTTGGCGGCTTCATTCTTCTTGGCGCTTCCGGTGGAGCGCAAGGTGTGACAGAGATTGGAACTGCTGGAATGTGCATCGGCTCTATCGCGCTGGTTGGCGGGATTGCGCTAATCGTTCTGTCCATTCGCAAAACGAAACAGGAAACCGCGCAGAATGTAACCTACAAAGTGGACCTGCCCGGGCAGACGAAGATCGAGGAAGTCAAATGCCGCTCCTGCGGCGGGACGCTTTCCGCAAAGGACATCACCCTCGCCAACGGCGCGCCGATGGTCAACTGCCCATATTGCCATACTGTGTATCAATTGACGGAAGAACCGAAGTGGTAAATGAGTTCCATGTTCCAAGCGTCAAGTTCCATGTGGTTTCAGGTCATGGAACGTGGAACTTGAAACGTGGAACTTGAAACTTTAAGGAGCCTCCCATGAAACGTCGACTCCTCACGATTGTCCTGATCATCTTAATGACTTTGACGTTTTCCACTCCCGCCCTCGCGCAGAACTACTATTTCGCGGTGGAAAGGGAGGTGGTTAACATCTACTGGAACGCGGACGGAACGATGTCCGTTGATTACACCTGGGTCTTCGTCAACCAGCCCGACGCGCACGCGATTGAATACGTGGACGTGGGCATGCCCAACGATGCCTTCGATATGTCCTCCGTCCGCGCGGAGGTGGACGGGGCGCAGGTTTCCGTCTCGCGCGGCGATTACGAGGGAAGCGGATCGGGGTTCGCGGTCGTTCTGGGGTCGCGCGCCATCCCGCCGGGTCAAAGGGGAACCGTCCGCGTCTTTGTGGGAAGAGTCGAACGCGTCCTCTATCCCGATTCGGATGATGAAAATTACGCCTCGGCGGTCTTCGCTCCCACGTATTTCGGCTCGCAGTTCGTGACGGGCGTGACCGACCTGACGGTCAACTTCCACCTGCCGCCGGGCGTCCAGCCCGAGGAGCCGCGCTGGCACAGCGCGCCTTCGGGATTTCCATCCGAACCGCAAACGGGATTCGACGGCGAGGGGCGCATCATGTACACCTGGCACAACCCGGCTGCCAGCGCCTCGCGGCAGTACAAATTCGGCGCGTCCTTCCCATTGAATTATGTCCCCGATTCAGCCATCGTTCGATCCAATGTGTTGGGAGACCTTTTTGAGGGGATCGCGGGCCTGTTCAGTTTCATTGCCTCCTCCCTTCCCTGCCTGATCTTTGCCGCGCTCTTCTTCGGCCTGCCGATCATGGGAGTGGTCAACGCCAACCGCCGTAAGATGAAGTACCTGCCGCCGAAGATCTCCATCGAGGGGCACGGCATCAAGCGCGGACTGACGGCGGTGGAGGCCGCCATCCTGATGGAACAGCCGCTCGACAAGGTGATGACGATGATCCTGTTCGGCGTCATCAAAAAGGGCGCGGCGGAGGTTGTCAAGCGCGATCCGCTCGAACTGGCTTTCGCCAAAACCCAGCCCGAGGGACTGCACCAATACGAAAAGGATTTCCTGACAGCCTTCGGCGAGAAGAACGCCGCGCCGCGCCGCAAATTGCTGCAGGAAATGACAATTGCCCTCGTGCGTTCGGCCTCGGACAAAATGAAAGGTTTCAGCCGCAAGGAGACCATCGCCTATTACAAATCCATCATGGAAAAAGCCTGGGCGCAGGTGGAAGCCGCCGACACACCCGAAGTGAAAAGCCAGAAACTCGACGAGAATCTCGAATGGACGATGCTCGACAAGGATTACGACGACCGCACGCGTCGCACTCTGCACGGCCCCGTTTTTGTGCCGACCTGGTGGGGACGCTACGACCCAGGATATTCGGGGCGGCCGGTAGTTTCCTCCTCTGGCGGCGGCAAGCAGTTTGCTCCCGTGAGCGGCGGTTCCAAATCCCTGCCCGGCGCGGACTTTGCCGCCTCGGTGGTGGGCGGGGTGCAGACGTTCTCGCAGAAAGTCATCGGCAACGTGAGCAGTTTCACTGAGAAAGTGACGGGCGTGACCAATCCCCCGCCCAAACCCACCGCCTCCAGTTATCGCGGCGGAGGCCGCAGCGGCGGCGGATGCGCGTGCGCCTGCGCCTGCGCGGGCTGCGCGTGCGCGTGCGCGGGAGGCGGGCGTTAATCGGAGCGCAAAGTCTCCAGATCGGAGTGCAAAGTCTCCAGATCGGAGTGCAAAGTCTCCAGACTTTGCGATTGCCACCGCCCTCCAAAATCTGGAGATTTTGGAGTCCGCTCGTCCTACGGAGCGCAAAGTCTCCAGACTTTGCGATTGCCACCGTCCTCAATAAACAGAAGTGAACTATGAATCCAATTCTTTTCAAGAAGGCGCCTCATAACCCTCCTCACCTGTTCGTCTCAGATGTGGTTTATATGTTGACTGGTTCTGTTTACCAAAGTGAAGACATATTACGATCTAACCAGAGGAAAATCGAATGGCGAGACGCGTTCCATAATTCAGCAAAAATTTACAACTGGCTGATCATAGCATGGGTTGTGCTGAATAATCATTATCATGCCATTGTGCGATCTCCCGAAGACCCAAAAACCTTGTCCAAGTTCACAGGCAGCTATCACAAATACACCGCGCGAAAATGGAATGACGCGGACGGCTTGATTGGAAGAACGGTCTGGTGGAATTATTGGGATACGTGCATACGCTCGGAACGGGATTTCATCAACCGATTGAAGTACGTATTCTGGAATCCGGTGAAACACGGCTTGGTGGAAAAGCCTGAGGATTATCCTTTCAGCAATTACAGGGAATTCATGGAAGAACATTTCGGTTTCGATTTTACAGATACCGATGAGGTGAGTGATGTCCCTGAATTTTAGTAACGGAGTGCAAAGTCTCCTGACTTTGCTTACGCGGCCGAACCATCCAAAGTCTGGAGACTTTGGAGTCCGCGCCGCAAGTGCCGCGTCCGCGCTGAAATCGGGTCTTTATCACTACACCCGCGAGGACGAATACGAAAAATCCCGCATCCACCTCCGCATTGACCCCGACGGAAACGGCGCGCTCATCGTCAACGCCAACCGCGTCATGCACCTGAATCCGACCGCGGCGCTGATGGCGTATCTGGCCCTGGAAAATGTGGAAGAGAAACAGGCCGTCCGCGCCATCCAGCAAAAATATCGTGTCGGTCAATCCCAGGCGCGCGCCGACTATTCATCCTTCATCCTTCATCTTTCATCCTTGTTCACCGACGCGTGCCCGGTGCACGAACTGGAACTCGATACCACCATGCCGTTCAGCGACCGCCCGTCCGCGCCCTATCGCATGGATCTGGCGATCACTTATCGCTGCAACAACGACTGCGCCCACTGCTACAACGCCCGCGAACGGAACTTCCCCGAACTGGACACCGGGCAATGGAAGGACATCCTCGACCAACTCTGGGCGCTCGGCGTGCCGCACATCGTCTTCACCGGCGGCGAAGCGACGCTGCGCGACGACCTGCCCGAACTCATCCATCACGCCGAATCGAACGGGCAGATCACGGGACTCAACACCAACGCCCGCCGCCTCGCGGACGCGCGCTACGTCCGGCAACTCGTGGACGCGGGACTCGACCACGCGCAGATCACGGTCGAATCCTGCGACGAGTCCATCCACGATGAGATGATGCGCCTGAAAGGCGCGTTCAAACAGACCATTCAGGGCTTGAAAAACGTCCTCGCCACGCGGCTCTACGTGATGACCAACACCACCATGCTGCGGACGAACGTCCACACGATTCCCGACACGCTGGATTTCCTCGCCGACCTCGGCGTTCCCACCATCGGACTCAACGCCCTCATCTACTCGGGTCACGGCCTGACGGTGGGAACAGGCTTGCGCGAAAGCGAACTGCAGCCCATCCTCGACCTCGCCGCGCAAAAGACATCCGAGCGCGGACAGCGGCTGATATGGTACACGCCCACGCAGTATTGCCAGTTCGATCCCACCGCCAGCAATCTCGGCGTGAAAGGATGCACCGCCGCGCTCTACAGTATGTGCATCGAATCGAACGGCAACGTCCTGCCCTGCCAATCTTATTACACGCCCGTCGGCAACATCCTGACCGATTCGTGGGACTCGATCTGGAATCATCGCCTCTCCGTTCAATTGCGCGGGCGGCAGGGACTCCCCTCCAAGTGCGAGGGCTGTCCCGTCGTCGCGGAATGCGGCGGGGGCTGCCCGCTCAAGTTCGAGAGTCCCGCTGAAATGATCGGAGCAAATCTTCCCGTCATCGCCCTCTCCCCCATCCCCTCTCTCGAAATCGGGAGAGGGGCGCAGGGGTGAGGGATGGAGGCCCCATGAAAATCTTCAACCGCCTTGCCGACCAGTTCAAAAAAATCCAACCCCTGCCCGAGGGCCTCTACCACTTGCAGGCCGACGAAAAGCCCCTCCGCATCCACCTCCGCCTCCGCAGGGATGGCACGGGACTGCTCATCCTCAACGTCTCCACCGTCCTTCAGTTGAATCCCACCGCGGCGGAATACGCCTATCGCTACATCAAAGGCACTCCGCCCGCCGACGCCGCTAAGGAAATCGCCGCCCGTTACCGCATCGGACGCGCCCAGGCGCTGGAGGACTATACCGACTTCGCCGACCGCATCCAGACCCTGATCGAGACTCCCGACCTCGACCCCGTTTCTTTCCTGGACTTCGAGCGGGTCGCGCCCCATTCGGCCGATCTCTCCGCCCCGCTCCGCCTCGACTGCGCCCTCACCTACCGCCTCTCCAAAGAGACAAAGCCCGACCTCGCGCCGACCAGGCGCGTCCTCCGCGAACTGACCACCGACGAATGGCGCGCCATCCTCGACAAAGCATGGGCGGCAGGCATCCCACACGTCACGTTCACGGGCGGCGAACCCACCCTGCGCGACGACCTGCCCCTGCTCATCCAGCACGCCGAATCCCTCGGTATGGTCTGCGGACTGCTGACCGACGGCGCGGCCCTTTCGAAGAAAGAATATCTCGATGAGTTGTTGCAGACCGGCCTCGACCACATCCTCCTCATCCTGCATCCCGAAGAGGCGGCCGCGTGGAAGGCCATCAAACTCGTCGTCGCGGCCGACATCTTCCTCACCGTCCATCTCACGGTCAATAAAAAGACCGCCAAAGACGGCGAAAAGATCGTCGAGAAACTCGCCAAAGCGGGCGTTCAGAATCTTTCGCTCAGCGCCCCCGATAAAAAATTCCTCGGCGACATGCTCGCCGTCCAAAACAGGGCAGGCGAACTCCACCTCACCCTGCGCTGGGATTTGCCCGTGCCATACTCCGATTCCAACCCCGCGGCCTTCGAGACCGAAGACGATAGCGTCCCCCCGGGCGCGGGGCGCGCCTGGCTCTACGTCGAACCCGACGGCGACGTCCTCCCCGCCCAGGGCGAAGCGGATAAGGCGATGGGCAACCTGCTATCCGATCCATGGGAGAAGATATACAGGACCTGATCGAACCTGTTCAACAGTAGATCGTCCGCGCCGTTATTCCACAATGCACGCGGGATTCTGTTGTACAATTGCCCTCGTCACACAGGATTAAAGTTGAGCAAGGAGAAACCCCATGCGATTTAGAATCATCCTCGAACCCAGTGAAGACGGCGGGTACACTGCCATCGTCCCATCCCTGCCGGGTTGTATCAGCGAAGGCGAAAACGTGGAAGACGCGCTTGGAAATATCCAGGAAGCCATCGAACTTTATCTTGAACCTGTGGAGGATGATTGGGTGTACGACAAACAGGCCATGGTTCAGGAAATTGAGTTGTGAGCAAAATCCCCAGCCTCCCGTATGATCGAATCGTCAAGGCCTTGCAACGGGATGGCTGGGTTGTCGTTTGACAGCGGGGAAGCCACATCCGCCTTCAAAAACGGCTGGAAGATGAGTTGTTGAAAATCACCGTTCCCGCGCATCGGCCTGTCAAGAGATCCACGTTATCGCACATCTTGAAGCAGGCCCGAATGGAATTGGACAGATTTCTCGAATTGGCGTAGGCGCTCAACAAAGAGTTCTTAAGGAGGCCAGCCATGCAACCAAAATCAGGCGCGCAGATCAGCCGCAAGGCATTCATCCAATCCGCACTCATCCTGCTGGCGTTGATGATCGCGGCGGAGATGCTGGCAGGGATGCTGAAAGAATGATCTGGCAATCTCCTGCAATATAGTAAAATCTGCCCCATGTCCAATTCCAGTCCACGATTCACGCGCGGCCGGGGACTGCTCGAGCCCCTGCTCGCCCGTTTGCGTGCCCAGCGCGCCAACAGCCTGATTCCCGATTCCCTGCGCGAGGGGCGTATTCTCGACATCGGCTGCGGCTCCTACCCCTATTTCCTCTCCCATACCGCCTTCCGTCAAAAATTTGCCGTGGATCAACTCCCGCCCAGCGAGCAGGGACGGGCGCTCAACATCGAATGGTATACGCTCGATTTGAACTCCATACCCAAACTGCCCTTCGAGGATAACTTCTTCAACGCCGTCACCCTGCTGGCCGTGGTGGAGCATCTCAACCCCAACAGCATGGCCGCGCTCTTCACCGAAACCTATCGCGTGCTCCAGCCCGGCGGCGTGGTGGTGATGACCACCCCCGCGGCCTGGTCGGATGGGTTGCTCAAATTCATGGCGCGCCTCGGCCTGGTCAGCGCGGAGGAGATTCACGAACACGTCTTCGCCTACACCCTGCCCCTGCTCGGCTGGTACTTCGGCCGCGCGGGATTCGAAATGACCAAAGTCAACTTTGGCTATTTCGAATTCATGCTCAACCTATGGGCAGTGGCAAAAAAATGAAACGTCCCATCCCCAACTCCTACTGGGTCGTCCCCAAACGATTTCTGGCGGGCGAATACCCCGGCGGATTCAACCGCGAACGCGTCCGCCAGCGCATGGACGCCTGCCTCGACGCCGGACTCGATGCCTTCATCAACCTCACCCAGCCCGACGAACTCCCGCCCTACGCGCCCATCCTGCTCGAACAGGCGCAATACTACAACGCGCAGGTCGAAACCATCCATCTCCCCATCCGCGATTTCGGCCTGCCCACCCGCGAAGAAATGCTCGCCATCCTCGACGCCATTGACGACGCGCTCGCGCGCAATCGCAACGTCTACCTGCACTGCTGGGGCGGCATCGGGCGCACGGGAACCACCGTCGGCTGTTACCTCGTCCGCCACGGGATGACGGGCGACGAGGCCCTCGCCCAACTGGCGCGCTGGTGGGAGAACGACCCGCGCCGACCCTACTATCCGCGCACCCCCGAAACCGACGAACAGGTTGATTTTGTACGTGGTTGGAATGAACTGGCATGAGCGCTACACCCAGCAGGCGCGCTGGACGCGCGACCTGCGCGCCTATCTCTTCGACAAGGCGGGACTGAAGGACGCGCGCCGCGTCCTCGAGGTGGGATGCGGGACGGGCGCGATCCTTTCCACGATAACCGCCTCTGCCTTGCTTCATGGCCTGGACCTCGCGCCGGACGCGCTGGCCGAGGCGCGCATCCACGCCCCGGGCGCGATCCTCGTCCACGCCGACGCGCTCTCCCTCCCCTACGCCGACTTCACCTTCGACATCGTCTTCTGCCACTTCCTCCTGCTGTGGGTGAATGATCCTTTGCGCGCCGTGCGCGAGATGGCGCGCGTCACCCGTCCGCAGGGGCACGTGCTGGCGCTGGCCGAACCAGATTATTCGCAAAGGGTGGACAAGCCCGCGTCCCTCGCGCCGCTGGGGAAGTGGCAGGCCGAAGCCCTGCGCGCGCAGGGCGCGGATGTTTCCTTCGGGGCGCGTCTCGCGGAGACGTTCGCCCGGGCGGGGATCGAGGTCATCGAAACGGGAACCATCCGAAGGTCGGAGGAAGAAGCGTCGCGCGGGGAGAGGGAAAAGGAATGGGCGGTGATGGAGGCCGATTTGGCCGCGTCCGTCCCGGGCGAAGACATCCAAAAAATGAAATCGCTGGATGACGACGCCTGGGCGCGAGGCGAGCGCGTGCTGCACGTGCCGACGTATTTCGCGTGGGGTCGGGTATAATCGCCGTGTTTTTGGAGACGAATGGATTCTTTTCAACCGACAATCGAGCCGCCGACCACGCCTGCCGTTCCCGCTGAAGGGGGCGAGGCGACAAACTGGCGGCAATTTTTCCTTGACCTGATCGAGACGCTGCTGCTGGCCGTGGTGTTGTACCTGGGGATCAACGCCATTTCTGCGCGGGTGCGCGTGGACGGGTTCAGCATGGTGCCGACCTTGCAGGACGGCGAGTACGTGCTGGTGAGCAAACTGTCTTATCGTTTCGGCGAGCCGCAATATGGCGATATTATTGTGTTCAAGTATCCCGGCCAGCCAGACCAGGACCTGATCAAGCGCATCATCGGCCTGCCGGGGGATACGGTGGAAGTGACGGCTTCCAACGTGTACGTGAACGGCCAGGAATTGGTGGAGCCGTACATTGCCGCCGCGCCGATCTATCAGGGAGAGTGGCGCGTGCCGGAGGGGTTTTTATTCGTGCTGGGCGATAACCGCAACGATTCGTCCGACTCGCACTCGTGGGGACTGCTGCCGATAGAAAATGTGATTGGGAAGGCCATTCTCATCTACTGGCCTCCGCCCGATTGGAAAATCATTTCGCACTATGAAATCATGGCCGCGCTGCCGACGGCTTTGGCTCCCTAATAAAACTGGGAATCCCATGAAAACCTCGCACTTTCTGTCAATGATCCTGGCTTTCGGCTTTCTAACAGCCGCCTGTCAATCTGTCGTTCAGTCTTCCCCACCGCCGGTAACCGAAACAAACGCCGCAAAGGCCGCGGATACGCCCGCCATGACGGCCACACCCACCGACATCTGGAGCGCGCTGTTGCAACACACCCCGGTCTCCTGGACGACGCCACTCCCGCCCCTGGAGCCAACCATCCTGGATGCCACCTACGTAAAGATCAATCCGCGCCTGGCCACGCCCTTCCCCTGCATGCGTTGCCCAGACTACGCGCTCGAAGGCGGGCTGTGGAAACTCAGCCTGAGCAAGGGCATCTTCAGAATTTACTACACGGTGAATGGTTGGCGGAGTCTCGGTTCTTATACCGTCTTTGGGGATCAAATCTATCTGTTCAACGATCCCTATTGCAACTGGGACACAGGTCTCTATAAATGGAAACTGGAAGACGGCGCGCTCGTCTTCACCGAAGTCCACGATCCCTGTTCCCAGGGGTTAAGAGCCGCCAACCTGACCGATCAGCCCTGGCTTTCGTGTGAACCGCCCAATATCGAAGCCAAGATCAGCGATCATTGGCAAAAACCAAGCGGCTGTGACCCCGATCAGCCGGATTGAAAAGCAAGGTGTAAAGATGAAACCCCTCCGACTTGATCCCGGAGGGGTTTGTTCGTTACGCAGGCAGCGTTACAAATCTCCTTTTCAACCATAAATTTGAACATCGCCAGTAATAACCCGCCAGACATGTAAGAGTTTCCAGGTTATCCCCAACCGCTGTATAATCGTTTCAGACAACGAAACTGGAGTTTCCATGACTTCGAATCACAATCGCAATCCCGGCACGCCTCTCGACCTGGACTGGGTGATGGGCGCGCGCGTCAACAAGAGCGCGGTCGAACGCCGCGTCGAAACGCTTCCCAAGCGTCGCACCGTCAAAAAGGAATGGCAGGCCGCCTGGCTTCTGCGCGCCGTCACCTGCATTGACCTGACGACTCTCGGCGGCGACGACACGCCCGGACGCGTCCATCGCTTGTGCGCGAAGGCCAAACAGCCGATCCGCCCCGACATGCTCGAACGCCTCGGTCTGGACGGGGAGCGGGTGACCGTTGGAGCGGTCTGCGTCTACCCGAACCGTGTCGCAGACGCAGTCCATGCGCTTCGCGGTTCGGACATTCCAGTTGCCTCCGTTGCGACGGGTTTCCCTGCGGGACAGACTCCCCTCCCGCAGCGCATCCAGGAGATCGAGCAAGCCGTGGAGGCGGGCGCGCGTGAAATTGACGTGGTCATCGCCCGCAATTACGTGCTGACGGGTGACTGGCGTTCCCTCTACGATGAACTCAAACAATTCCGCGAAGCCTGCGGCGACGCGCACATGAAGACCATTTTGGCAACTGGCGATTTGGGAACCTTGAAGCAAGTCTATCAAGCCAGTCTCGTGGCGATGATGGCAGGCTCGGACTTCATCAAGACGTCAACGGGCAAGGAATCGGTCAATGCCACGCTGGAAGTGAGTCTGGTGATGACGCGCGCCATCCGCGAATATCAGGAGCGTTACGGCTACAAAATCGGATTCAAACCCGCAGGCGGAATCAGTTCCGCAAAGCAGGCCATGGCGTGGCAATCGCTGATGAAGGAAGAACTCGGCGACGAGTGGCTGATGCCCAACCTTTTCCGCTTCGGCGCCTCCAGCCTGCTGACCGACCTCGAGCGGCAGTTGTATCACTTCATCACAGGTCACTACGCCGCGAAGCATCACATGCCGATGGGATAAAGCGGGAACTTCCCCTTTTAGCCGCCGTCCTACCGACCATCCTGCCCGGCAACGGGGTAAAATCGTGTCATGCCCATCCCCAGCCTGGACGGTAAATACACCTCGGGCAAACGCCGCTCCCGCCTCTTCAGCGACAAGCCGCGGCGGGGTATCGCGATTCCCATCAGCCTCATTCTTCTCGGCGTGATCGTCCTGCTCTTCTGGCTGGTTCCCGTCTATAAAGTGGAGCCAGTCCTGCCCATCCGACCCGAAGACCTCCCCACCACCACCCCCATCCCAACGCACACACCCACGCCCACAGCCACATCCGCATTTTCCGGGTTCGGCGGGCGGATCGTCTTCACCTGCACGCGCGGCGAAATCAACCAGATCTGCGCGGTCAACGCGGATGGAACCGGCTACACACAAATCACGGATTCCTTCCGCCACAACTATTACCCCACCTTCACCCCCGACATGACAGGCGTTGTCTTTGCCCGTAACGAGGGCGATTACTTCGACCTCTACCTGCAAACCTTCGCCGACTCGAACCTCACCCGTCTCACCACCTACATTGGCAACGCATTCTCGCCCAAGTTCTCGCCCGATGGCACGCAAATCCTGTTCCTCAACCGAACCATCGGCACAACCACCTCCATCTGGGTCATGGGTCCGCTCGGCGAAGACCCGCGCCTGTTGTATGCAAGCGCCAGCGCCATCGTCGGCGCGGACTGGTCGCCCGACGGGAAGACCATCGCGTTTGCCATGGCCGTGGACCAGGCCAACAACTACGAAATTTTCCTGCTGAACGTGACCGATCCCGCCCAGCCGCTGCGCCGCCTCACCTACGCGGTGGAGGGTGCGACGGGCAGCCTGGACTGGGCTCCCGACGGACGCTCCCTGCTCCTCTGCCTCGGTCCTGCGGGCGACAAAAACGTCTTCCGCCTCGACATCGCGACGGGCAACGCCATCCAGTTGACCTTCGGCGGGAACAACGCCTCGGCCTCCTACTCGCCTGACGGGCAGTACATCGTCTACAACTCCCTCCGCAACGACGGCCAGGCCGACCTTTTCATCGTCCGCGCCGACGGCCACTCCACGCGCCTGCTGGTGGACAATCCCGAACCAGACTGGCAGCCGGTGTGGGGACCTTAATCCATCCCTCCGCTTGGGGTAAAATGGGAGCATGGACAAGTTCGACGAAATTCGCAAACAGGCAGTTCCCTTGCTCAAACCCTACATCAGCCGCCTGGCGGTGTTTGGATCCTATCGGCGCGGCGAGACAACGGAAACAAGCGACATTGATCTGTTGATAACCCTCAAGCCATCCAATGCCCGTCCGAGATTGAGTTTTTTTAAATTGATGGAGATCGAAGATAATTTGAGAAAACGCCTGGGGCGCCCTGTGGATTTGGTATCCGAGGACAGCGTCAGCCCTTACATTCTTCCTTACATTGAAAAAGACAAGGTGGTTCTCTATGAAGAAGGATGATACCGTTTACCTGCGCCACATCCTCGACGCGATCGAATTGATCGAAGAGTATATACATGGCTTGTCTGAAAACGAATTCCTATCCCATAGTATGACAAAAGACGCGGTTGCGCGAGAAATCGAAATCATCGGGGAAGCCGCGAACAATATCTCAGACGAATTCCAGAAAAAACACCCCGAACTGCCATGGGCGAAAATGATCGGCATTCGCAACAAGATTGTCCACGAATATTTCAACGTGAATTTCCCCATCGTCTGGGATACGGTGCAGGACGACATCCCCTTGCTCAAAGAAGCGATCAAGAAACTCCTTTCAAAATGAAATCCATCTACCAGGCCCTCTCCGAAATCGAAGCCAACAACAAATCCGCCGCGTTATGCACTGTGGTGAAGAGTGAAGGCTCCACGCCGCGGCATGTGGGGAGCAAGATGCTTGTCTATCCCGATGGGAAGTTCATCGGCACCGTCGGCGGCGGAGATTTGGAGCATCGCGTCCTCGACGAGGCGTGGATGGCGATGACCGACGGCCAGCCGCGCTTTCTGCATTACAACATGTCCGACCCCTCGCGCGGCGACCCAGGCGTGTGCGGCGGACAAGTGGAGGTCTTCGTGGAACCGATTCTCCCCCCTCCCCTGCTGGTCGTGATCGGCGCGGGACACGTGGGCAAAGCCGTGGCGCATCTCGCCAAGTGGCTGGGATTCCGCGTCGCCGTCAGCGACGACCGCGCCGAGTTTTGCAACGCAGAGACCATCCCCGACGCGGACGCGTTCTACCCCGTGACAATGGATAATCTTCCCGCCCATCTGAAAATTGATTGGCGGACGTATCTCGTTCTGACGACGCGCGGCGCCAACGTGGACATCGCAGGACTCGCCCCACTGCTCGATTCTCCCGCCGCGTATATCGGCGTGATCGGCTCGAAGCGCAGGTGGGCTACGACGGTGAAAGCGTTGAAGGAAAAGGGGGTCTCGGATGAGAAGATCAAGCGCGTCCACTCGCCGATGGGACTGGAACTGCAGGCCGAAACGCCCGAGGAGATCGCCGTCAGCATCATGGCGGAGGTCTTGATGGTGCGCGATAAGGGGACAGGGAATGCGATGAGTGGGAAGTGAGCGGTGGTCAGTGATCGGTTATCAGTGATCAGTACCGCAAAATTTATTTTGCCGCCGGAGGCGCAACATGAATGTTGCGGTACGCGCCAGGCCCCAAGGCCGTCAGGCAAGACCATGCCTCTCGAAACGAAAGCAAGCCAAAGGTCGGGAGCGAGGCGGGCGCGGGAGGGTGGAAAGAATCGGGCGGGAGAAAAGTCCATAATGGCGCGCAACGTCGAGGGTTGGAATTCGTAAGGAAATAAGAAAATCGGTTCTTGTGGCAGGCAGTCCATTCGACTATAATGCAAGCGTTATCCAAGAAAAGGAGAGAACATGGCAAGGATTTTCGATGTCATTGAATACCCGAGCGAGATGGCCGATGAGATCGTGCATCGCTTCCCCGAAACGGGCATCGGCGATTTCCGCATCGGTTCGCAGTTGATCGTGCGCGAAAGCCAGAGCGCGGTGTTCTTCCGCGATGGGAACGCGCTGGACGTGTTCGGCCCCGGCCGCCACACCATCACCACCGCCAACATCCCGCTGTTGATCAACTGGATCGGCAAACTCTTCAATGAGCGCACGCCGTTTCCTGCGGAAGTGTACTTCGTCTCGCGCAAGGAATTCGCCAACAAGAAATGGGGCACGCCGCAGCCGATCATCGTCCGCAACCCGGGCATGGGGCTGGGCGTGGCGCTGTTGCAGGGCTTTGGGACGTACTCGTTCCAGGTGAAAGACCCGCAGCAATTCGTGACGCAGATCGTCGGCGCGCAGGGCGCGTACCGCACGTCGGACATCGAGGAACGCCTCCGCACCATGCTGCTCTCCAAGTTGCAGGATGCCCTCGGCGAGACGGGCGCGAAACATTCGGTTCCCGAAATCATTGGCCTGACCGAGGAACTTGGCGCGGCGGTGCGCGCCAAAGGCCAGGACGACTTCGAGGCCATCGGCCTGACTCTCAAGACCTTCTACATCGGCAACCTGAAACCCTCCGACAAGTCGGCGCAGGAACTGCGCGACATGGGCATGCTCGACATGGCAACCTACACCCAACTCCAGGCCGCGGACGCGATGCGCGACGCGGCGGCCAACCCCAGCGGCGGCGCGGGTCTCACGGCCGGCATCGGCGCGGGGATGGGCATCGGCAACCTGATGCAGCAAGCCACCTCCGGCGCGATGCAGCAGCAGGCGGCCGGCGGCGCGGCCAAATCCTTCCCCGACGTGATGACGCCCTCCGAAGCCGCGGCCTATCTCAAGGTCAGCGAAGAGGACGTGCTTGCCGCCATCAAGGATAAGAGCCTGAAGGCCAAGAAGGTCGGCAAGGCGTATCGCATCAGCAAGGCCGCGTTGGATGAGTTTTTGGCGAGTTAACGTATTGCGTGTTGCGTACTGCGTATTGCGTATTGCGTAACTTAAAGCAAAGGAGTCTGGTTGAAGCCAGGCTCCTTTTTTCGCACTACCGCAAAAGTCACTATGGGTCATGGGAGGCGGGGAGCGCTTTCCAGCGCTGGACAAGTTTTTGGAGTTGTCTATCGGATTGTCGAACG
>DAOUMJ010000021.1:0-17421 GCA_034411715.1 Anaerolineales bacterium | reverse complement strand
TCGGGGAAGCCTGTCGGCAACAAGCCCAGGCGTTGATTGAAGCGCTCATCCTGTATGCTGCCAAACAACTTGAACAAGGTCAGAAAGCCGAGGAACTTTTCGCTTCTTTATTCGCCAAACAACAGGCTCTTGCTCTTGCCTGATGATTCGCTTTCTTTTCGCAAAATACAACTATCGAGAACTAAATCAACCCCACCTGCTTCCCCACGCGCTCGCAGATTTCCAGCACGCGGTTCAATTGCTCGTCCGCGTGCGTCGCCATGTAACTGGTGCGCAGCAACTGGTGTCCCTCGGGAACGGCCGGGGCAAGGATCGGGTTGACGAACACGCCGGCCTCGAACAGGGCTTTCCACGCGAAGAGCGTACGCATGTCGTCGCCGATGATGATCGGGACGACGGGCGTCTCGGAAGCGCCGATGTCGAATCCCAGGCGGCGGAGTTCCTTCCGCACAAACGCCGCGTTGGCATTGACGCGCTCGATGCGTTCCGGTTCCTCGCGCATCACCTGGAGCGCCGCCAGCACGGCCGCGGCGTTGGGCGCAGGGATGCTGGCGCTGAAGATCAGCGCGCGGGCGTGGTGTTTGATGTAGTGGACGATGGGTTCATCCCCGGCGATGAAGCCGCCCAGCGAGGCAAAGGATTTGCTGAACGTGGACATGA
This sequence comes from Anaerolineales bacterium, assembly GCA_034411715.1. Lineage (GTDB taxonomy): Bacteria > Chloroflexota > Anaerolineae > Anaerolineales > Villigracilaceae > Denitrolinea. The sequence continues at coordinate 16,761 of DAOUMJ010000021.1, read as the reverse complement.
TCAAGTCCGTATCCTGCGTGACGCCGAAATGCGCCGCCGTCCCGTGACCGCCGCCCAGCACGCCCATCGCGTGCGCGTCGTCCACCATCAGGCGCGCCCCGTATTTTTTGCACAAGGCAATGATTTCGGGCAGAGGGGCAATGTCGCCTCCCATGCTGTAGAGACCGTCCACCGCGATCAATATGCCCTTCTCGGAAGGGATGGTCGAAAGCGCGCGCTCCAGATGCGCCATGTCGTTGTGGCGGAAGCGTTTGGTCTCGCCCCACGCAAGTTTCGCTCCGTCCACGATACTGGCATGGTCATCCTTGTCCAAAACGACCACGTCCTCGCGGGTCACCATCGCGCTGATGACTCCCAGGTTGGTCTGCATACCGGTCGAGAAGACCAGCGCGGCTTCCTTGCCGGCCCATTCGGCGAGTTCACGCTCCAATCGCTCGTGCAGTTCAAGAGTCCCGTTCAGGAAGCGGGAGCCGGTGCAACTCGTCCCAAAACGGGAGATGGCGTCCATCGCCGCCTGCCGCACCTTCGGGTGGGTGGTCAGGCCCAGGTAATTGTTCGAGCCGCACATGATCAGGCGATGACCCTGGAAGACCGCCTCGCTCCCTTCGTTTTCCGTCAAAGGGATGAAGTAGGGATAATAACCGCCCGCTATGGCTTCTTTTGCTATTGTGTAGTTATGGCACTTTTCAAAAATATCCATGACGATCCTCCATTTCGTTTTATGTTGAATTCGACTTCATGGTGAACTTCTCCCCTGCGACCCGGCAGCCCGGCGGAGCGTGGCGTTCGCGATTTTATTTGCGTCCCCCTGACGCAAGCCGGTCCATCACAGCAAAGACCAGGCTCTTCGGCAGTTTCGTAATGAGGACATAGAACAGGCGCGCCTCCAAACCGGGGAGGATCAGAAAGCGCCCTCGCCCGGCGTCCCGGAGGATTGCCTGCGCCACTGTTTCCGCGGAGAGCGCCCGCGCGGTTCCAGAGATTGCCTTCGTCTCAGGCGGCTTGAATTGGTTCTCGTAAGCCAGTTGAGGCGTATCGGTATCCGGCGGAAAGACCAGCGAAACGAGAATCCCGTGCGGCTTCATCTCCGCGCGCAGCGCCTCCGAAAAACCCGTCACCGCAAACTTGGACGCGCCATAAGCGGTATAACCAAACACGCCCGTAAAACCGGCCATCGAGGAAATGTTGATGATGTGACCGGAACGCCGCTCGATCATCCCCGGCAGAACCGCTTTGGTCACGTGGACGGTCGCGAAATAATTGGCCTCCATCATCCAGCGGAAAATATCGAGCGAAAGGTCCTGAACGTAACCGGGATGTGCGGCGCCCGCCGAGTTGACGACCGCGTCGGGGACGCCAGCCGATTGAACGATCTTCGAGACCGCCTCGGCCGCTTCCGCCGGGACCGATAGATCCGCGGGCACAAACCCGCATCGCTGCTCCCCGGAATAACGGGCTGATTCCACCTCCCTGAGCGCCGACTCCAACCTGACGCGGTCGCGCGCCGCCAGCCAGACGTTTGCGCCGTTCCCCGCCAGCAAACGCGCCAGGGCCAGTCCAATGCCGCTCGAACCCCCGGTGACAAGCACGACCTTGTCCTTCCAATGAATGTTGGGTTGCATTGCGGATTCCTTTGTGGATGATTTTGGTTAGTTTACTACAATAACCCCTTCACGAGGATTCTGTTAGCCGAATTGATCTTTGCCTTACCACTTCGAACATCAACACCGACCCCGCCACGCCCGCGTTGAGCGACTCGACTTTGCCGGTCATTGGGATGGAAATTCTTTGCGTTGCCAGATTGTGCGCCTCCTCGCTTGCGCCCTCCGCCTCGCCCCCGATAATCAACGCCAAAGGTTGGCGCAAATCGGCCTCCCAACAAGATTGTCCATCCATGTCTGCCAGCATGACTCGCTGATTCGTTGAATCGCAGATTCGCTTGATTTCCTTCCACTCCGTCACAACAATCGGCAGGCGGAATTGCGCGCCCATCCCCGCGCGGAGGACTTTCGGCGCGAAGGCGTCAGTCGTTTCCGGCGGAAGCAGGACAGCCTGCACGCCGGTCGCGGCGGCAGAGCGTAGCAGCGTTCCCAGGTTGCCGGGGTCGCGGATCTGGTCGGGGATGAGGAGAAAACCTGGGGATGCGGGGTAGGGGATAGGAGATAGGTTGAGGACAGCGAGGATGCCTTGGGATGTTTCGGTATCGCTCATAGACTTCATCAGGCTGGACGGGATTTCGTTACATTCCACACCGCGCGACCTTAGACTTTCGACGTTCGACTTGCCGCGCTCGCTCAACGTCTCGTCATACAGCACAAATCGAAATCCCCATTTACTATTTACAGCCTCCTCGACCAACCGCACACCCTCGACGACAAACGCGTTCTCTTCGCGGCGTTCCCTGCCGCGCCCCATCAACGCGCGGACAAGTTTCAATTTTGGGTTCTGGCTCGAAGTAATCATTGTCCCCACTTGTCCTGCCGGGTCTTGACAAAGACATCCACCGTTGATTGATCGAACAGGACCAGTCTTACAACCTTGAGGTTCGAAGTATTGCTTTCAAAGTACGTTTCAATGCTTGTAAAGATAATCCTCGCCGCGCGGTCTTTCGGAAAGCCGAAGATGCCCGTCGAGATGGCGGGGAAGGCGATAGACTCGATTCCCAACCCGTCCGCGACGCGTAGGGAGCCTGTTATCGCGTCAGACAATTTTTTATCTTCATCCCCATCGCCCCAGACGGGACCGACAGCGTGGATCACGTATTTCGCCGGCAGACGCCCGGCCGATGTCCACGCGGGATGCGGGTGGGAGACGAGTCCGTGCGCGCGGATCCACGCGTCGCTCTCGTCCTGGATCACATCCCCGCCGCGTTTGACGATTGCCCAAGCCACCCCGCCGCCGTGCTGGAGATGCTCATTGGCCGCGTTGACGATGGCGTCCACTTTTTCGATGGTGATGTCGCCCTGAACGATTTGCAGGGCTTGGCCGGAGGGGAGGATGCGTTCTGCCAAAATTGCGCTCATGCCCTGATTTTACCGCGATGGATTGTGACCGGGGAATATCGGGATTATACTTTCCCCTCGCGCGAAAAAGGTTGTAGTATAATAGAACAAGTTTTCTACACTGTTTCTCCTCCCCTGAGAATCGCGAGAGCCAGGGACGCCGACCCTGGCTCTCTTTGAAAAGGAGGAGAAGAGAAATCACCTTACGCCGCTATGTTATCACCCCCGCGCGGATTGTACTTGACGGCAAACCTACGCTTCCCCTACGATTGTTCGACAATTTGCAGAATTGTCAACTGATATGGACATTTTCACCCAAGGAGCCTCCATGTCCGCACAACTGGCTGTGGAAACCAAAGACCTCGGACGCATCTACAAGATCCGCGGAAGTAAAAAAGAAAAAGCCATCCGCAAGCAACTGGTGGCGCTCGAAAACGTCAACCTCGACGTGCGACAGGGCGAACTGTTCGGACTGCTCGGCCCGAACGGCGCCGGCAAGACGACGCTCATCAAAGTCCTCACCACGCTTCTCGCCCCGACCTCGGGCTGGGCGCGCGTAGCCGGAGCCGACGTCACCCGAGAGCCGCACCGCGTCCGCCCGCTCATCAACATGGTCTCCGGCGGCGAGTCTTCGGGCTACGGCCTGCTGACCGTGCGCGAAAACCTGTGGATGTTCTCGCAGTTCTACGGCATCCCCTCGAAGGAAGCGAATCAAAAAATAGAAGAACTAATGAAAATGGTCGGGATGGCGGATCGCCTGCACACGAAGTCGTCCGACCTCTCGACCGGCCTGCGCCAGAAGATGAACATCGTGCGCGGCTTCCTGACCGATCCGCAGGTTCTCTTCCTCGATGAGCCGACCCTCGGCCTGGACGTGGGCGCATCGCGCGACGTCCGCAAGTTCATCCTCGAGTGGCTGAAAGAGGATGGCAAGCGCACCCTCCTGCTGACCACCCACTACATGGTCGAAGCGGACGAATTGTGCGACCGCGTCGCCATCATCAACAAGGGACGCGTTCTCGCCTGCGACACACCGTCCGCGCTCAAGCAGCGTCTGCAGCGCGACGCGCTGTTCGAGATGGACACGAGTCCGCTCAACGGGCTGACCGCGCCCGAGTTGGAGGCCCTGCCCGAGGTCCGCAAAGCCGCGCTGACCGATATCGAGGGCGGGGCGCGTCTCAAGCTGGCGCTCGTCGAGGAGGCCGCGCTGGCGGGCGTCATCAATGTCCTGACCCAGAAAAATGTCAGAGTGATGCGGCTGACGAAACAGGAGCCGACGCTCGAAGACGTGTTCGTTGATCTCGTTGGCCGCAGCATGGCCGAGGAGGAAGCCAGTGACCGCGCTGAACACTAAATACTCCCGCAAGGACACGGGCTGGCGGCTGTTCTTCAAAACCATCATCGCCCGCGCCTACCCGCGCATCATCGGCCAGCAGCGCGAAACTTCGTGGATGATCTTCGACGTGCTGATGCCGATGATTGGCGTGACGGCCTACGTGCTGGTCTACCGCGCCTTGAACGCCCCGGAGGAATATATCGGCTTCGTGGTGATGGGCGGCGCGATGACCGCGTTCTGGATGAATATTTTGTGGAGCATGTCCAGCCAGTTGTACTGGGAAAAAGAGACGGGCAACCTGGCGCTCTACATCATGGCGCCGAACTCCAAGATGGCGATCCTGCTCGGCATGGCGCTGGGCGGGATGCTCGCCACAGCCATGCGCGCCCTGGCCGTGACCCTCCTCGGCTCGTTCATGTTTGGCGTGAGGTACCAGGTGGTGGATTTCTTCCAGTTGTTCGCGGTCTTCCTGCTGGCAATGGTCGCGCTCTACGGCATGGGCATGATGATGGCCTCGGTCTTTCTGCTCTTTGGGCGCGAGGCCTGGCATATCGCGAATCTCGCGCAGGAGCCGATCTTCCTGGCTTCGGGTTTTTACTTCCCGATCAAGTCGCTTCCGTTCTGGGTGGCGGCGGGCGCTTCCATCATACCGCTCACGCTCGGCATGGACGCCATGCGCCAACTTGTCTTCCCCTCGGGATTCCAGATCGGCTTCCTCGACGTGGCGACGGAGATCGCCATCCTGTCCGCGCTGGCGGTGGTGTTCGTGGTCACCGCGAAATTCCTGCTGGCGCACGTGGAGAAACTGGCAGTGCGCGAGGGGCGGTTGACGGAGAGTAGAAGATGAACACATCCGAATCCTGGCGTTCCTTTCGCATGGCGACCTGGCTGGGCTGGCAGATCGAATCGAACTGGACCGACCCGTTCCTGTTCGCGGTCTATTCGATTGTCAAGCCGCTTTCGGGCGCGGCGATTTTGGTGGTGATGTACAGCATCATCACGCAGGGCAATTTCGACAGCCCGATGTTCCCCTACATCTACCTCGGCAACGCCTTCTACATCTACGTCGGCGCGGTAATGACCGGCGTCTCGTGGGCGGTGGTGGACGACCGCGAGCATTACAAGACGCTCAAATACATGTACATCGCGCCGATCCGCATCCCGCTTTACCTGTTGGGGCGCGGCGTGGCGCGCTTCATCACCGGCTCGATAGCGGTCGTCATCACCATCACGGCGGGCGTGCTTTTCCTGAAAGTGCCGCTGAACTTTGCGGAAATCAACTGGCTGCTGTTCATCGGCACGCTCCTGCTCGGCGTGGTCATGCTCGCCATGCTGGGACTTCTGCTGGCAGGCATCACCCTCACCATTGCGCGGCACGAGGGCTTCCTCGGCGAAGCGACGGCTGGCGCGCTCTACATTTTCAGCGGCGCGGTCTTCCCGCTGGAGGTCCTGCCCGAATGGATTCGTCCGCTGGGCTTTTTCATGCCCACCACCTATTGGCTCGAACTCCTGCGCCGCTCGCTGGTTGGCAACGTGGCCGAGGCGTTCCCGACACTTTCCGCCTTCAGCAACCTGCAATTGCTCGGCATCCTCCTGGCGCTGAGCCTGCTGTTCGGTTTTGCCAGCGTGCTGGTCTTCCGCCGCTGTGACCGCATTGCACGCGAGCGCGGGTTGATTGACAAAACGACGAATTATTAATCTTCGATGGAATCCCGAAGTTCTACTTCGGGATAGCGGCGTCGTAACCAAAAGTAGAACTTTCGGATTCCATCCTCCAATCAAATGAAAGAGGCGTAGAATTGGGCAACGCCTCTTTTAGTTTTGATATGGCCTCTGCTTTTCGGACTCCAAAGTCTCCAGACTTTGGGGCAAAATCTGGAGATTTTGCAGTCCACGAACAATTCAGTTGGAGGAGCCCATGCCATCCGATCTCCCCATCTACCTCGGACGATTGAAAAACTCGCCCCTCGGCGGCCTGTGGATGGCCGTCTCCGAAAACGGTCTGGTGGCTGTCGAATGGGATGACGCCAAACCCGCCCTCGACGCGTATCTGACCAAACGCCTCAAGCGCCCCGCGCTCCTCGACCCGAAGCGAACCTCCCTCCCCCTTCGCCAACTGGACGAGTATCTGCGCGGCCGACGAAGGGCTTTCGACTTCCCGATTGATTGGGGACTGCTCCGTCCCTTCCAGCGCGCCGCGCTGCAACTCGTGTACGCCATCCCCTACGGCGAGACGCGCGCGTATGGAGAGATCGCCCGCGAGATGGGACGTCCCCGCGCCGCGCGCGCCGTCGGCCGCGCCAACGCCACCAATCCCATGCCGCTGGTCATTCCCTGCCATCGCGTCATCGGGACGGATGGGAAGTTGCATGGATATGGTGGAGGGGAGGGATTGAGAACGAAGGAATGGTTGTTGAAGATGGAAGGGGCGGTGATGGCGTGAAAGATACTTGTCAATAGTATCATTATTTGATATTATGCGCCCGTGGACAGCAAACATCGCAAAACACTGGAAACCATCTTCGAGAAACCCGAGCGTTCCAACATACCCTGGCGAAACATTGAAGCCCTTTTCATTGCGCTGGGAGGAGAGGTCGGCGAAGGCGGCGGTTCCAGGGTGCGGGTGGCCTTGAAAGGCGTACGCGCCGTGTTTCATCGCCCTCATCCGCAAAAGGAAACGGACAAGGGCGCAGTCAAATCGGTTCGGCGGTTTCTGGAAGCCGCAGGAGTAAAGCCATGATGGAATACAAAGGCTATATCGGTAAAGTTGAAATTGACGATGAAGCGGGACTGCTTCACGGCGAGGTGATCAACATCCGCGATGTCATCACCTTTCAGGGACACACGGTGGAAGAATTGCAGCAGGCTTTTCACGAGTCGGTGGATGATTACCTCGAATTCTGCGCGCAACGCGGGGAAGACCCGGAAAAGCCCTTTTCGGGCAAGTTCGTGGTGCGATTGCCCGCCGACCTTCACCGCAAAGCCTTTATCAAGGCCAGGTTGGAGGACAAAAGCCTCAACAGTTGGGTGACTAAGGTGCTCGAAAACGCGGTGGAAGCATAATGCAAAGCGATGTCAAACCAACTGAAGTGAAAAATAGCCGCTTCAGCATGTCCCTCAAACCCACCCTCCGCTCGCTCCTCTACCAAACTGAAAAAAGGATTCAGCGCGCCCGCTTCGCTTCGATGCCCGCACCCGAAAATGGCTGGCCGATCCTGCTCGGCATCTCCTTCCCCAAAAGCGGCACGCACCTGCTCGATCAAATTCTGCTCGGCTTTGCGAAGGTCGCGCCGTTCGCGAAACGCCTGCACTCGTTCTATGCCGAATACGAAGGCGAGACGGGACGCAAGCGCGCGCCCGAACAGGCCCTCGCCTGGCTCGACTCGCTCCGCCCGCTGGACGTTGCCTCGGCGCATCTCTTCGCCCGACCCGAGGCCGCCTCGCGCGTTTCTTCGGGCGGATTCGTCCCTTACTTCATCTTCCGCGACCCGCGCGACGTGGTCGTCTCGCACGTCTTCTACGTGACCGGGATGGAGACGCGCCACGTCCATCACGATTACTACGCCTCCCTGCCCGACTTCGAGGCGCGTCTCCGCGCCAGCATTTTGGGACGACCGGACCCTTCGACAGGCTCAGGGCAAGCGCCTTTTGAATTTCCAAACATCGCCGCCCGCTTCGCCCCCTACCTCGGCTGGCTTGACCGTCCCGAAGTGTTGACCCTCCACTTCGAAGACCTCATCCACGCCCGCGCCGCGACGCTGACGCGCATCATGGATCACCTCCTCGCCCGCGCGCCCATCCCCGCGCCGCGCGAAGAAATCCTCGACGCGCTGGAGTCGTCCATCAACCCCGGCCGCTCCCCCACCTTCCGTTCGGGAAAGACGGGCGAGTGGAAAAAGTATTTCACGGAAGAGCACAAGGAAATTTTCAAAGAGGCGGCGGGAGATTTGTTGATAAGATTGGGATATGAAGAGACTGGTAATTGGTAAAGGGTAATTTGCGCCGTCAATTACCAATCACCAATTACCAATTACCACCCATGAACTGCTCCCTCGTCATCCGCGCCTATAACGAAGAAAAACACCTCCCCCGCCTGCTGGAGGGAATCCGCCGCCAAACCGTCCAGGATGTGGAAGTCATCCTCGTGGACTCCGGCTCCACCGATTCCACCGTCTCGGTGGCCGAGGCGTCTGGGGCGCGGGTGGTGAGAATCCGTCCCGAAGAATTCACCTTCGGGCGGTCGCTCAACCTCGGGGTCCAGGCCGCGACGCGTGAACTGGTCGTCATCGCCAGCGCGCACGTGTATCCCGTCTATCCCGATTGGCTGGAGACCCTGCTTCGTCCGTTCGAGGATGAAAAGGTCGCGCTCACCTACGGCAAACAGCGCGGGCCGGAGACGGCGAAATTTTCGGAACAGCAGATTTATCACCAGTGGTATCCCGACCACAGCCAGCCGCGCCAAGTCACCGCGTTTTGCAACAACGCCAACGCCGCCATCCGAAAAAGTTTGTGGGAGAAGAATCGCTACGACGAAACGCTGACGGGTCTCGAAGACCTGGCCTGGGCGAAATGGGCAAAGGAACAGGGATACGAGATCGCGTACGCGGCCGAGGCCGAGGTGATCCACGTCCACAATGAAACGCCGCGCGGCGTGTTCAACCGCTATCGCCGCGAGGCCATGGCTTTCAAGCGGATTCACCCCGAATCGCATTTCAACTTGTACGATTTTGCGCGCCTGACAACGATGAATATTTTCAGCGACCTGGTTCACGCGGCGCGCGAGCGCGTGTTGTGGAAGAACCTGGCCTCCATTTTCTGGTTCCGCTTCATGCAATTCCGCGGGACGCGCGCGGGCTACCGCGAGTCGGGGCTGGTCACGCCGCAACTGCGCGAAACGTTCTATTACGCGCGTGAGAGGAAGCCGAAAGAGGGGAAAAAGCGAAACGTGGAGCCGATCCGCTATATCGAATAACTCTCGCCCGGCTTCAAAACGACCGCTTTCGTCTTCGTCTGTTTCTCCACGCGTTCGGCCCAGGCACCGGCATCCTGCGCGATCAAATCCCAGGTGTTGTAATGGATGGGGATGACGACCTTCGGCTCCAGCAATTCGACGGCGCGCAGGGCGTCATCGGGGCCCATGGTGTAGTTGTCGCCGATGGGGAGTACCGCCAAATCAAGACCCTCCTCGCCGATCAGTTTCATGTCGCCGAACAGCCCCGTATCCTGCGCGAAGTAAAGTTTCTTGCCGTCGTTGGTCGTCAGCAGGAAACCGCAGGGATTACCGCCGTTCGAACCGTCGGGCAGGGACGAGCCATGCAGGGCCAGCGTCAATTTGAGATAGCCAAAGGGGTGCCTAAATCCGCCGCCGATGTGCTGACCGTGCGTCTTCTCCACGCCTTCCTTTCCGAACCATGATGAAATCTCGAAGTTGCTGATGATCGTCGCGCCCGTCCGTTTGGCGATGGCGACCGCGTCGCCGACGTGGTCGCCGTGTCCGTGGCTGACGAGGATGAAGTCCGCCTCCACCGCTTCGGGGGAGAGCGAGGCGGCGGGATTGCCCGTGAAGAACGGGTCAATGACGAGTTTGGTCCCGCCCGTTTCGAGGCCGAGGGCGGCGTGGCCGTGCCAGGTTAATTTGGTTGTCATGTGAACCTCCTTTGGGTATGCTTGTAGTACCGCAAAATTCATTTTGCGCCTGCCGTGAGCAAGATAAATCTTGCGGTACTGCGTAAGGTGTCACTCCTTTGTCACGATCACCTCGTGGATCATGTGGGCGTAACGGTTTTGCAGGCGGATGAAATGGCTCTGGATCGCGTCCGCTTCGGCGCCATCGGGGGCAAGGAAACGTCCGCTCTCCACGCCCTGTCGGGCGATCTCGCGGCACACGGCCTCGGTGATCAACTCGGCAAGGAGCACCTGTCCCTGCACGCTGGTGTCGAGACGTCCGTTCTCGTCGAGATAGATTTTCACCGAGGGCGCTTCGGTCGCGACCACGATGGTGGAGTTGATGCGGTCGAGATAGACGCGCTGGCGCGGGTCCGAGCGGTCGTCGAAGTGGATGTCGGTGAAGAGTCCCGTACGGGTCGCGTCCGTGACCTCGGCGGGCGTCTCCTTCTTCGAGCGCACCTGCACCAGCGCTTTGGCCTTCGCGTTGCCAACGTAGGCGGTGATCACGCTTTCACTTCCCACCTGGCGACCCTCCACCCGCACGCGCGCCACGCCGACGGTCGGGTCTGACTCGTCCGGTTCGATCGTCACCTTTGGGGTCAGCACAACCACCTCGGGATTATCAGAGACGACGTATGCCAGCGCGCCCGGTTGCGCCATGGTCGGCATCTCCACGCGCAGGATCAGGGTGGCGGTCTGCCCCGTCTGCACCGAGACGCGTTCCTGCGCGAAGCCGATCCCCGAGGTGGGAAGTTCCAATTGCCGCGCCCCTCCCTCGGCGCGCGCGGGGCGGGGACGAAGTTCGGACGAGGCGATGGTGTTCAACTCCTTGAGCGCCTTGTCCAGTTTGCGGCGCAGGCGCGTGTCGAGTTTGGTCTGCTCCTCGTGCAGGGCGTGTTCGCGCTCCCGCTGGATCAGGGGATCGAGTTTGGCCTCCACCGCGGCCTTCAACGCCTTCGCAAACGGATGCGTCCAGTTAATGCCGTCGCGCGTGGCGGTGAGCACGGGTTCGTCGCGCTTGAGCAGTTCGTGCAGGTAATCGCATTTGATCGAGCCGTAGAAAAACGAGGCGTACGGATCGTTCTCGTACTTGAGCATGGTCAGCGCAACCACCATCGAGTGGCTGATGACGAGCAGGCCCGCGTCGGCGTAATCGCCCTCCTCGCCGCGCGTCGAGAGTTGCAGCGTGGAGCGAAAGACCTCCAGCCGCGCCCCCGCGTCGAAGCCATCCAGTTGCAGATGTTCGTCCAGCGCCTTTTCGCCGCGCGGCGGACGGTACGAAAGCGCGTGTTCCTCGCGCACCTTGCGCGGCCCCGCCATGTTTCGGAGGAGGATGCGGCGCGTGCGGCTTTCCATGATGGGACGCAACTCGAAATGCCGCGAGAGGTAATTTCGCAGGTTGTCGAATTGCGGAACTTTCACGTCCTCCCGTGAGACGATGATCTCCACCTCCGTGCCGTCCCCCTCGGGAATGTTGAAATCCTCGCGCAGGTGCGGCTGGGAGGGGATGGGCGCGTCCAGTTCAAAGGTCGGCACGCCATCGCGCAAAACCAGCGCGCTCGAATAGAACATGCCGTTTTGGAACGAACGCACACAGCCATGTCCCAGCCCAAAGATGGCGTCCTTCAACCCGCGCCCCCATAGTCCGCGCACACGCTTATCTTCCTTGAGGCCGCTGGTGGCCTCGCCGTAGGTGCCAACCACCTGGTCCATGCGCGCATCGTTCATCCCCTCTGCAAAATCGCGCACGCGGATCACCGAGTTTTTATGCTTGCGCTGCAATTCGATCACGATCTCGCCGCTCACCGTCTGCCCCGCGCTTTCGAGCCGCGAGTAACTGTCGTTGCTGTTGGTGACGATCTCCACCAGCGCGCGCAGCACATCCTTGCGAATGGCCTGGTCGGCCTGTTGCAGGGCAACGCGGTCTGCATACTGTAAACGGCGGCTGGTGGTCATGTCATCTCAGTATTGTCAGTACCGCAACATTCATGTTGCCTGGTGAAGCAAGATAAATCTTGCGGTACTTCATCAAGCGAATTATCTCTTCAACACTCGCGGCAGCGCCTCCACCAGTAAATGCGAAAATTTCGCCTCGCAAAAATCCAAAAACGCGGCCAGGTCTTTGCGCCCGCTGGCTTTCACATTTTCCCTGAACTGCTCCAGGTTGCGCGCCAGCGTGGCGGGTGAACTTTCCATCGTGCAGAGCAACATACTGCGGAAGTCGAACTCGTTGATGCGCGCCTTGCTCTTCCGGCGTTTGAAATGATGATATGCCTCCGACGACTCGACTGCCTTGACGTACCGCCCATCGCGCGTCACCGGGACAGGCCCGGCTCGCTCGCGTGACCTCTGGCGGATCGGCCGGCCGAGCATGCCCTTCACCTTCGCGGCCCGCCGCGCGCCCTTTGCGGTCAGTTTCAACCTCGCGCCCGAAAGCCAGCCCTTTGCCCGCAACTCCGCCCAGCGGCGTCCCACCATGGCCGAATCGGGCCAGTGCGGATAGTTCCGCAGCGAGAACCGCTTCGGGAACATCTGAAAACAGGCGGCCACCACGTCCTCCGCCGAGAAGTCCGTTTCCCGGCTTTGCAGGGATTGGATCGCGAACGCCACCAGGTCGGCCAGCGTGAGTTTGGCGCAGGCGTCCGCGTCGTAGGTGGGAAAATCCTTCCTAATTGGCATGGTTGCCTCGAGGGATTGGGGTGTCGGTTGGGAGGGGAATGCGGGTCACGCGCCAATTTTACACCCTTAAAACTCGAACTTGTGGGGCGTCCAATTCCGGGGAGTGTCCAATTTCGAAGGTTTCAGATTATTTTTACCGCAGAGCGCACAGAGAGCGCGGAGATTCCCCTTTGTTTTTCTCTGCGAACTCCGCGTTCTCGGCGGTTGGATGAATTAGCCCATTCTTTTGGACACTCTCCAATTCTGTGGAACGCGCCTTTTTACCGCACACTTGCCCTGGCGGGCAGTGCCAGGGGAGATCGCAGAGAGCGCGGAGATTTCCTCCTATTCTTTTCTCTGCGAACTCGGCGGTCTCGGCGGTCAAATTCGGCCGCTGCAACCCCGAATTCCCCCTGCTTGTTATCGCGCGAGTCGCTTTTTCCAGGCCCGCCACGCCATCCCACCGGCGAGCAGGGTGAGGGCGAATAACGCGATGAGCAAACCAAAGGGGGATGTGAGCAGGGAGAAAGACTGGAGGAGGAAGAATCCCCACAACGGTCCCAGCAGGATAAAGATGAAAAAGACGCCGCCATCACGGAGACTCAAACGTCCGAACGCGCGCCACAGGTTGTAGGGAACGACGCGCGCGCCGGTGTATCCCATGATCAACGGCGCGAGCATGAGCATCCACTCCCACCATGCCGTTGACGGCAGGCGCAAAAAATTCTGGATGAGGGCGGCGAGAAAGGCCGCGAAATAACCGAGATGAAATCCGATGAACGCGCCCTGATGGGTATAGAGACGAAGAGCCGGCGAATTCGATAGTTGAGCCTTCTGCCAAAACTTGTTCTTCTTCGTGTCCGCCAACAGGCCGATCAAGGCGGGAAGCGTCATCGTCCCCGCGCAGTAAAGACCGACAGCCAATAGCATGGTTTCCTGGCCTGCAAACGGCCAACGCAGGGAGGGCATGATCAATGCGCGGGTCAACAACCATAGCCAGAGAAATATCAGGATGCGCAGCGCGCCAAACGCGGACAACCGATCCGAAAACCCTCGCATCAACGCCGCGACCACGCGCGGCCACGCGGGAGGCGGGCCCTCCCTCGCCTTGTCCAGCAAGTCCGCCCATTTTTCGCCAAGACTGGCGAAGGCATTCTCCCCTGTTGAGGAGGTGAGTGGGGGTGAATCTTGCAACTCCGCGCTCACGGCAGGAAAAACCCGTTGAATTTCATCCAGTTTGAGGGCGCGATAGTTGCCAGCCTCCAGCAGTTCATTCGCCTCGTCCAGGGACTCAATCCCCCCATGCTCGCGCAGTAATTTAATCAGGCTCGTCAAAAGCAGGCGGTCGTCGGCGTGGATTTTACTTTTCCCGCGCTCCCAGTCGCTGACCGCCGCGCCGCTGAATCGCACGCCAAATTCGGCCTGTAATAATTCGCCCAATTCCTGTTGAGAGAGGGGCTTTCCTGTTTGCGCGCTTTTGCTTTGCAGGCGGAAAACGCGCAGGCGCGATCCAAAACTTTTCACAGGGCAACCTCGGATTCAAGCGACGCTTAAGGGATTCAAGCAAATGACGATTGAACGTCGTCTCCTGCCTGGGTATAACCCAGCCAGCGTCAACTCGAACCTTAACAACCGCAAATCAATCGCCGTCTCATTCCTGACCTTTGAGCGGGGCGCGCCAAACGACGCGGATGCGCGTCCCCGTTTCGGGCGCGGACCGGATGCCGATCTGCGCGCCGATCAGGTTGGCGCGCTCCACGATCCCCGCCAGCCCGAAATGCTTGTGGAGGAGCAGATCGTCCAATTCCATTCCGTCCCCCATCTCGAAGCCGAGCCCGTCGTCCTCGATCTCGAGGCTGACGCTTTCGGCATCCAGTTGCGCGGAGATAACCGCGTTGGCCGCTTTTGCGTGGCGCAGGGCGTTCTCGCAGGCTTCCTGCGCGATGCGGAACAGGTGCAGTTCGATGTTCGGCGGATAACGCTCCTGCTCCCCGAACATTGCCAGCGTGACCCGCACACGGTTTTCACTGCGTTCCATCAAATCCTGGGACAGTTCTTCGAGCGCGAGTTTCAGGCCGTAGTTGAGCAGGGGCGGGCGCAGGTCGCTGACGATCTCGCGCAGGCGCTGGACGACTTCCTCGTAGGCTTCCTCGAAGCGCGGCGGGGGATTCTCCTCGCCCAGGTTCATCCGCAGGGCGGCCAACTGGTTGAGGACGCTGTCGTGCAGTTCACGCGCCAGCGAAACGCGCTCCTGCTCGCGCCGTTGAATGTCCGCTTGATACAGGGAGCGCAGGCGTTCCGCCTGGAAGAGGTTGCTAAGGGCGATGGCGGTCTGGTCGGCGAGGGATTGGAAGATGGGAATCTCGGCGGCGTGGTAGAGGTCGTCGGGGTCGCGCCGTCCGAGCAGCCAAAGGCCGAGGGTCTCCTCCCCCGCCCGAAGGGTCAGGATGAGGCGGATCCAGGGGTGGGGATGTCCCTCCTCGGGGGGGAGGAAGCGTCCAGCCAGGGATGTCAGCGCGGGCGCGTCATCCAAACCCGGCAGTTGACTCGAATCCACGCCGTGGACGAGGGCCGCTCGAGGCGCGTCGCCCGAAAGTTGCAGGAAGGCGTACTGACGGACGAGCAGGCTGGGGAAGACGTCCTCCTTCAAAAGCTGGAGGAGCCGCGCGATGGACGCGCTGGTGGCGATGCGCGAGGAATAGTTCTCCAGCAGGTTTTGGTAGGGGAGTTTGACGCCCAGCAGGCGGCGATTGACAAAGGTCTGGAAGGCGGGAAAGACGACAATGGAGACGTAGGCGGCGAGAAGCCCGGTGACGATGAAGGCAACCACAGGCGAGGCTCGCGCGGCGCCCCCGGAGAGAACGACGAGGATTGTGCCAAGCAGGATGAGGAACGCGTAAACGGCGACAAACCTGCTGGCGCGCGCTTCGATGCCGCCCGATTGCCGTCGGAAGACGAGAAAGGCGTAGGCGGCCGGCACGAGCGGCAAGGCAAGCATTCCCACAATGCCGCGTTCGGGGATGCTCCCGCCCAAACCGAGGAGGCTGAGGCTGATGCCTGGCAGCAACGCCACCCCGAAGGCGAGCAGCAGCAGTTGAACGGCGCGCCGATCCTGCGGCTGGCGCAGGTGAAGGAAGAGCAGGACGATGCTCCCGCCGAACATGAGCAGGACGCCGAAATAGTAGGCCGTTCTCGGCAGGAGTTGGAAAATCTCGCCAAGAGACAACGCGCCGCAGAACAGATAGAAGGCAGTCCAAACCCAGGAGGGAAGGCGCTTCAACGGGCTTGGGAAGATCCAGTGCAAATGCAGGTAGATGGGAAGCGCGATCCACGTGAGGGCGTGGAGCAGAATGGAGGAATTCCAGGCGCGCAGGCTGGAGGCGACTCCGAGCAGGAACCAGGCTCCCGTGGCCTGATTGAGGGCGATCAACAGCCGCCAGCGCGTATCGCGCGGACGCATGAAGAGCTGGACCGCCAGCCCAATCCCCCAGAAAAGGTAACCAAGCCACCAGGGATTTCCAAAACGGGCGTGGAATTCCTCGGACGAGTAGCCGGGCAAGGTCCACGCGGTCTCGACTTCCTCCCCGTTTCGAGTCACAGTGACCGGGACCGTCTCGCCCGGCTGAACGCCCTTGAAGAAGTAGATCGTTCCATCGGCCTGATATTCATCGAAGGTTATCCCGCCAACCCGCTTCAAAACGTCTCCGGCGCACAGCAAATCCTGATCTGCGGCCCTGCCATAGAATTCGACGATCCTGCCGTCGGTGCCGTTGAAGTAAAAGCCCGCGTAAGGCGCCGCGTAGAAAAAGGCGTGGGTGAAGAACAGCATCAGGCCAAGCGTTCCCATTGACAGGAGGATGCCAATGGTTTGAACGATGCGGGGATTTTGTTTTTTCACGAGGCGGCTCCCACGAGCAGGATGGTCAAGCAGAAGAACAGAAGAAAGGAGGCGTTTGGATTATAGCGTAGGAAACAAGTTTTTTCCGAATCTTGCAAGTATGACTCTACTGCAAAAGGTTGTTTTACCGCCGAGATCGCAGAGTACGCAGAGACTTAACAATGAAGAACTCTGCGCTCTCGGCGCGCTCTGCGGTTAGT
>DAOUMJ010000020.1:0-19221 GCA_034411715.1 Anaerolineales bacterium | reverse complement strand
AATGTACACGATGATCTGTCGGTTGTTAAGGTACCAAACGTACGCGATCAACTGGCGGAATAATCCTCACGATGTACTGTCGGCTCGCAGCTATCCATTTACAGATTCTAGTCGAAATAGAGGATTCGGATAGTTGTATATCTCGTAAGTCAAGGCAATTAAAATTAGATTAGTGGAAGTCCGTTAAGCGGCTAAATAGCTAAGCAACTCTTACAAGTATTACCAAATTGGACTTTGGTCATTTTTTGCTTGAATGTTAATTTTTACCTTCACTATCTCAATAGGATCTGCCCCGCCGAGTATAAATCTGGTATACGGGTATAAGTAAAATTATACAATAATGCCCAGCAAAAATCTTCCGTAAAAATTATCACTTGTCGCTTATTGGCATGGGCTATAATCCTCTTCAAGTTCACTTTGAATTTACTGTAGAGGCGACCTATGCCCAATCACCTTATCTCGGAAAATTCTCCTTACCTGCTTCAACATGCAAATAATCCCGTGGATTGGTATCCTTGGGGCGAAGAAGCACTGAGTAGAGCCAGAGTTGAAAATAAGCCTATTTTTGTGAGTATCGGTTATGCCGCCTGCCACTGGTGTCACCGCATGAGGGAGGAAAGTTTCGAAGATCCTGATATCGCTACGCTGATGAACCAGGAATTTATAAGTATCAAGGTGGATCGAGAAGAACGACCAGATATAGACGGAATTTATATGCAAGCCACAGTTGCTATGAACGGTTCTGGCGGCTGGCCCATGTCTGTCTTCCTCACACCAGACTTGCGTCCTTTTTACGCCGGCACATATTTTCCACCTGTTCGACGTTACAATATGCCTTCCTTCAAAGAAGTTTTAAGTAGCATTGCCAAGGCATGGCGTGAAGATGTTCAGGAAGTTGATCGAGTCGGAAATCAGGTACTCGAACATATTCAACCGCCTATTCACAAGCCAGAGAACAGGAATGAAATAACTACAGAAGTTCTTGAGGCAGCGATAAAAAACCTGCTTGATTCCTACGATTGGGGTTATGGAGGTTGGGGTTCAGCGCCAAAATTTCCACAACCCATGACCATCGATTTTCTTATACGTCGAGCAACCACCGATACAACTCAACGCGAACAAATAATAAAGGCTGTCACCCATGCATTAAGTGCAATGTCACGTGGCGGGATGTATGATGTTGTCGGCGGCGGTTTTTCCCGTTACAGCGTTGATACTTTTTGGAGAACGCCTCATTTTGAAAAAATGACATATGATAATGGCCAATTAGCCCTGGCATATCTACACGGGTATTTGGTCACCGGCAACACCGACTATCGCAGGATTTGCGAGGAGACGCTGGATTTTGTCTTGCGCGAATTGACTCATTCAGAAGGAGGATTTTTCAGTAGTTTGGATGCCGATTCGGAGGGTGAAGAAGGGAAATTCTATGTCTGGACACAAAGCGAGCTCGAAGAAGTGCTCGGATCAGATTTCGACTTTTTCAAAACTGCTTATGGCATTACCCCATCAGGAAACTGGGAAGGCAAAACTATCCTGCAACGCGCTCTGGATGATTCCACTCTCGCAGCCCGCTTCAAAATGGAGCAAACCGAACTTCGACAAAAATTATCTTCATGTCATGCCAGGCTTTTGGAAACAAGGAGTTCGCGCATTCGTCCAGCCACAGACGACAAAGTGCTCGTGATGTGGAATTCCCTGATGCTTAAAGCCTTCGCAGAGGCTGGACGTTATCTGAATAGGCAGGATTATCTTCAAGTTGCCACTCGTAATGCACGTTTCTTGTTGGATAACCTTTACATAAAGCATCGGCTCCACCGATCTTGGCGGGAGGGACAGGCAAAACATAATGCCTACCTGGAAGATTACGCTGGTTTGATTTTGGCGCTGTTGGCTTTGTATCAATCCAACCCGAACACAGAATGGTATCGTTCAGCATTGAAACTCGCCGATGAAATGGTCGAACACTTCGTTGATCCCGAGGGAGGTTTTTTCGATACTCGCGACGACCATGAAACCCTGCTTGTACGACCGAAAGACATTCAGGATAACGCCACTCCGTCCGGAAACGCGCTCGCCGCTACCGCTCTGCTGGAGTTGGCGGCGTATGGAGATCGGACGGAATGGCGAGACTTGGCCGAGGAAATGATCTCCTCAGTATATGGAGCCATGTTACGCTATCCAACAGCCTTTGCACAGTGGTTGTGCGCGGCTGACTTTGCCGTTGGTCCGTCTCGTGAAGTGGCAATTATCGGCGATTCACAACATACCGAAACCAAAGAGATGTTAAACGCTTTATGGAAAACATTCCGGCCCCGACAGGTAACGGCAATTTCGAGTTACCCACCGGAGCCGGAGGCGCCAGCCTTGTTGAAGGATCGGCCTTTAGTGAATGATCGTTCAACCGCGTATGTATGCCAGGGATTTGTTTGTCAGCAGCCGGTCAATTCACCAAAAGAAATGGAAACTCAATTGACTGGTTATCGAAGGCATTAGTGCGCCCTCAGACTATTGCTGCCGACTGACAACCGTGCTGAAAACAAAACTCCGCTTGTACGGTTGGGGACAGTATTACGAAAAAATGCTCTACGACAACACCCAACTCGCCCGCGCCTACCTGCACGCCTGGCAAATCACCGGCGATCCATTCTTCCGCGATCCAGCAGGCGGATTCTTCGACACCCCCTCGGATGGAGAGACTCTCCTGGTTCGCCCAAAGGATGTGCAGGATAACGCCACGCCCTCGGGAAATTCAATGGCGGTGGAAGCCCTGCTCAAACTCGCGGCGCTGACGGGACGCGGGGATTTCCGCGACCTGGCCGAATCTGCATTGCGGCTGATTTCGGAGGCGGCCGTCCGCTGCCCGACGGCGTTTGGGAGGTGGCTCGGGGCGGCGGAGTTCGCGCGGGCGCGGGTGAAGCAGGTAGCGATCATCGTCGGTGGGGAGGGGCAGGATTCGGCTCGGGAGTTGGTGGAGGCGGTTCGGGCAGGATTCCGGCCGAACGTCGTGGTGGCCGCGGCTCGTCATCCAGTGGAGGAGGGAGTCTCCAAATTGCTGCATGACCGCCCGCTGGTGGAGGGAAAGTCCGCCGCGTACGTCTGCGAGAGGTTCGTGTGCCGGCGTCCCGTGACGAGCGCGGAGGAATTGGAGGGGTTGCTGTAACAAAACTCCCCGCCAGGCGGGGAATTTTGTTGTTACTCTTTCGGCTGCGGAGGTTCCTGCGGTTCTTCCTCTTTCTTTCCGCCCAGGCCATCGCGGAAATTCTTGATGCCCTGGCCGAGTTCGCCGGCGATCTTGCCGATGCGTCCCGGGCCGAAGAGGATGAGGACGATGACGAGCAGGATCAGGATTTCGGGTAAGCCAAAACGTGTGAACATTTTTACTCCTTGCGTGATGTCTGCGCCAAATGTACCACAGAATCGGAAAGCAAAAACCGGGTTTCTGCGACTTACGCCTTCCTTCCCCAGATGAGGCCCTCGAGGAAGCGTTCGATGCGATTCAGGATGGAGCGGACGCGGCCCCACAGGCGGTCGCGGCCGATGTGAACTTTACGCGGCGAGGGCAGCGGTCCCGTCCATTCGGCGACGAGCGCGCCCCAGGTGAGACCCGCGCCGAAGCCGACGAAGACGACCTTATCGCCCGCGTGGACGCGTCCCGTTTCGACGGCTTCGACGGTCGCGATGGGAATGGACGCGGTGGAGGTGTTTCCGTACCGATCCACGTTGATGACGAAGCGTTCGATTGGCATTTTAAGTCCGCGCGCCGCCGCTTCGATGATGCGATAGTTTGCCTGGTGCGGAATGATGACGCTGATGTCATCCTTGGTGAGGCCGACGGATTTGAGAACTTCCTCGGTGGAGGAGGCCATAACCTTGGTGGCGAAGCGGAAGACTTCCCTGCCGTCCATGTACACGTGATGCAGGCCTTCGCGCAGGACCGCTTCGGAGAGGGGGTGGCGGCTTCCACCCGCCGGCAGGATGAGCAGGTTGCCGCCGGAACCGTCGGAGTGCATCACGGCAGAGAGAACGCCGCCCGGCTGTTCGCTGGCCTGCAAAACGAACGCGCCCGCGCCGTCGCCGAAGAGGATGCAGGTGTTTCGATCCTCCCAATTGATGAAACGCGAGAGCGTCTCGGTGCCGATGACGAGCGCGTTTTTGACCGCCCCGCTGCGAATGGATTGCGCGGCCATGTTCAGCCCATAGATAAAGCCCGTGCAGGCGGCCAGCAGGTCGAAGGCGCCCGCCTTGGTCGCGCCGATCTGGTCTTGAATGAGGCAGGCCGTGGCGGGGAAGATGTGTTCGGGCGTGGACGTGGCGCAGATGATCAGGTCTACGTCGGCGGGTCTGAGATTCGCGACCGACAAGGCTTTGAGCGCGGCCCTCGTCCCCAGCGTGGAGGAGTGTTCGTTCTCGCGCGCGATGTGGCGTTCGCGAATCCCCGTCCGCTCGCGGATCCACTCGTCGTTGGTATCCACGATCTTGGCGAGATCGTCGTTGGTCAGCACTGGTTCGGGGACGGACATGCCCCAGCCAGTGATGTGTGCGTAAGACATCTAAACCTCGTGTATCATCCGCCATTGCGAGCGCTTCGACAGATTCAGCGCAAACTTCCCGAAGCAATCCCCGCGCATGATGAGGAGATTGCTTCGTCGCAACTTACGCGCCTCGCAATGACGGGAACAACTTACTCGAATCGGCTCAAAATTAAAGTTGCATTGTGGCCGCCGAAGCCAAACGAGTTGGACATGACGTGCTTCGGCTGCGCGGGGCGCGCCTGGTTGGGAACGTAATCCAGGTCGCATTCGGGATCGGGCGTTTCGTAGTTGATCGTCGGCGGAAGGAGGTTCTCACGGATGACCTGCGCGCAGATCACCGCCTCCAGTGTCCCCGAGGCGCCGAGCAGGTGTCCCGTCATGGATTTGGTGGAGGAGACGGGGATTCGATAGGCCTGCTCGCCGAAGACCGTCTTGATGGCGGCGGTTTCGCTTTTGTCGTTCAGCGGCGTGGACGTGCCGTGCGCGTTGATGTAGCCGACCTCGTCCACAGAGAGACCGGCATCCTGCAATGCGAGTTGCATGGAGAGGGCCGCGCCGGCGCCGTTTTCCGCGGGGGCGGAGATGTGATGCGCGTCGTCGGAGGTGCCGTAGCCCGTGAACTCGCAGAGGATCTCCGCGCCGCGCGCCTGGGCGTGTTCGAGCGATTCCAGGATCATCACCGCGCCGCCCTCCCCCATCAGGAATCCGTCGCGATTTTTGTCGAACGGGCGTGAGGCCTTCTCGGGCGCGTCGTTGCGCGCCGAAAGCGCGCCCATCACGTTCATGCCCGCCATCGCAATCGAGACGATGGCCGCCTCGGCCGCGCCCGCGATCATCGCGTCGGCTGCGCCGCGGCGGATCATTTCCGCCGCCTCGCCGACCGCGTTCGTCCCTGTGGCGCAGGCGGTGGCAAGCGACATGTTCGGCCCGCGCACGCCGATGCGGATGGCGATCATCCCCGCCGCGCTGTCGGCGATCATCATCGGGATGAGGAACGGGCTGATGCGGTCGGGGCCGCGCTCGCGCAGGGTTTCCATCTCTTCGAGCAGGGTCATGATTCCGCCGATGCCCGAACCGATCAGAATCCCCACGCGGTCGCGGTTGGATTCGTCAATCGTCAATCTGGCCTGCGCCAGCGCCTCCAGCGCGGCGGCGGTGGCGAACTGCGCGAAGCGATCCATCTTGCGCGCCTCGCGCGCGCCGAACATGGCCGCGCCGTCGAAGCCCTTGACCTCTGCGGCAAATTTCGTTTTGTGCCGGCTGGCGTCGAAATGGGTGATGGGCGCCGCGCCCGACTTCCCCGCGATCAGCGCGTTCCAGGTTTCAGCCACATTGTTCCCAACAGGGCTGACGCATCCCAAACCCGTCACAACCACGCGTTTTCTCATTTGCACTCCTGATAAAAGGGTAGGGCGAGATTAATCTCGCCCTACAGAATTCTGGCAGTTATAACACAACCTGCTGGAAAGCGATGCGCGGGCTGCCTGGCGGAGCGAGAAGTAGTGCGTCGCACCTAACCGATCGGCTTCGTCTCCTCGATGAGAGTGCGACGCACCGCATACACCTGCTGGATGTGCAGGCGGTCATGCTCGGCGTTGAACCCGACCAACTCCTGCAGCGCGGTCGGGCCGAAAATGGCGTGCCGCGCCTTTCTGGACCATTGGGCGGGCGCGAGGCCATCGAGCATTTCCAGCGTCTGGAGCCGCGCGGCGGTGAATTCGCGCAGCGCGGCGATACCGTCTTGCCGGTTGTATTCGCGCGTCTTCGCCCACTCGTCGGGGAGTTGCGCGGGGATGAAGGGTCCGTCTTCGCTGAGGATCTTTTGGATGCGCGGATGGTCTACTTCGCGTTCCACGTCGCGGATGTGGCAGAGGATCTCGGTGATGGACCACTCATCCGCGGCGGGGCGCGTTGTCAGCGAGTTGGCTGCGAGGGGTTCGAGGAGACCCGTCAGCGCGGCGGGGGTGGAGCGCAATATCGCCAGCAGAGAGGCCGAAGAGGAGTAAACCGGCACGAGCGTCGCGGGATCCGTCCGCTCGAGCCAGGCGCGCAGTTCGGCGAGGCGGCCGCGGCCCGTAGCGTCGAATCCATTTGCGGACGGGGTGACGTCCACAGCATGATAGGTGGCAAGTCCGAGAGTCGCGGCGGGGATCAAATCCTGCTCCACGTCGTTGCCGACCATCAGGACGGGTCCCTCAGGCCAGCCGAGGCGGCCAAGAACTTCCGCAAAATAGGCCGGATGCGGTTTTGTGAAATGGAAATTTTCGTAAGTGGAGATGAGCGCAAAAGGATATTTTTCAGGAGGCAGGCCAGCCCAACGCAGGCGATGCCAGGTGGCCTTGCGCGGGAAATAAGGGCTGGTGGCGATGACGACGCGATGTCCCGCGCCGAACACCCACTCGATGAATTCCACCACACCGGGAATCGGTTTGGTCACTTCGCGAATGGCGGGAAAGACATTGTCGTAAAAATCTTCGATGGAGGGCGCGAGGGCTTCGCGATCCACATCGAAATGGGGATAGAAATTTTCGTCGAAGACTTCGCGCAACGTGCGCGAGGGGTCTTCGCTCGCCATCATTTTTTGCGTGCCCAGCATCAGGTATTTGAGCAGAGTTTCGGGCGGGACGTGCGAGGCGAGATGCGCGGCCAGTTTTTGAAAATAGGTTTGCACGAACGCGTTGAGGTTGGTGTCGAGCAGGGTTTCGTCGAGATCGAAGAGGAGGGTGAGAGTCATTGATTTGCCTTGCTTTTTTGTACGCGGATTTCACGGATTGGCGGATTTTCACGGATGGCTTTTATTTTTTGCGCGATCTGGCGGTCAATTTTTCCCATCGGATAATTTTCGAGTTCGGAGAGTTTTACCCATTTCAGGTTTTCGTTCGTTCTCTGTCTTTCCTTTTCGATGATGTTCGCGACGAAAACATGGACGGTGACACGGAAGTGAGTGTAGGCGTGACGGACGACTCCCAGCGCTTCGCCCGCGCGGACCTCGAGGCCGTATCCCGATTTAATGGCTTTGGTCAACGCCCGGGCGGGATCGCCCTCCACGCGCCCGTTGGGGAATTCCCACATCCCACCGAGGAGGCCGGGCGAGGGACGTTTGGCTAACAAGGTGTAGCGCAAATTGCCAATTTGCGCAACAAGCACGGCCGCGGCGTGGACGTGATGCAGGACTTCGGCTTTGGGCTTTAACACGGGACGCGATTCCTGCAATCCCAACGCGCGTGATTGGCAATCTTTTTCCAGCGGACATTCCGAGCAGCGCGGATTTTTCGGCAGGCAGATGGTCGCGCCCAGGTCCATGAGGACCTGGTTGAAATCGCCTGCTTTGCCTCTGGGCAGATTTTCCGCCGCGAGTTTCCAAAGGATTTTTTCACCTTCGGTTGAATCGGCAGGAACTTCCACGTTGAACAATCTGGCGTAGACGCGGCGAATGTTGCCATCGAGGGTCGGCTCATCGAGGTCGAAGGCAATCGAGGCAATCGCGCCTGCGGTGTAACGTCCAATACCGGGGAGTTTGCGGAGGGCGCGCACATCGCGCGGGAGGCGGCCGTCGAGTTCATTCACAATGACGCGCGCGGCCTTGCGGATATTACGGGCGCGGGAGTAGTAGCCGAGTCCCTCCCAGAGTTGCAGAACCGATTGCTCGGAGGCCTCCGCCAGCGATCGAACAGTGGGGAATCGCTCCATCCACTTCTCGAAGTAGGGGATGACGGCCTCCACGCGCGTCTGCTGGAGCATGATCTCGGAGACCCACACCGCGTAGGGATTCGGATGTCCGCGCCAGGGGAGGGGGCGGGCGTGGGTGCGATACCATTTCAAAAGTTTGGATGAAAGTAGATTCATCTTTCGATTTGGCGCGGAGTCAAACGTCTCCAGACTTTTGCGAACCTGCAAAGTCTGGAGACTTTGCAGTCCGTTTTCCCGCTACGGAGTTAGGCAGGGTTCTTCGAGCGAGCCGTTGGCGAATAGTTGTCCCGTTTCGGGGAAGAGGACGAGGCGGGCTTCGAGGTAGGTATCGCGCCAGCAACCCAAGACGATGGCGTGCTCGGCGTGGGGGAAGGGACGCGAGCCTTTCATGGGCAGGATGATCTGTTCAATGTAACCCTCCTTGAGCAGGAGGAAACCCATCCGCGGAAAATCGCGCGGAGCGAAGGCAGGGACGGGATTGGTGGAGGAGAGTCCATCGTAGCGGGGGAAGTAGCGCGGGTAGAGCACGCGGCCTGTCAACATGCCGGCTTTAGGTCGGCTGAGGAACGTCATCATCTGCGTTTCCTCGATGCCGTCCACGGGAAAGCAATCGAGAATGGGGTCCGCGCAGGGATATGCGGCTTGCGGAACGATCCCGGATTCCGCGATCAAGGGGAGACTGCCGATGAGGAGGAAAAGAAAGATAAAAGATGAAAGATGAATGATGAATGATTTTGGCGAGTGAGGGGCGATGGGTGACGTGTGTGCCTGTGTGCCTGTGTACTTGTCTGCTTGTGTGCCCACACCAAATAGAAGCGCAATGAGCGAGAAACATTCCACCGCGCCGAGCGCGAAGTAGAAGTAGCCCACCCAGTCCACGGGGAAGATGTAACGCCAGCCGGAGTAGCGCGCCAGGCTGGTGGAAAAGGCGTAGAAGATAAAAAAGACGAGCGGCGTCAACCCCGCCCAGCGCAGGCGTTTCCACGCGGCGGCGATGCCGAGAGCGATGACCACCAGGTAGACGACGAAGAGGAGGGCGTTGGCGGGCGAGAGATGGCCGTCCCATTCGTACCAGTAAGGAAAAATGGGCGCGGAGAGGCCGTCGTAGCGGGCGAAGATGGGCAGGACGAGGAGCGTGTCAATCGTGTTGGCGAAGAACTGGTTGGCGACGAAGCCTGCCACGTACGCGGGGCGCTGCCGGATCGTATCCACCACGAATGCGCTGATCTGTTCCGGCGTCTGGCCTTCGAATTGCAAAAAGTTGGAGGTGGGAGTTCCGCCGCTGTACATGCTGGCAAGTACCCTGATCTGCATCGGATCGTCAAGCGCGGCATAGCCCGTAATCGAGTAGTTGCGCCACAGCCAAGGGGAGATGGCAAGG
Source organism: Anaerolineales bacterium (assembly GCA_034411715.1). GTDB lineage: Bacteria > Chloroflexota > Anaerolineae > Anaerolineales > Villigracilaceae > Denitrolinea. The sequence continues at coordinate 9,615 of DAOUMJ010000020.1, read as the reverse complement.
ATGAATCCCGCCGCGAAGAGGGCGGATTGAGCGATCCATTTTTTCCAATCGGGCCAGAGGACGAAGAAGGCGATGAGCAAAACTCCAGGCGCGAGGAAGGCGGTTTGCGTCCGCAGGAGGAGTTGCAGCCCGAGCGCGCCGCCGGAGACGAAGGCTAGCAGGTCGGATTGCCAATCCGACTTACTACGGAACCAGCGCAGGATGAGGAGCAGGAACGCAATCAGGGCGAGCGTGGCGCTGAACTCCGAGAGGAGCATTTTGGTGTTGCTGACGCGCACATCCGAGGCGACCCACAGGCTGGTGAGTTCGCGGAAGATGGCGAGCAGGGCAGCCGTCACACCGGCGGCGCGGCTGTGCAGTTTTGCGCCGAGGAAGTACAGCGCGACGGGCAGAAGCGCGAAGACCAGCGTCTGCCCGAGGATGATGAGCGGGTAGTCCTGCCCGAACAAGACATGCAGGGCCGCCAGAAACAGGATAAACAACGGGCGGGTGGGAATGGAATTGATGAATCCGCCTCCCATCAGCACGTTCTGCGCGTTCGTATCGTAATAGGACGCGTCGGAGGCGGGGAAGGGCTGGTTGGCTGGCGGGGTGATGGGCGCGTAGAAACTGTTGCGGAGGGTCGTCAGCGGGACGCTCATCCACAGGGCGAAGGCGAGGAGCCAGATGGCGAGGGGGATGATGGCGTTGGCGCGAGAAGAGAAGGATGAAAGATGAAAGATGAAAGACGAAAGAAGACCAAGAAACAAGGCAAGGATTAATTGCCAGCCCAAAATGGGAACGCCGGGTTCGCCCCAGTAACTGGGATCGGGGGTGAGGCCGAGGCCGGTGAAGAGGATGAGCAGCCAGATGGCGAGGAAAACGGCGAAGATGATTCCCGTGGAAATGAAAAGCGCGCGGCGGGGCTTGAGAGAGTCGAGGTGGAAGCCGTAGCGGAGGAGGGAGAGGAAGAGGGAGGATTGCGCGGCGAGGAGGAGGAGGTGGACGAGAGCCGGGCGGGCGCGGAGGTAGTAGGGCGCGGTCGCTTCGGGGTGGAGATAACGCAGAAGAAACAGGATCAGGCCCGAGGTCAGGAAAAGAAGCGAGGAGGAAAAGGCCAGGGCGCGGAAGAGGTTTGGGCGGGCGGTCAAGGCATGGGCGACGCGAACGCGCCAATCCCCATTCAAAGAACGAACGAACATCCAGGCCGAGGCAGCGAGGGGGAGAAGGATCGCGCCGCTCAGCGCGAGGCGCGCGGGGGAAAGGCCTTCGCCTGGAATCGAAAACAACGTGGCCAGCGCCGCGATGCCTTCGAGCATGGAGAGCAAAAAGAAATGGGGGAGGAAGCGGGTCATCGCAAGATGAATCTCCCTGGCACTGCCCGACACTTTAGTCCCCGAAACGAAGCGGAGTGGGAGGGCAAGTGTGCGGTACTAGAATTGGAAGCCGCCGCGAGCGGGAACGACTTTGTGGGAGTAGTTTCTCACAAAGGCGAATAACTGCTCGGAGATCCTGAGCCATTCGGGCGAGTTGAGGGCGCGGCGCGCGGCCGAGGCGTCTTCGGCCACCAACCCGACCTGGATCTGCGGATGGTTGCCATAGATGGTGGCCCAGGCTTCGATGGGCTGCAGCCCCATGCGCTGGACGCCCGGCACGAACTGGCCGATGACGAACTCGAAATATTCCTGTTCGCGCTCGGGGGAAATATCCCAGGTCATTAAAACTTTGACTGGCACTTGAACTCCTGCAATAGAACAAGTCTACAGACTTGTTCTACTCTTTCTGGTATTCCAGCGCCACCACGCGCGTCTCTTCGGGCAGGCCGGAACGCGTCACTTTGAGGGAGGCCTGCTTCTCCACGGCGTTGGCGCTCAATCCCATTTCCTTCAAAAATTTGTTCAGCGAGTCGAGTTGCACTTTCACGTCGGGCGTGGCGTAGTGCATGGGAACGACCAGGTTCGGCTCGAGCAGGCTGACGACCTCCGCGGCCTTGGCCGCGTTCAGTCCCCCGCCGCCGCCCACCGGGACGAGCGCCACGTTGACCGTGCCGAGCGCTTCGACCTCCGCCTGCGAGGGGACCTGTTTCAGGTCGCCGAGGTGCGCCACGGTGATGCCGTCGTAATCGAAAACGTAGAGCGTGTTGCGCGCCGTCTCACGGGCCTTTTTGCCTGCGCCGTCGGTCTGGACGCCGGTAATGAAGACGCCGCCGATCTCGAACTCGCCGGGGCCGCGGATGATGTGCGAAGCGCCCTTGACCGCGCCGGTGTGATTGTGACCCGGCGCGTCGTGACTTACCGTTACAATATCGGCCTTCAACTTCAACGGGCTGTAACCGATGACGTTGTGATCGAATGGGTCCGTCACCACCGTCGCCATGCCGCGCTCGGCGAGGCGGAAACAGGATTGACCGTACCAGGTAATATCCATGCAAAAACCTCCGGGCGTAATTATACCCGTTCTGGAGTATAATGCCGCCGACTTTCAGGCCGCAGGAAAGCGCTTTCGCGCCAAACCTGCGCTTTACTTCCCGCCCCCGCTGAGGTAAAATCCCGCCCTGCCGGGCTGGAAGCGAAAGCCCACTTTTTTGTGAACTTTGAGGTCATACATGGATAAACGGATGTACCAAGCCTCGCTCGTCCTGGTCGTGATCGGGGTTCTCGTTTCGATCTACATGACGATCTACAAACTGACCGACAACAACGCGATGTGCCTGGGAAGCGGCGATTGTTCGGCGGTCAACGCCAGCAAGTTTTCGGAGATCTACGGGATCCCGGTCGCGCTGGTGGGCGTCGCGGGATACGCGGCCATCCTTGCCCTGCACCTGCTGGAGAACCGCAATGATTTCCTGCGCCGCAACGCCATCCTGTTGATCTTCGGGCTGGCGCTGGCGGGTTTCCTGTTCACGTTGTACCTGATTTACGTGGAATTTGTCCTCATCAAGGCCCTGTGCCCGTTCTGCCTGGCGTCGCAGGCCGCCATGACCATTATCTTTATCCTTGCCGTGATCCGCCTGATCCGACAACCCCAATTCCAGGAGGAATGAACATGCCCCGCATTCGCTGCCATTATATGGATTGCGTCTTCCTTGACGAGGGTTATTGCAGCGCCGCCGCGGTGGAGATTGACGCCGACACCGGCTGCGCCACCTACTCTCCCACCGACGAGGCCGCGGCCAAGGCCAACTGGGACGAGGAAGAAGAATTGGATGAATGGGACGAGGAAGAAGAAGACGAGGACGATCTGTGGGAAGAGGACGAAGACGAGTTCTAAGTTCGCAACGGCGGCATCCTGCCGCCGTTGCCTTTTATTAAAGCCATTCGTAAAGCAGAATCCCGGCCGCGACGGACAGGTTGAGCGAACTGGCGCGGCCGCGCATGGGCAGGGAGACGGTCATGTCGCAGGCTTCGAGTTGGGATTTGGACAGGCCCTTTTGCTCGGAACCGAGAACGAGCGCCCAGCGCCGCGGCGGGATGACGGCGCGGTAATCGGTTTTGGCGCGCGAGGAGGTCCCCACCAGGCGCAAGCCGCCGCGACGCGCCCAGGCGATGAATTCATCGAACGAAGCGGAGATGACGGGAATCCAGAATAACGTCCCCATGCTGGCGCGGACGGCGGAGGGATGAACCGCGTCCACGCCGCCGTCGAGGAGAAAGAGCGCGTCGGCGCCGGCCGCGTCCATCGTCCGCAGGATGGAACCGAGGTTGCCGGGGTCCTGCGGCGAGACCAGAGCGACGGCGGAGGAAACGTCGGCGGCGGGGAATCCGTCCAGGGTCCGCGCCTGTTGCGAGACGAGGGCGAGGAGGCCGGTGGGATTGTCCTTCTCCGAGAGGGAGTCCATCACCGCCGCGGAGACGGCCTGGACGCGGATTTTTTCCCTTTCGAGCCGGGCAATCAGATCGCGCCCAAAGCCGCTGGTAAGCAGGTCGGGCGCGTAAAGCACAGATTGAATGTCCCATCCCGCTTCGACGGCCTCGCCCACGTGGTGGAGGCCCTCGACGAGGAAAAGCCCCGTTCCTGCGCGTCCTTTGCGATTACGTAGTTTGCGCGCCTGTTTGATGAGCGGATTGGAAAGGCTGGTGATCGGTTCGGCCATACCCCCATTGTAACGACATTTTGCCAGAAACCCGTTTCCGCAAGAAAAACGGGTTTCTGCGAGAAAGAACGATTACGGCGCAACGACGGTCAGCGAACCGACCATGCCCGCCACGAAGTGACCTTCCACGCCGCAGACGACCTGGTATTCGCCCGGCTCGGAGGGAGCGGTGAAGGTGATAGTGGCGCTATCGCCCGCCTCCAACTCCACCTCCCAGTAGATGTTGTCTTCATCTTCGTCGCCAAAGTCTTCGCCGACGGTGGCGCCAAGATTCATGATCACGAATTCATGTTCGACCGCGCCCGAATTTTTGGCGGTGAGGGTGATCTCCTGCCCGGCGGGGACAACGAACTTCTCGGGGTTGAAGGCAAAGTCGCTAAAATCCACCTTCAGGTTCGTGCTGGGAGCGTCACTTGCGCCGCAAGCGGTCAGGATCATCGACAAGGTCAACGCGACCACGGTCAATAAAGCCGGTTTCTTCATTTCAATTCTCCTTTTGATTTGATGGCTGTAATATATGAAAAGGCCGGGTGATATTCAAGCGCCATAAAGGGTGATTCTTTTATCGCCCCGTGAAATAAGGAAAACCCGGTTCCTCGAAGGAGAAACCGGGTTTGCTCTCAATGTCCGTACTGAACGATCAACCGCGCGCGGCTTTGGCCTCGTCGGTATCGTTGGCCTTATAGCCGGGTCCGGTTTTGAAGTAATCGTAGTTGGGCTGGATGTCGGCGGTCAGGTCCACCGCCTCCCCGGCTTCGAGTTGTTTGACCGTATCGAGGACGACTTTAACGCCGTGATCGTTGGTGCCTTCGTAGTGGCCGGTCAGGCCGACGCGGGAGATGTACTCGCCGCCCTTGGCGGTGTAGGCCGCCGGCACGTCGTGTTCGGGGAAGATGGCGTTGTACGGGCAGGCGGGGACGCACGCGCCGCAGTCAATACAGGTATCGGGGTCAATGTAATACCAGGGATATTCGCCCTGCGGCACGCCAGGCACAATGCACTCCACCGGGCAGACTTCCACGCATCCGCTGTCGCGCAGGCACAGGCTGGTGATAATGTGAGTCATTGGAATTCTCCTTGTTGGGAAATTTAAGAAGCCAGATATGTTGCAATTATATCTGGCTTCGTGCGCGTGACAAGATGGATTGAAGAAACGGAGGAGGCCATAAAAAACCAGGTTTCGCTGGGAAGCCTGGTTTCTCCAAATCTTAACCGTTGAAACGCCGCGCCACCTCGTCCCAGTTGACCACGTTCCACCAATTGGTGACGTACTCGGCGCGGCGGTTCTGGTACTTGAGGTAATAGGCGTGCTCCCACACGTCAATGCCCATCACGGGAGTCATGCCATCGGACATGGGGTTATCCTGATTTGCAGTGGAGACCACGGCCAACCCACTGCCCTTTTTGACCAGCCAGGCCCAGCCCGATCCGAAGCGGCCATTGGCGGCCTTCTCGAATTCGCCCTTGAAGGCGTCGAACGAACCGAAGGCCGCGTCTACGGCTTTGGCGAGATCGCCCTTCGGCACGCCGCCCGCCCTGGGCGCCATGATCTCCCAGAACATGGAGTGATTCCACGTGCCGCCGCCGTGATTGCGGACGACGACGCGGACATCCTCGGGAACCGCGTTCAGGTCGGTGAGCAGCGACTCGAGCGATTTGCCCCCCAGTTCGGGATGCTTCTCGAGCGCGCCGTTGAGATTGGTGATGTATGCCTGGTGATGTTTGCCGTGATGAATGGTCATGGTCTGCGCATCAATGTAGGGTTCGAGCGCATCCACCGCATAGGGAAGTTTGGGAAGTTCGAAAGCCATTTTATCTCTCCTTGAGTTTATAATGACATTGTACTCCGCTCGCCGTCAATGTCAAGAATTTGGATAATTTTTATACGATTATCTAATAATTTCTTCCAGGAGGCTTTACGATTCCCCGCCCCCCAGCAATCTCTCATACACTTTCCCCAGTTTCTTCTGCGATTCGTGCCAGGTGAATTTCGCCAGGGCGCGCGCCGAGGCGGATTCAGCCAGCCGCCTCGACAACGCGAAATCGTTCAACAACGCCAGCGCCCCGCGCGCCAGGTCTTCGGGATCGTTGGGAGAGAACAGCAGCGCGTCCACGTCCTCGCGGACGAGTTCGCGCACGATCGGCATGTTCGAAGCCAGCAGCGGACGCCCCGCCGCCATGTATTCCAGCACCTTGATGGGACAGGCGCCCTGCGTCACGTTGCGGTCGTTCAGGCCGAGCGGCGCGACGCAGATGTCGGCCTCCGCGATCAGCGCGGGGACTTCGTGATGCGGCACTGCGGGCCGGATGAGGACGCGTCCCTCCAGCCCCAGTTTGCGGATGTGTTTCGCCAGCAGTTTTCTCTGCCGCGAACGGCCGCGCCCGACAATCTGGAGCTGGACTTCACGCTTTTCCAGGATTTTGGGCAGGGCTTTGATGAGAACGTCCAGTCCCTGCCAGTCGGCCAGAGTGCCGATGTAAAGCAGGGTTGGGACGCGGCCCTCGCGCGGCGGCAGGGAAGAGGGGGAAAAGTCCGAGGGGCTGACGCCGTTCGGGACGACCGCGACCCGCTTCGGGTCCAGGCCGAACGAAGCGATGTAGTCCCGCGTCACGCGCGAGGGGCAGACGATGGCGTCCGAAAGATGGAGCGCGGCGATCTCCTGTTCCTTGATCTTCGTCAACAATTCGGGTTCGATGGAAGGGTAATGGTATTTCAACTCCACCGAGGGCAGGCCGTTGACCTCGAAGAGCGTTTTGTAACCGCGCGCCCGCCGCGCCTGCGCCAGCGGCAACCCGCACCAGACCGAACGATAATGAACGACATCGTACATGGGCGCCAGCGCTACGTGCCGCATGACCGCGCGCCCAAAATCGGCAGCGCGCGCCAGGAAATTCTGCGTCAGATCCTGCGCCGCGCGCGTCACCCGCGCGCCCTCGAGCGTATCCTCCGGCGGCAGAAGGCCGTCGCCTGGCGTGATCAGATTCACTTCGTAACCGCGCTCCACCAGCCCGCGCAAATTGTGCAGGATGTGTGTGGAGGCGCCCTTCGGACTCGGCACCACATCGAACGCGGCGTATAGGACGCGGGGCATGAAGGCATTATAGCAAATTCACCATTGACGCCAGGCTGAAAAAAGTGGACAATTGCGCGCAGATTTGGAGGCCCCCATGGAAGACTGGATCGCGTACGCCATTTTGACCTTTGTGTTTTGCCTGATCCCGCTGGGGATCGTTGGCCTCATCGCCATCGTGATATACGCCGCCAGGAGAGGGACGCAAGCGCGAAAGACGACCGCGCCCGCCCGCGCGCTGACGCCCGCCCCCACTTCGCCTCGCGCCGGACCTCGCGCGGCTTCGGCCTCGAAGAGCGCTTCCCCCGCCCGCGCGGCGACTCCCGTCCCGGCTCCCGTCTCGCGCGCGCCGGCTCTCGCCCGCGCCACCCCCGCCCCTCCCGACGGCGGATGGACGCCCCTCTACCTGAACTTCAGCAACAAACCGCGCGCCATCCTCGAGAACATGCAGTCCCTCGCCGCGCAAGCGAACAAGGTCAACGCGGCCCGCGCCCGCTGGGGAAAGGGTCCGCGCGCCCTGTTCTGGATCGGTCTCGGGCTGATGGGGATCGAGGGGATTGTTTATCTGCTGGGATACACCCCCTCGTGCGCGTTCCTCACGGGAGGGATCGCGCTGTGGGTCATTGCCATCTTCCTGGCGGTCGGCCTGCGCCGCGCCCAGATGAAGGCATTTCCCCCGGCCCTCAACGAGTTCGAGCAGATCGTCCACACGCTGCGCGACGACCTGCGCCCCGGCACCGGCCTGCTCGGCAGCCTCGACCTGACCGGCGCGCGGCAATCCTCCAAGGTGGCGCGCCAGGCGAATGACACAAAGGGCCGCACCACGCAATACTTCCGCGACCAGTGGCTGAACCTGAAAGCCAAACTCTACGACGGCAACATCCTGCGCGTGTCTGCCATCCAGCGGCTGAAGGAGAGAAATGGTTACTGGGGCCGCGGCAAGGTGAGCGGCAAATCGAAATGGAAACCCGCCAAATTCAAAGGCTCGTATCAGGAATTGAAAGTGCGTATCGCGGTGAATCCCGGGTTATATGAGATCGTCCGCAACAACGAGATCAAAGCGGACAGCCAGATTGGCGATTACACCATCAACGCGGTGGACGCCGAGGGCGGGATCGTCACCGTGCTGGCCTCCAGCCCGCGCGAAAACGTCTCGGCGGAAAGCGTGCTGGGCGTGTTGAAATCGGCGTATGGGTTGTTGCAGGTGAAGAAAGCTTAGCCCTCACCCCCGGCCCCTCTCCCAATGATGGGAGAGGGGGGAAGACCCTCACCCCCGGCCCTCTCCCAATGATGGGAGAGGGGGGAAGACCCTCACCCCCAGCCCCTCTCCCAATGATGGGAGAGGGGGGAAAGGTATATTCATGAATTCCCGTTCCATTGTTACCATCGTTCTCGCGGTTATTCTGGTCTGCCTCGTCATGGGCGTTTCGATCTTTTTCGCATTGAGCGGATCGGCGGCGGCGGAGAAATATTCCTCCAAGTCCATCTGGCAGGTGGATTATTCCACCGCCGAGAGCATGAAGATCATTGACCTGACGGGCGACGGGCAGAACGACCTGTTCATTCAAAACCCGAACAACGTCATCATCTTCGATGGCGAAAGCGGAATTCTCTTCACGCAGAATTTCTCCTCCGTCAAATCCACCCTCGGCGACGTGAACGGCGACGGCGTGGAGGATGTGGTCCTCTTTCAGACCGATCGGCCGCGCGTGGCAGTGGTCAGCCGGGGACAATACCTGCCCCTTTTGGATGAAACCACCGGCATGGGACTGTTCCCCTCGCGGAACGCGGTCATCAAATTCGCTTCGGGGACGCAGATCATCGTCGGCGATACGGGCGGAAGGGTGGCTTCCGTCAGCCCGCAGGGAAGCCAACTCTGGCAGATTCAAATGGGCGGAGAGGAACTGCGCGGCATGGACGACGCCCGCGTGAATGGGGGGATTTTCCTCGCCGTCGCTTCGCACAGCGGCGAGTTCGGCGTGGTGGACGGGAACGGCGCGATCCTGTGGAAGCAATCCACCGAACAACTGCGCCGCATGAGGGCCTACGACCTGTTCGGTGACGGGACAAGCGAGATCCTGACCGGCGGCGAGTACGGCGAGTTCGCCATCTGGGACGCGGCCAGCGGGTCGCGCATTTTCGTCGAACGGATGGGGCAGGCCGTCTCGGAAATCCGCACGGTGGAGATCAACGGCGATCCATCGTCCATCGAGATCATCGTCGGCGGGAAGGATGGCGGGCTGTGGGCGCTGGACGCGACGGGCAAACAACTCTGGTCGCGCACCCTTTCGGACAAAGTGACCGAGATCGTGGGCGTGGATTTCGACGACGACGGCGCGCAGGAACTGCTGATCGGCGACGACAGCGGCGCGGTGACGATCTTCTCCGGCGACGGCTCGCGCTCCAAATTGAAAAGTTACGACAGCGGGATCACGCGCATTGACGAGGGGCGGCTGGGGAATCGGCGGGGGG
>DAOUMJ010000019.1:0-8432 GCA_034411715.1 Anaerolineales bacterium | reverse complement strand
CCGCCGATGTCGGTGTAATTGATGAGCGCCACGATGAAAACGACCGCCACTAAAATCAACGCGCCAATGGAAAGCGTCCGGCCCAACTGATCGAGCCGGCGCTGAAGCGGCGTTTCCTCCTCCTCCACCTGCTGGAGCATTTCGGCGATCAACCCCAACTGTGTCCGCATCCCGGTGCCGACGACCACGCCGCGTCCGCGCCCATACGAGACGAGCGTGCCCATGAAGGCGGTGTTTTTCCTATCGCCGAGCGGGACTTCCTTATCGAGGACGGTTGCGGCGCTCTTCTGGACGGGGAGCGATTCGCCCGTGAGGGACGCCTCCTCCACCCGCAGGTTGACCGCTTCGAGCAGGCGCATGTCCGCGGGGACGTAGTTGCCCGCTTCGAGGAAGATGATGTCGCCGGGGACGAGTTCACGCGCGGGAACGCTGACGCGCCGCCCGTCGCGCAGGACCTGCGCCTCGGGCGCGGCCAACTTTTTAAGGGCGGTCAGCGCCTCCTCGGCGCGCCGCTCCTGGACGATGCCCAACGCCGCGTTCAACACCACGATGGCCATGATGGCCGCGGCTTCCACCGTGTCGCCCAGCAACGCCGAAACGACCGAGGCGACGATCAACAACCAGACCACGAAACTGTTGATCTGCTCCCACAACATGCGCCACAAGCCCGGACGCGGCGCCTCCTGTAATTGATTCGAACCGTAGGCCTCGCGGCGGCGTTCCGCCTCTTCGGTCGTCAGCCCCTGGTCTTTCACTTTCAAGTGCTGCAGGACTTCCTCCGCTCCCAGGGCGTGCCAGGCGTTTTCCTGTTCGGGTATTTTTTTGGGCTCGATTTCCGAATTCATCAAACGCTCCAGTCGTACAATTTGCAAAATAAAAGACCACCACGCCTTCGTGATGGTCTCGCCAATCGCTCCGTTGAAAGTCGGGCGCATGGATTTCCGATGGCGTTTGAGCCAATGGGCTGACGAAAATCCATCCTGTGGGGACAGGCGGCTACTCCCCGAACACGCCCAGAGTCTAATCCTGCGGCAGGGACTTGTCAAGCGGCGTAGAACAAGTCTATGGACTGCTCCACCTCATTTCGGCGCGATGATCGTGCCGGGGGGAATCTGCGCGTCCTTGGGAACGACCACGATGCCGTCGCGCACCACCCAGGAGGGCGTATCCCGATCCGCGCCGCGCGGGAAGGGGCGGATGATCACGCCCTTGCCGAGGCGGACGTTCTTATCGAGGATGGCGCCCTCGATGTCGCATTTCGGCCCGACGCCCAGGGGAATTTCGTTGGATCTGCCCGGCTGTTCGTAGTAATCCGCGCCCATCAGGATGCTGTTCTTGATGCGCGTCCCGGCGCGGATCTGGCTGCGGACCCCCACCACCGAGTGGGTGATCTCCGATTTCTGGATGCGGCATCCCTCCGCCAGAAGCGCGTTCTTCAGGCGGCTGTCCTCCACGATGGAGCCGGGCAGGACGCGGGCGTTGGTGTAGATGGGCTGTTTCGGGTCGTGGAAATTGAACGGGGGGTTTGGCTCGGTCATCTGCAGGTTGGTGTCGTAGAAGGAGCGGATCGTCCCGATGTCCTGCCAGTAGCCGTCGAAGTCGTAGCCGTAGACCGCGTGGGTCTGGATGGCCGCGGGGATCACGTCTGCGCCGAAATCGTCGAAGTCGGGATGAGCCGTCATGAAATGCGTCAGCGCCTCGATCTTGAACAGGTAGAGGCCCATCGAGCCGAGAAAGGGACGTTCCTTGTCGTCGCGGCTGACGAAGGGCGTTTGCTCGGCGCGGGTTTTGGGCTTCTCCACAAAATCGGAAATGCGGCAATCCTTCTCGCGTTTCAGAATCCCGAAACGGGAGGCATCCTCGCGCGCCACCGGCTGGACGGCCACGGTGATATCGGCCCGTTTTTCCAGGTGGAATTTGGCCATGGCGGCATAGTCCATGCGATAGAGGTGATCGCCCGCCAGGATAAGCACATCCTTGGCGTCGGTGGCGCGGATCTCGAACATCTGCTTGCGGACGGCGTCGGCCGTGCCTTGATACCAGTTCTCCGATTCCAGCGTCTGCTCGGCGGCCAGAATCTGCACCCAGCCGGTGTGGAAATTGTCGAAGTTATAGGTCTGGGTAATATGGCGATGAAGCGAAACGGAGTTGAACTGCGTCAGCACCGCTATTTTGTAAATCCCCGAGTTGATACAGTTGCTGATGGGAATGTCAATGAGGCGGTATTTGCCTGCGATGGGAACGGCGGGCTTGGAGCGCAATTGGGTGAGAGGCCACAAGCGGGCGCCGCGCCCGCCGCCGAGGACGACCGCCAGGATGTTGTTGAGTTCGGGCATGGAGACTCCTCGATGAGAATGGCGGCGCCGGTCAGCGCTTGCCGCTCATGCTTTTGCGGATCTTCGATACGATAAAAACGACCGGGTAGGCAAGCAGGATCAGCGCGTCCATCAGGAGAAAGAAGAATTGAAGTTTCATGGGTTGCTCCTCGCCCTCACCCCCGGTCCCTCTTCCCCTTCGGGGAGAGGAGAGAATGGGAGGAGGGCAAAAAAACGCGAGACTGCCATTGGCGGCCTCGCGTACCTGCCCGGGACCAATCGCAGGTGGCGGACCGCCATGCGCGGACGATCACCTGTCCCGATTGACCCTGAAGGGTCTCTTCGAAGAACATTCCTCAGGGTAGAGAAAAGTCCTGATATAATTTCAGTGCCGAAGGAGGGAATCGAACCCTCATACCCTTACGGGTACACGATTTTGAGTCGTGCGCGTCTGCCAGTTCCGCCACTTCGGCTTGTACTGCAAAATTAATTTTGCGGTACACACAGTATAACAAACCCCATCCAACAAGGTCAAGGTAGGACGAAATTAATTTCGTCCCGACGAAAACATGAAACTTGGAATCATCGGCCTGCCCCAATCTGGAAAAACCACCATCTTCAACGCGCTGACGCGCGGCCACACGCCGACCACCGCCAGCGCGGGGCGCATCGAAATCCACCAGGCGGTGGTGGACGTCCCCGACCCGCGCGTGGACAACCTCTCGGCCATGTTCAAACCTCGCAGGACGATCTACGCCAAGGTGACCTACGCGGACATCGCGGGACTGGAGGCGGGCGCGGCCAAAACAGGCATCTCAGGCCCGTTGCTGAATCAACTGACGCAGATGGAGGGATTCATCCACGTGGTGCGCTGTTTCGCGGACGACAACGTGCCGCATCCCCTCGGCAGCGTGGATCCGGCGCGTGACGCCGAGACGATGGAAAGCGAACTCCTGCTGAACGACCTGGTGGCCGTGGAGCGCAAACTGGAACGTCTCGTGGACGAGCGCAAGAAGGGCGGAACGGATAAAGCCCTCAACGCGCGCCAGACCGAACTCTTCGAACGCCTGCGCAAAACCCTCTCCGACAACGAACCCCTGCGCGGCATGGACTTTACACCCGACGAACAAAAGGAACTCGCCAGTTTCGGCCTGCTCACGCGCAAGCCGATTTTGACCGCCTTCAACCTCGGCGAGGGGCAATCCCCACCCGAAGTGACAATGGATCATCCGACGATGGCTTTGCAGGGCAAACTCGAAATGGAGATCGCGCAGCTCCCGCCTGAGGACGCGGCTGATTTCATGAAGGAATATGGAATCGAGGAGCCCAGCCTCAACCGCATGATCCGCCTCTCGTATGATTTACTCGACCAGCAGTCATTTTTTACCGTGGGCGAGGACGAGGTGCGGGCGTGGACCGTCCGACGCGGCGCGACGGCGCTGGAGGCCGCGGGCGCGATCCACACCGATTTGCAGAAGGGATTCATCCGGGCCGAGGTGGCGGCCTGGGACGACCTCGCCAGCCTCGGGTCCATGAATGAAGCGAAGGCCAAAGGGAAGTTGCGCCTCGAGGGGAAGGAATACGTCGTCAAAGATGGGGATATTGTCCACATCCGATTCAACGTATAATCAATCACGAAACGCTCCCGGCGGATTTGCAATCCCTCGAAACCGCCAACATCCGTTTCGCCTCGAGAATGGAGAATGCCATGTCCCGCTTGAATCGCCGCACGATTGTGTCCCTTGGGATGGCGACGTTCGCCCTGGCGCTGGCCTGCTCGGTATCGCTGGGACCGACCACCAGTCCGCCGCTCCAACCGCCCGCTTACGATCCCACCCGAGCCGCGCTGGAAATGCAGGGAACGGCCATGGCGCTGCAATTGACGCAGGCCGCGCTGAACGTCCAACCGCCGCCCACGCAGCCGCCCCCGCCCGTCCTGCCCGCCGACTCGCCCACCCCACAGCCGACGCCCACGCAGGACCTGCAGGCGCGCATGAAAGCCGCCAAGATCCTGGTGTATGAAGATTCGGCGGCCGTGCCGCTCGTCCCCTGGGTGCGGCCGACGCTCGAACTGATGGGGCTGAACTACATCTACAGCGCGGGGGTGGGCGACCTGATGAACCAACTCAATTCCGGCACGAAATGGGACCTGATCATCATCGCTTCCGAGTCCCGTTCGGCGGTGCAGGGCGAATTTTGGGACGTGATCGTCCCCAAAGTCACCGACGAAAAGGCCGCCCTGATCGTGGAAATATGGTATCTCTCCGATACCGCAGTGGGGCGCATCAGCCAACTCACTTCCAAATGCGGCATTCGCTTCCAGAAGGTGCGCGGCGAAGTGGATTCGATCTATACGCTCAAGCCCGAACACCCCGTGTTCACCACGCCCAACAGCGGATTCAGCCTGACGAATTACTGGACGTACTGGACGGACAAGGGCGGGGACTACGTGAGAGTAACCGGCGGCGACGCCGTCCTGCTGGCGGGCGGCTTCCCCGGCCGTTCCTCCGACTACGGGTTGATCGCCACCTGCATCGAGGGCCGCGTCATCATCCAGACCTTCTCGGATCACGATTACCGCCGCGAGGACATCCAGGCCCTGTGGGAGAACTACGTCACGTGGGTGCTGACCAACCATTTCGCGGTGGTGCCATAGTAAAGGAAAACTCAACCGTGCCCCATAAACTTTCCCCCTGGTCGCTGACCGACCTCTTTCCCGCCATGGACAGCCTCGAACTGGAGACCGCTTTCGATCAGATCGAGGAGCGGGTGACCACCTTCGAGGGTGTGCGCGGCACGCTTCGCGGGCGCGCGGACATTCCTGCCGACGAGTTTATGCGCATTCTCAGGGCCTCCGAGGAACTCACCCGTCTCGCGCACAAACTGGACGCCTACGCGGGCCTCTCCTTCGCGGCCGATACCCAGAGCCAGGCCGCGCAGACCCTGCAGGCCCGCGTCCAGCAGTTCATGGCCGAGATGGGCAACCGCACCCTGTTCTTCAGCCTGTGGTGGAAGGGACTGGAGGACGCCGACGCCCAACGCCTGATGGAGGCGAGCGGCGATTATCGCTACCATCTCGAAGAGATGCGCCACTTCAAGCCGCACACGCTCAGCGAACCGGAGGAGAAGATCATCAACCTGAAGGATGTGAGCGGCTCCAGCGCGCTGGTCAACCTGTACGATTCCATCACCAACCGCTACGCCTTCAAATTCAGGATGGACGGCAAGGTGAGGGAGCTGACGCGCGGCCAGTTGATGAACCACGTCTACAGTCCCGACCCGAAACTGCGCGCCGCCGCCTACCGTGAGCAGTTTCGCGTTTTCGGCAGCGACGGTCCCATTCTCGGGCAGATGTACCAGACGCGCGTCCGCGACTGGCACAACGAGGGCATCACCCTGCGAAAATTCAAGACGCCCAACTCGGTCCGCAACCTGAGGAACGACATCCCCGACGAGGCCGTGGACGCGCTGCTCGACGTTGCGCGGAACAATGCGCCTGTTTTCCAGCGTTTCTTCAAGATCAAAGCCGGATTGTTGGGCATGAAGAAACTGCGCCGCTACGATATCTACGCACCCATCGCCGCCTCGACAAAGAAATATCCCTTCCCCAGGGCCGTTGAGATGGTTCTGGAATCGTTCTCGGCCTTCAATCCCGAATTCGGAGCGCTGGCCCGGCGCGTCTTCGACGAGAACCATCTCGATAGCGAAATCCGCAAAGGCAAGCAGGACGGCGCGTTCTGCGCCTCCGTCCTGCCCGAGATGACGCCCTTCGTCAAGGTCAACTATCAGGGGAATGCGCGCGAGGTGGCCACGCTGGCGCACGAACTCGGCCACGCCATCCACGCCATGCTGGCTTCGCATCACACGGTCTTCACCTTCCACTCGTCCCTGCCGCTGGCGGAGACGGCCTCCACCTTCGGCGAGATGATGCTGATTGACCGTATGCTGGCCGAGGAGAAGAACAAGTCCGTGCGACGCGACATCCTCTTCCGCCAGGTGGACGATTCCTACGCCACCATCGGACGCCAGGCCTGGTTCGCCCTCTTCGAGCGCTCGGCCCACGACATGATCATGAAGAACGCCAGCGTGGACGAAATCTCGAAAATGTATTTCGAGAATCTCAAGGAGCAGTTCGGCGATGCGCTCGAACTCTCGGACGAATTCAAATGGGAATGGGTCGCCATCCCGCACTTCTATCACACCCCGTTCTACGTCTACGCCTACTCCTTTGGCAAACTGCTGGTGCTTTCGCTCTACAAGCAGTTCAAGGCCGAGGGCGAATCCTTCAAGCCGAAGTACAAGAAGATCCTCTCTGCAGGCGGATCGGAAGCCCCGGCGCGGATTCTCTCCGAGGCGGGCATTGACATCCGCTCGGCGAAATTCTGGCAGGGAGGATTCGATGTGATCGGGGAGCAGGTGGAGGAGTTGGAGAGGCTTTAGAGTGTAGAGAATAGAGAGTAGCGGAGCATTGCGTGTTGCGTATTGCGTAAGGAAAGAGGAAAGGCGCGGCGCGGAGGCGTTGCGCCTTTTTGATTCTGAACCCCAATCTGCTCCGCCCCGCTGTCCAGCGGTATAATTTGACCAAGCAAACATCATGAAAACATCCGATTTCGAATGGGACGATGAAAAAGCGCAATCCAATCTCAAGAAGCATGGCGTCAGTTTCGTAGAAGCCGCGACCATTTTCAACGATCCCAATCTTGCCACGATTGCCGACCCCGACCATTCGGATAATGAAGAGCGATACGTTTCAATTGGAATCTCTGTGATTAGACGTTTGCTTTCGGTCATTCACACTTTTCGCAAGGAACGAATCCGATTGATAAGCGCCCGAAAGGCGGCCAAAGCCGAGAAAGAAACTTATGAAAACTACTAAAAAGAAAAACGATGAAATGCGCGCCGAATATGACTTTAGCAAAGCCGAGCGTGGAAAATTTTACCGTCCGCTGGGCAAGGGTTATACCGTCCATGTGACCAAAAAGGATGGGACGGTTGAAGTGAATCATTACATGCTGGCAGAAGGGACAATATTGCTCGCCCCCGATGTGGCAGAATATTTTCCAGATTCAGAATCGGTCAATGAGGCGTTGCGTTCGCTCATCCAGTTAATGGATAAAGTCCCTGCTCGAAAATATAAACAGTCCCGTTCAACAGCCTACCAAGTTGCAGAACGAAAATAAATAACAAAAGGACTCTGAAACGCTCAGAGTCCTTTTTTCATCCTTCATCCTTCATCTTTCATCTTTCATCTTTCATCCTTCAGCCTTTGTAACATCCTCTCCGCCTCCTCATACGCCACCTTGTAATAATACGGCGGACCGTCACAATAGGCGAGCCTCTTCGCCTCCTCAGCGTACTTCCGCGCGGCCCTCACTCCGTCCTCGCGGCACTCGGACTCCCCTCTCCCGTGTTCTTCGGGAGAGGGGTTGGGGGTGAGGGCGAGTTCCGCAAGGAACAAATTCACATCCGCCCCCTGCAACACATACCCGCTGCGCTCCGTGATCACCAGCGCCTCGGACGCTTTTTCCTGCGCGTCTTTGAAATCACCCTGGGCATAACGTAACCGCGCCAGATCGAGCAAGATGTTGGCTTCCATTTCAACCAAATTGATTTGCCGACAGAGATTGAGCGCTTTGGACAGGTTTTCTTCCGCCAAAGTTGATTCGTTATTGGCGCGATAGGCTGCACCAAGCAACCAGTGAGACAATGCTAAATCGTGAGGTAAAGTAAAATTTTTCGCCTCGCTGATAGCAACATCAAAACCATGTTTTGCAATCGCAACTGGCGATTCTGCTTTTACATTAGCCCGTTTTAACAAAATAGCATATATAACTTTTAAAAGATAAAAACTTATCTTGTGATGAGAGAATTCTTCGGAACTAACAAAGTAATATCCACTCTCTGAACTGTCAAAAAATGTTTTAGCAATCACTAACTCGTTTTCTGCTTCCTTCCACGCTCCTCGGTAGGAAAGCACATACCCTAACCCTTGATGACCATACGCTTCCCAAAATTCATTTCTCTACCGGACAAAGTTCGGATAAGCATGTGAAAAGTCAGTGAAGGAGACCGGGATCGGCAAATTAAAATTCAACAGATGATCCAGAACGCGAAGTC
>DAOUMJ010000018.1:0-25806 GCA_034411715.1 Anaerolineales bacterium | reverse complement strand
CTAACCGCAGAGTGCGCCGAAAGCGCAGAGTTCTTCATTATCAAGTCTCTGCGTACTCTGCGGTCTCGGCGGTAAAATAACCTTTTTGCAGTAGACTCATCCGTGTCATCCGTGAAATCCGTGTACGAGAGAAATCCAAAATGACTCGCATCTACACCTTCGTCAACCAAAAAGGCGGCGTGGGCAAAACCACCACCGCCATCAACCTCGGCGCGTACCTGGGGCAGTTCGGCCAGCGCGTCCTCATCGTGGACCTCGACCCGCAGGCCAACGCCACCTCCTCCCTCGGCGTGGACAAGAACACAGTCAGCGGCGGCACTTACGAAGTCCTGCTCGATCTCCTGCCGCCCGATTCGCTTCCGTTGCACAACGAGCGCCTCAAAATGTCCATCCTGCCCTCCTCGCCTTCGCTGGCGGGCGCGGAGGTGGAACTGGTCAACGAACTGGCGCGCGAGAGCCGCCTCAAGCAGGCGCTCGAAAGACTGGACGGCCGCTACGACTACATCCTCGTGGACTGCCCGCCCTCGCTCGGCCTGCTGACCGTGAACGGCATCGTGGCGGCGCGCGAGGGGGTGGTGATCCCCGTCCAATGCGAGTACCTGGCCCTCGAGGGACTCGGCCAGCTCACCCAGACCATCCACCGCGTCCGCACGGCGCTTTTCCCGGACCTCAAGGTGCGTGGCGTCGTCCTGACGATGTTCGACCCCCGCACCAACCTCGCCACCGACGTGGTGACCGAAGTCAACAAGCACTTTCCAAAACAGGCCTTCCACACGATCATCCCGCGCAGCATTCGCCTCGCGGAGGCGCCCTCGTATGGACTGCCCATCTCGGCCTACGCGCCCTCGTCCGCGGGGGCGAAGGCTTATGAGTCCCTGGCGCGCGAGGTGTTGAAAGGCGATGGAGTGAAAGTAAATTAATGGAATGATCGGAATGCAAAGTCTCCAGACTTTGCAACATTGCTCCAAAGTCTGGCCCTTAGGGTCTGTAAAAAAATAACTTCCCGCAGGCCGTCATTGCGAGCGTTCGTTGCGAAGCAATCCCTGCCATTTCCCAGGAGATTGCTTCGGGAAGAACGCCCTCGCAATGACGAATACGGCGGAGGGTGAGGGAAGTTAATAATTTACGAACCCTTACAGGGTGCTTCGCGAAGACTTTGGAGTCCGAGAAAATAACGGAGAGAAAAACATGCCTCAACGAACCGGACTCGGCAAAGGATTGGACGCCCTCATCCCCGGCGGCGAAGCGGAACCCCGACCCGTCGCGGGCGGCGTGACGCAGGCCGCGGTGGAGTCCATCGCGCATAACCCGCGTCAGCCGCGCGTCCGGTTCGACGCGGGAGAACTCGAGGAGTTGGCCGCGTCCATCCGCGAGCATGGCATCATCCAGCCGTTGATCGTCTCGCCGGGGAACGATGGAAATTATGTGCTGATCGCCGGGGAGAGGCGTTTGCAGGCCGCGAAAAAGGCGGGGTTGAAAACCGTCCCTGTCATCGTGCGGCAGGCCAGCGACCGTCAGTATCTCGAACTGGCCTTGATCGAAAACGTCCAGCGCGCGGACTTGAACCCGCTCGAAGAGGCCGAGGCCTACCATCATCTCGTCCAGGATTTCGGGCTTTCGCAGGAACAGGTGGCCGAGCGCGTGGGCAAGAGCCGCGTGGCCGTGACCAACACCCTGCGCCTGCTGGGACTCTCCGCCAAAGTGAAGCAAGCCCTCGTGGACGAACAGATCACCGAAGGCCACGCCCGCGCCCTGCTGGGACTCACGTCTGCCAAGGCGCAGGAAGCCGCGTTGCAGACCGTGTTGAAGTTGTATCTCTCGGTGCGGCAGACCGAGGGACTCGTCCGCAAGTTGGGAGGCGAGAAGCCGAAAACCAAACCCAGGCCGCGCGCCTCCGCCGACGTGTTGGACATCGAACGGAAACTCCGCGCCAGCCTCGGCACGAAGGTTTCATTGCGTCATGGAAACAAGGGCGGCGCGGTGACGATCTATTATTATTCGGATGAAGAACTCGACACGCTGTTGGAACGACTTCTTTAAACGTTCAATGTTCAACGTTTAACGTTAAACGTTGAACGTTTTTGATCGCCATGAAACTCCTCCACAACGCCCGCGTCCACACCCTCCACCCCGCGCAAGAGACAGCCTCTGCCTTGCTCATCGAACGCGGCGAAATCCTCGCGGTCGGCGGGGACGAACTGCTCGACTCCCGCGCCGAGAAATTCGACCTCGGCGGGCGCGTCGTCCTGCCTGGCCTCACCGACGCGCACATTCACTTGCAACATTACGCCCTCTCGCTTCAAAAGGTGGATTGCGAAACATCCACGCTGGAGGAATGCCTCCGCCGCGTGGGGGAGCGCGTAAAATCGGCCAAACCCGGCGAGTGGACTTTGGGGCATGGGTGGAATCAGAATGAATGGTCGGCCCTCACCCCCAGCCCCTCTCCCCATTCGGAGAGAGGGGGGTCGGCGGAGTTCCCCTCTCCCGTAATCGGGTTAGGGGTTAGGGGTGAGGGCGGATATTGGCCTCACGCCTCCCACCTCGACTCCATCGCGCCGAACCATCCCGTTTACCTCACCGCCAAATCCCTCCACGCCGCGTGGGCGAACAGCGCCGCGCTGAGACTGGCGGGCATCACCGCCTCCACGCCGAATCCCGAGAACGGCGAGCTCCAACGCGACGAGCATGGACAACCGACGGGCATCCTGCTCGAATCCGCGATGGAACTGGTCAGCGCGAAAATCCCGCAGCCGAGCGTGGACGCGGTGGCCGAATCGATTCGCGCTGCGCAGCCCATTTTGTGGAGGATGGGGCTGACGGGTGTCCACGATTTCGACCGCCGCGTTTGCTTCATGGCATTGCAGCAACTTCACGCGCGCGGCGAACTCAAACTGCGCGTCGTCAAGAACATCCCCGTCGAAGACCTGGAACACGCGCACGCGCTCGGCCTGCGTTCGGGCTTCGGCGATCATCGCCTGCGTATCGGCGGCGTCAAGGCCTTCATGGACGGCGCGCTCGGCCCGCGCACCGCCGCCATGTTCCAGCCCTATTTGAACGACGGCGAAAATCGCGGCATCCTCAACATGGACGGCGAACATCTTTTTGAAATTGCGCGCCGCGCCGCAGACGTGGGACTGGCGATGACCGTTCACGCGATTGGCGACAGGGCGAATCACGAAGTATTGGACGCGTTCGAGCAATTGCGCGGCTACGAACGCGAACGCGGCCTGCCCGCGCTTCGGCATCGCATCGAACACGTACAGGTGATCCATCCCGACGATGCGGCGCGGCTGGCGCAACTGGACGTGATCGCCTCGATGCAGCCCATCCACGCGACATCGGATATGCTCATGGCCGACCGCTACTGGGGCGAACGCGTGCGACTCGCCTACGCCTGGCGGACTCAACTTTCTCACGGCGCGCGTCTCGCCTTCGGGTCCGACGCGCCCGTCGAATCGCCGAACCCGTTCCTCGGTCTGTATGCCGCGGCCACGCGTCGCCGCGCAGACGATTCAGCGGAGTCCACGGGCTGGGTCCCCGAGGAGAAATTGACCGTGCGCGAGGCCGTCGAAGCGTATACAATAGGAGCGGCCTACGCGGCGGGCATGGAATCCCGCCTGGGCCGATTGGCTCCGGGCTGCCTCGCCGATCTTATCGTCCTGGAAAAAGACCCGTTCACCTGCCGGGCGGAGGAATTGCTCACGTTGCAGTCGTCCGCCACCATGGTGGGCGGGGAATGGGTCTGGAGGTCTGTATGACCACACAACCGCTTCGTCTCAGTCCCGAAATGCTGGTGTCGCGCCTGGGTGATTCGCTCGTGCAGAAAGGCCTCATTCGCGAGCAGGATCTGCAGGCCGCGCTGGCCTACCAGCAGGAACAGGTGGCGCAAGGCAAGACCTGCCTGCTCGGGCAGGCGCTGATCGAACTGGGCCTGTTGAAACAGTCCGCCCTCGACCAGGTGGTGACCGAACAGATCATCCAATTGCGCAACGCGCTCCAGGCCGACAACCGAAGCCTGGAGCAGCGCGTGCAGCAGCGCACGGCGGAATTGCAAAGCGCGCTGGAACGGCTTTCGGAACTGAGCCAGATGAAGGCCAACTTCGTTGCCAACATTTCCCACGAATTAAGAACGCCCCTGACGCACGTGAAAGGCTACATCGAGTTGATGGTCAGCGAGTCGCTGGGGACCATCACCGCCGAGCAGAAACACGCCCTGCAGGTCAGCCAGCAATCGGCGGCGCGCCTGGAGGGGCTGATAGACGACCTGATCATGTTCTCCCTCGCATCGCGCGGCGAGTTGAGCCTGAAACTCGATTCGGTGGATATCGGGCGGCTGGCGAACATGAGCGTGCGCGCCGTGGAACAAAAGGCCAGGGACCGCGGCGTAAGCATCCACGCCGTGCTGGATAAGGACCTGCCTCTCGTCCAGGCCGATTCGCAAAAGATCGCCTGGGCGTTGGGGCAACTGCTCGATAACGCCGTAAAATTCACCGCCTCGGGCGGGCGCGTGGTGGTGGGCGTCCAGCGCGAGACCGCCAACCTGGTCATCGTTTCGGTGACGGATACCGGCATCGGCATCCCCCCGCATCGCATCGAGGAGATCTTCGAGCCGTTTCATCAACTGGACGGTTCTTCCACCCGAAAATATGGAGGGGCGGGCATCGGACTGGCGCTGGTGCGCCAGATCGTGGAAGCGCACGGCTCGATGCTGGAGGCGACCTCTGTGGAGGGAAAAGGCTCCACCTTCAAATTTCCGCTGCTGACCGCGACCGAGGAAGACGCGGAAAACTAATGGACGCCGCGACGCTCAATTCCCTGTTCGCCCTCTTCCAGAAAGCCGCCGCGCAGGCCGACTGGAGATCCGCCCTCGAAACGCTTGCAACGGAATTGCGCCCCTTCCTCCTGTTCGACAATATCGCCGTCTACCTGCTCGACCCGCAGACGAACGCGCTGGAGGTGGCCTACGCCCGCGCCCTCGGCCGCGGCAAGAGCGCCGAAGCCGACGCCGCCTGGGGCGACCGCGTGGCAGCCGAGGTGATGACGCACGGCCAGATCGCCGTTCAGACGCCGGCGCGCAAGGCCGGCCTCCACACCGACCGTCTCGAACTCTCGCACCTGCTCGGCCTGCCCCTGCGAAGCGGCGCGAAAACGGGCGGCGCGGTGGTCTTCATTCGTTTTGGAGGGCCGGAGTATTCCGAAGAGCATCTCCAGATGGCCGCGCTGGCCGCCTTATGGATGGCCTTTATGGTCGAGCGCCGCGCCTGGCAGGATACCTACCAGCAACTGGAGGAAGTCCAGCGCCGCATCCGCCTGCAGGACGATTTCCTTGCCACCATCTCGCACGAACTCCGCACGCCGCTCGGCTTCATCAAAGGCTACTCCACCACCCTCCTGCGCCAGGACACCAGTTGGGACGAAACCACCCAGCGCGAATTCCTCGCCATCATCGAAGAGGAGGCCGACCGTCTCACCCAGCTTATCGAAGACCTGCTCGAATCGGCCCGCCTGCAAAGCAACACCCTGCCGCTCAAATTCCAGCCCATGCGGCTGGACGCCCTCATCCGTGACGTGGTGCTGCGCCTCAAACAGCGGCATCCCGGCCTCTCGGTTCGCCTGGACTTTGGGCCGGTGCCACCCATCCCGGGCGATACCATCCACCTGACGCGCGTCTTCGAAAACCTGTTCAGCAACGCCCTCAAATACGCGCCCGGCTCTGCGCTGGAGGTTGGGCTGTCGCAGGAACGCGAAACCATCCACATCCGCTTCACCGACCACGGCCCCGGCATTCCCCCCGATCACCAGGAAATGATCTTCGAGCGCTTCTACCGCGTGCCGGGCGATCACACCGCCAGCACCGGCACCGGGCTGGGCTTATATATCTGCAAACAAATCGTCGCCGCGCATCGTGGTAAGATTTGGGTGACATCCGCCCCCGGAGAGGGCGCCACTTTCCACATCCACCTTCCGCTCCGCGCGAGCGCCCCTTCCTGAACGAGAATCCGAAAGGAGATTCCCCATGGCGAAACGAGTCTTGATCGTGGACGATGAGCCGCGTTACCTGCGCCTCTTGGACGCCAACCTGCGCACCGAAGACTACGAAGTGGTCACCGCGCAGGACGGCCAGCAGGCCCTGGATGTCTTCTCCTCCCAGCCCATAGACCTGGTGCTGCTCGACATCATGATGCCGCGCCTGGATGGGTTCGCCACCTGCCAGCGCATCCGCGAATTTTCCAACGTCCCCATCATCATCCTCACCGCCAAGGGCGAGGAACAGGACCGCGTACGCGGCCTCGATCTCGGCGCGGACGACTACCTCGTCAAACCCTTCTCGGCCACCGAATTGCTGGCGCGCGTGCGCGCCGTCCTGCGCCGCGCCCAGGCCCCTGCCGAAAGCGGACAGGCGCGCTTCTTCACCCACGATAACCTGCGGATAGACTTCGCGCGCGCCGAAGTCTGGCGCGGCGAACAGGATGTTTCGCTTTCCGCCACTGAATACCGCCTGCTGCTGCAATTTGCCCACAACCTCGGGCGCATTCTCACCTCCGAAGAACTGCTCACCAGCGTCTGGGGGCCTGAATACAAGACCGACAAGGAGATCCTGTGGGTGAGCATTGCCCGCCTGCGGCAAAAACTGGAGGACGATCCCCACAACCCCAAACACATCGTCACGCGTTCGGGATTGGGGTATCTCATGCCTCCGATCGAAGGCTGACATGCGGGAGGCCGGCGTGGCTGAAAAAACGGTCCTGATCGTGGATGAGGATGGCGCCAGCCGCAGGTTCCTGGCCGACATCTTTGCGCGGAAAGGCATCCACGCGCTGGAAACGCCGCTTGGCAAGGAGGGGTTGATCTTCGCCTGGCGCGACCGCCCGGACCTCATCCTGGTGGACCCGAAACTGGGCGACCTGCCGGGCGAGGAACTCCTTCGCAAATTGCGCGCCGACGCCCGCACCGCCTCCACGCCCGCCCTGGCCCTCAGCAGCGACCCCGACCCGTCGCGGAAAACCGCCTGCCTGGAGGCGGGTTTCAACGAGTACCTCTACAAATCGGTGGAAAACGTCCCCGCGTTGATGGAGGCCATTGACCTGTGGCTGGGACTGCCGCAAAAAACCCCGCCCGAAGAGGAGCAGACCGCTCCCAGGACGATCAGGAAAAACGACGGCCTGCTGATCGTCTTTCTCAGCGGCAAAGGCGGCACCGGCGTCTCATCCCTCTGCGCCAACCTGGCAATGAGCGTATCCCTGCATAAACCGCAGGCGCGTGTGGCGGTGCTGGATAGCGTCCTCCCCATCGGCTCCATCGCCTCCATCGTCGGATACGAGGGGCAGATGAACCTGGTGACGATCTCCGCCCTGCCGCCCGAAAAAACGGAAGAGGCCTTCTTTCGCGAGAATCTTCCCTTCCTGCCTGACTGGCATTTTCACCTCGCGGCCGGTTCGCCCGATCCCGAAAGCGCCAGCGACCTGCGCGCCGGGCGGATCGAACAGATCGTTCACATCCTGCAAGCCGCGTACGATTACGTTCTCGTTGACCTGGGACGTTCCCTTTCCAACATCAGTCTGCCGCTCATCCAGCAGGCCGACCTGATCGCCCTGGTCGTCAGCCCGGACCTGAGCGCGGTCTCGTTGACCCGCATCGTCTGGCAATATCTCCAGGCGAAAGGCCTCAGCGCGGGCCACATCTACCCCATCCTGAATCGCGTGGTCGGTTTCGAGGGAATCACCAAGTCTGAGGTCGAATCGCTGATCGGCCTGGAGATCCGCATGGCCATGCCCCACATGAGCGGGAATCTCGCGCTGGCGAACAACCAGCACGTTCCCATTCCCGTCAAATATCCTAACGACACCGCCGCCATGATCCTGAAAGAAACGGCCGCCCAGATGCTCTCCCTGGCAGAGCGCATACGCGCCGGGATCGAGCGAGGAGATTAGAATGGTTCTTGAATTCGAAGACGATAAAGGCAAGATCTTTACCGAGGTGGTCACCAAGATCGCCGTGGCCGTCACGATGCAGACCGTCACCCACCGCGTGGCGGGCAACGTCCACATCCGCCCGGACGAGCGATTGAAGGACGAACTCGACCGCGACGAGCCGTTCCTGGCCGTGACCGAGGCCCAGATCGTCAATTCGGAAGGAAAAACGATCCAACGCGCCGATTTTCTGGCCGTGCGCCGCGACCAGATCGTCTGGGTGCTGCCCGAGGAGGGAGGCAGATGACCGCCCTGCCGAACCAGCCGTCCGCCGCCCTGACCGCCTCCGACATGGTCAAGTTCAAGCGATACCTGATCGAAAACCTGTCACGCGCCCTGGAGGGACAGGAAATCCCCCTCGACAGGCAAAGGGAATACGTGACGCGCGGCATCGCCGAGGTTTACGAACGCTCGCAGTTGAAACTGCCCGAGGCCGTCCGCCAGCAACTGGCCCGCGACGTGCTGGACGAGGTGCTGGGATACGGTCCCATCCAGCCGCTGCTCGACGATCCCGATGTCAGCGAAGTGATGGTCAATGGCGCGAAAAAGGTGTACGTCGAAAAAAAGGGACAGTTGATCAAGACCCCGATTGTCTTCGAGGACGACGCCCACGTTCTGCACGTGATAGACAAGATCATCCTGCCGCTCGGCCGCCGCGTGGACGCCGACAGCGCCGCCGTGGACGCGCGCCTGCCCGACGGTTCACGCGTGAACGCCATCATCCCGCCGGTGGCGATTGACGGACCGTCCATCACCATCCGCAAATTTCGCAAAGATAAACTTGGGGTGCAACGACTGATCGAATACGGCTCGCTGACCGAGAACATGGCGCTGTTCCTGCGCGCCTGCGTGCTGGCGCGGCTCAACATCATCATCTCCGGCGGCACGGGGTCGGGCAAGACCACCCTGCTGAACGCCCTCTCCAGCCACATCCCGGAGAGCGAGAGAATCGTCACCATCGAGGACGCCGCCGAACTGCAACTGCAACAGGAACACGTGGTGCGGCTGGAGACGAAGGTCGCCTCCACCGACGGGCACGGCGCGATGACCATCCGCGACCTGGTGCGAAACTCCCTGCGGATGAGGCCCGATCGAATCGTGGTGGGCGAATGCCGCGGCGGGGAAGCCCTGGACATGCTCCAGGCCATGAACACCGGCCACGACGGTTCGCTGACCACCGTCCACGCCAACTCGCCGCGCGACGCCCTCTCGCGCGTGGAGACGCTGGTGATGATGGCCGGGATGGACCTGCCCATCAAGGTCGTCCGCCAGCAGATCGCCTCGGCGGTGGACCTCATCGTCCAGCAAACGCGCCTCAAGGACGGCTCGCGCAAGGTGACGGCCATCACCGAGGTGGCGGGCATGGAGGGCGATACGGTGGTGCTGACCGACGTATTCAAATTCGAACAAACCGGTGTGAGCGCGGACGGCAAAACCCTCGGCGAACTCAAGCCCACCGGCATCCGCCCGATCTTCTCTCCGCGCCTCGAAGCGGCTGGCTTGAAACTCGGCCCGGAGGTCTTCGGCGCGAATCTTGCGGAGATGCTGGGAAATCGTCCAAGAAGGAGGGAGTGAGTTTTTCCCTTATAATGTCCCCCTACCATTTGGAGACACACTCGATGAAACGCCTTATCCTCTTCACCCTCTTCGCCTCCCTCCTCCTCGCCGCCTGCGGAACCTCCTCCGCTGGCCCCGAAAAAGCCGTCGAAGCCTACCTCAACGCCCTCAACGCAAAAGACGCGACCCGTCTCTCCACCCTCTCCTGCGCGGAGTGGGAACCGACCGCCCTCATGGAACTCGATTCCTTCCAGGCTGTAAGCACCACGCTCGAAGGCCTCTCCTGCGCGCAGACGGGCACCGACGGCGGCAACGCGCTCGTCACCTGCCAGGGCAGGATCGTCGCCAGTTACCAGGGCGAATTGCAGGAGTTCAACCTCTCCGCCCGCACCTACATTGCCGAAAAATCCACCGGGGAGTGGCTGGTGTGCGGCGCGCAATAGAACGTCTCCTCTCGCGTGAGAACCGCTGGGCGCTCGCCATCGCCGCCCTGCTCGTCCTGCTCACCATCCTCACCGCCAGCGCCGCGCCGCTCTGGATCTATCAGGGCTTCTGATGACGCTGACGCACATCGCCATCTTCGGCGCGCTCAGCCTGCCCGCCGCCTTCCTTTTTTCAGACCGCGCCCGCGGTTTTTTTCTATTCACGTTCAGCATTCTCGCGGTCTACGCGCTCCAGCCCGCGCTCCCAATTCGTTACCTCGACTTCTGGCTGCCGACCGCCGCGCTCGGACTCGCGGCCGTCTTATGGATTTCCCTCACGCCGCGCGAATCCCGCTTCACGCGTGACAACCTCCTGTCCGCCGCGTGGATGGGACTCCTCATCCTGGCCCTCGCCCTCACGCGTTTCCTGCCCTCCGCGCGCTCGCTTCTGACTCCCTCCACCCCGCCGCGCCTCGAACTGGTTTTCGCGGTCCTTCTGCTGATCGCCCTCCTCGCCGCGCTGACGGGGCGCGTCCGCTCCGGGTGGGTCCACGCGTTCGGGTTGGTGACGCTCATCGTCCTGCTGGCAGTTCTAAAGTCGCCTGAAGCGTCGCTCTGGGCGGCAAAAACGCTCAGGCTGGCGGTCGGTCAAAGCGCAGAGACCGCCTCCAGTCTCGACATCCGCTGGCTGGGAATTTCGTACCTCATCTTCCGCATCCTCCATACCCTGCGCGAGCGCAAACTTGGAGCATTGCCCGTTGTATCTTTGCGGGAATACGTCACATACCTCTTCTTCTACCCCGCCTTGACCGCCGGTCCGATTGACCGCCTCGAGCGCTTCGTCAAAGACCTGCGCGCCGCCTGGAAACCCGCGCACGATGATTGGATCGTCGTCGTCCAGCGCATCGGACTTGGCCTCTTCAAAAAATTCGTCCTCGCCGACAGCCTCGCGCTGATGGCCTTGAACGTGCAAAATGCAGACAAGATTCAATCCACGGGCTGGGCGTGGATTTTGCTCTACGCCTACACTTTCCAAATCTTTCTCGACTTCAGCGGCTACACCGACATCGCCATCGGGCTGGGGCGCATGGTCGGCATTCGCCTGCCCGAAAATTTCAATTCGCCTTATCTGCGCGCGAACATCACGCAATTTTGGAACAACTGGCATATCACGCTCACGCAGTGGTTCCGCGCCTATTTCTTCAACCCGCTGACTCGCTCCCTGCGGACGCGGGGATTCCCCGTCTGGCTGGTCATCTTCTTCACGCAATTTCTGACGATGGGACTGATCGGCGCCTGGCACGGACTGACCGTCAACTTCATCCTCTGGGGCCTCTGGCACGGACTCGGCCTCTTCGTCCACAATCGCTGGTCCGACGCGACCCGTGCCCGTTTTTCCGAATGGGCCTCCACGCCATTGCGCCAAAATATTCTCAACGTATCTGGAATTTTCCTCACCTTCCACTACGCCGCGCTTGGGTGGGTGTGGTTCGTTCTGCCAACGCCTGCGCTGGCGGTTCAATTCTTTGCGCGTCTATTTGGAATCGAGATTGCATAGGACGCGGAGAACGCGGATGGACACGGATAAACGCGGATACATGAATTTCTTTCCGCGTTTTCCGCGTAAATCAGCGTCCATCCGCGTCCCATCTCAAACCATCGTACAATAAAATGCCTGAATCCTTCAAACTTCACCGTGCATCACTCAAAGGACTACTGCTATACCTGCTGGTGATCCTCTTGTTCGCGTTGCCCCTTCCCAATTTCGGAAAGGTGTCTGCCTACAACTCCCTCTTCCCTGGCCGCCCGCGCCTGCCGTTTGGCGAGAATCCCTCCGAAGCCTACAACTTTAGCCTCTTCAACCTCGATGCCATGTTCGTCTCGCATGAGATCGCGGACGGGACAAAACCCGCCGACGAATTTCGCATCCTCGTCATCGGCGACTCATCCGTGTGGGGGACGCTCCTCAAGCCCGCCGAGACTCTCAGCGCGCAACTCAACGCGTCTGCTCCGACCTATTGCGGCAAGCCCGCCCGCTTCTACAACCTCGGCTATCCAACTATTTCAATCACAAAAGATTTAATGCTCCTTGATTATGCCGCGCGTTACCAGCCCGACCAGATCATCTGGCTGACCTCGCTCGAAGCCTTTCCCCTCGAAAAACAACTCGATACGCCCCTCGTCGCCAACAACGCCGAGAGGATTGACGCGCTCATCGAAACATACGACCTGCCTCTCGACCCGCGCGACCCCGCCCTCGTCCGCCCCGATTTCTGGGACAGGACTCTCATCGGCCAGCGCCGCAACCTGGCGGACCTCATCCGCCTGCAACTCTATGGCGTGCAGTGGGCCGCCACGGGCATTGACCAAATCTATCCGCCCTATCCACCCGCCCAAACCGATTTCGCCGACGGCGACGATAAATTCCACAACCTGCGTCCGCCGTTCGACCCGTCCGCGCTGGCGTACGAAGTCCTCGCGGCGGGCATGAACAACGGCCCCGCGCCCATCCTGCTGATAAATGAGCCTATCCTGATAAGCGAGGGAATCAACAGCGACATCCGCTATAATTTCTTCTACCCGCGCTGGGCGTACGACGCGTACCGCGCCCAACTTGCCTCCCGCGCTGAAACCGAACACTGGAACTACCTCGACGCGTGGAACATCCTCCCGCCATCCGAATTCACCAACAGCGCCATCCACCTCACGCCTGCGGGCGAGGCCGTCCTCGCCCAAACCATCCTCGCCGCGCTCCAACCTACTTGTCCGTAGTATCGCAAAATTTATTTTGCGCCCGCCTGTTTGCAAGATGAATCTTGCAGCACGAATCGCCAACTTTAGCCATGAAACGAATCTTTCCATTCCTTCTCTTTCTAACCCTCCTCGCCGCCTGCGCGCCCGCAGCAGTCACGCAGACTTCCGAAGTCTCCCAGACTTCGGAAGTCTCTCCCTCGCCCACGCCTCTCTCCCCTCTCCCGGAATTGGGAGAGGGGGCAGGGGGTGAGGGCGCGGTAACGCCCACCGCCTCCCCCGTCACCGACGCGACCGCAACAGTCGGCGCGCCCCGCCCAAACGTGAGTCTGACCCCCGACCTCCGCCTCGATCCCGAAAAATGGCAGGAATGGCCGGTCGTCCCGCAAGTCAGCGCGCGCGCCCGCGAAATCTACCAGCGCGGCCTCGCCCTCGGCAACGATCCGCGCGCGTTCTCGAAGATCGGCGATTGCCAAAGCGTCCCCGCCTCCTTCCTCGGCATCTACGACACCGACCGCTACTTCTTCGCGCCCGAATACCAAGCCCTGCAAGAGACGGTGGATTTTTACAAGGGCTCCTTCAACCGCGAAGGCGAATCGGTGCGCGGCGGCTTCAACACCTCCTCGGTGCTTCTCCCGTTTTGGGCCAACGCCGAGGTCTGCCAGCCCGGCGAAAGCCCGATGGCCTGCGAAAATCGCATCCACAATCCCAGCGTCGTCTTCATCAGCCTCGAGGTCTGGTTCGAGGGCCGCACGCCCGACGTGTACGAAAAATATCTCCGCCAGATCATCGAATACAACATCGAGCAAGGCACGCTCCCCATTCTCGTCACCAAGGCCGATAACGTCGAAGGCGACCACAGCATCAATCGCACCGTCGCCAAACTCGCCTACGAATACGACCTGCCGCTCTGGAACTACTGGCTCGCCGTCCAGCCCCTCCCCAACCACGGCCTCGATCCCACCGACCCGACCGGCTTTCACTTGAACATCCATGCCTGGAACATGCGCTCCTTCTCCGCGTTGCAGGTGTTGGACGCGGTTCGACGGGCGACAGCCGACCTGACTGCCGACGGGGCCGCGCTCGCGACTCCCTCCCCGGCTCCCGCGCCCCTCGCCTCGTTCACGCCCGGACCCGTGGCGGGCCTGCCCTTCTCGCGCGTCATCCCCGCTTCGGCCGACTCCGCTCCCGCCTCCCTCCTGTTCGGATTCTCCACCCGCGCGGGGGATCAACTCGCCTCGGCGGGAATCTTCCAAGGGGACCTCAACGGACGCGACTTCCTCGCCCTTGCTGAACCCGGCCTCATCCTCCTCGATAACTCCGAGGCGGGTCTCCTCGCCGCGCAGGGACACAATCTCCACCTCATCAAAGATTCGCAGCGCGCGCTCCTCACCGACCAACTCCTCTCCGACTCAGACCAGCCCGCCATCCTCCTTCCCGATGGGCGCGTGGCCGCGATTCTGAAAACGGAGTCTGGAAATCGGATCGCGATTTTCGCAAATGACACGGAGCAATTTCTCGCCACCGATAAAATTCCTCAAACGCTCTACCCCAGCCGTGACCCGAATCGTTTTTACTGGGGCGCGGGTCAATGCGATAATTTGGGTTGTCCCGTTGAGGAAATTGCAGCCACCGCCTTGAACGACTCTGTCTCGACCGTGATTCCATTTACCGGCCGTCCCGCCTTTGCCATGGATGGGAAAATGGCTTTTATGGATCGCGACGCCGCAGGCAGGAATAGACTCACCCTCGTGGACGGCGAGCAGACGCGGACGCTTCCCCTCTTCGGCAACCGCCTCGTGGATATGTCCTGGTCGCCCGATGGTTCCACCCTCGCGGTCAGCCTCGCCAACGTCAGCGATTATTCGGGGCGGGTGTTGAGATCGCGGCTCTACTTTGTCGCCTGGCCTGTCAGCGTGGATCAGGTTCTGGATTTGGCAGACGAAACCATCGAGCGACACGTCTGGTCTCCCGATGGAAAATCTTTGTTGGTGGTCACGCGTAAAGCCGCGGGGACGGAAATCCGACTCCGCTTTTCGATATTGGATGCCGCCGCGCAAACCCAAGTCCCCGCGCTGGGGTTTGACTGGATGAGCGAAAAATATCTGCTGCTGCAACCTGTGTTTTGGTTGCCGTAAAACCGAGCCGAGGAATCCGAAAGCCCTGCTTTTGGAGCGCGAGGGCAATCCTGAAGTGGAACTTCAGGATTGCAAAAATTCGGGAAGGGACACACTCATGCAATATAAACGCGCCATCCTGCTTTGCGCCTTGGCCCTGGCCGTCAACGCCTGCCAGTCGAATACACCCGTCCCATCGGCGACCGAAACGCCCTCCCCCATTCCCACCGCGACGCGGACACCCCTTCCGACAACAACTCCATCCCCTACCGCAATTCCTTTCTACCTGAATGTCACCGTCTGGACGGAAGAGCCGCGTGTCCCGATGCTGGCCTACCACCAGCTCGCGCCGGACACCTCCGCGTATTCGACCGCGCACAAGGTGCGCGCCTCCGACCTGCGCGCCCAGCTCGAAGGTCTGAACGAAGCGGGGTTCACGCTTGTGGCGGTCGAGGATTGGATCAACGGGAATATCTCCGTCCCGCGCGGGCGGCATCCGCTTATCATCAGTATGGACGACCTGTTCTTCAACAACCAGATCACCCTCGGCGAGGACGGCGTCCCGACCGCCGACACGTCCATCGGCATCTTCTGGCAGTTCGCGCAGGAGCATCCCGAATTTGGCTTTCGTCTCGCCCTGTTCGCCAATCTTGGCGACAAGTTATACGCCAGACCCGATCGTCCCGACTGGAAGGAAAAACTCGCCCTTGCCATTGCCTGGTGCATGGATCACGGCGCGCCGGTCTACAATCACACCTACAGCCACGCTCGCCTCGATCTGACCGACCCGCCCGGCGTCCGTTCCGAATTGCGCAAGAACGATCAGTTCCTGCGCGAATTGCTGACGTTGATCGGCCGCGAGGATTTGATTCCCAAACTGGGCAACATGCTGGCAACGCCCTACGGATACTGGCCGGATGCCAACGGAACCTACGTGATGGAACATTACGCCGCGCCCGAGGGAGCGCCGATGCAGGCCATCTTTGCGGCCGACAACAACGTGCGCACGGGATTCGTCCCGCCGCCATATTCGCCGGAATTCAACCGCTTCCGCATCCCGCGCATTGGGGCGCGGCCTGTGACCATCCAATATTTGGTAGATCACAAGGATGATGTTCCAGCCTCCGAATCCTGCCGCCTGGGCCCGCTCGATCCCTCGCGAATTTCGGATCGCGACTACCTCGCCTCGCAGATCGAGGCGGCGACGGCATCCGAAATATGCCCGCAGGGAATCTACGCGGTGAACGGATGGATATTCGACGCGCGCGCATCGTTTGTGGCGCTGATTTATCCATGAGGCAGTCGCCCCTCGCCGGAACATTTCCCCGCGCGGAAAGTTCCATGAAATAAGGAGACTCCCATGAAAAGCGTTCTTCTGTTTTCCGCTTTCTACATCCTGCTCGCCGCCTGCGCGCCGCAAATTGGTCCATCCCTGACGAGCGGTGTGAAGGGACAGGTTCTCATCGGCCCGATGTGCCCGGTGATGCAGGAGGGAGTCCCCTGCCCCGACCAGCCGTACCAGGCGAAACTGATAGCGCTGGATCTCAACGGCCGCGTGGTGGCGCGGGCCTCGTCCGATGCGGAAGGAAAATTCGAGATCGAACTCCCTCCCGGTGAATACATTCTCCGCGCGGAAAATCCCGAAGGTGAAACGCTTCCCTACGCGGGAGACGTGGAATTTACGGTCACCGCCGATGAATTCACCGAGATCGTGGTCTATTTCGACAGCGGGATTCGGTGAAATTACCGCAGAGGTCGCGGAGCGCGCTGAGATTTTTTTCTTGTGATCTCCGCGTTCTCTGCGCGCTCTGCGGTTAAAGTTTTTCAGGAGGCGCAGGTGAAAAGGATTCTCTCGATCAGCGTGGGCTCGTCTTCACCCGGCCACACCGCGCGGCACGTCTTTAAGCGGGAGCGACCGACAACGACTTTCTCGATTTGATCGGGCGCATCCCATTGCCGCCGAATATCGAGGTTCTGAATCCGTAATTCGTTTCCGTCGTTGCGAGCGAGCCGACCAGTTCATCGCCGCGGCGTTGAGGGCAAATTCCTCTGCGGTATAATTTCAACGAGGAGTTGTCATGGTGACTTTAACTCTATCCAACGACCAGGTTGTGGAACTCATCAAACAATTACCGCCCGATGGAAAGAAGGCGGCGCTTGCCGCGCTTGAAACGGACGCGAATCTTTGGTGGGAGATCAGCCTCGCCCAAGGCGAAGCGCGTTTGGAGCGGCTTGCAACGGAACGCGGCCTGAATTGGAAAGACATGTCCGAGGATGACCGCGAGCGGTTCATTGACGATCTTCTGCACGAGAAACCGTAAACATGCCCTCCGTTGTCTCTGACACGAACATTCTCTTTTCGGGCGTGGGCTGGAAAGGAAGCCCGTATGCGTGTCTGCAATTGGCGCGAGAGGGAAAAATAACGCACCTCACTTGTGTAGAGTTTTTGGCGGAACTGAACGAAAAACTGCAATCGAAAATGGGGCAATCCACAGCGGAAGCCGCAAGAACCATCGCCGAGATTCTGTCTTTCTCTCAACTTGTGACCATCGAAAACAAACTGCATGTCGTGGCCGCCGACCCCGATGACGACAAAATTCTGGAATGTGCCGTCATCGGCAAGGCGGACTTCATTGTTTCAGGCGACAAGCATTTATTGGATTTGGAGAAGTATGAGGATATTCCAATTATTCGAGCAGGTGTTTTTCTAAAAGAAATACCTTGAGTCAGCGAGGGACACCATGACCGCTCCCACCGTCTTCATCAATTACAGCCAGGGCGCGGCGGAGGGACGTCAGGTCTCCGCTGACCAGTTCATCGCCGCGGCGTTGACCTGGTTCGGCGCCCCCGACCCGACGCAAGGTTCGCCGTGGATCGTATTTGGCAGGCCGCTTTCCATAAAAACGATGACAGGCGCGAATTTCAAAAGCGTCAAACTTATCTGGACGGTGGACGCGGAACAGGCGATTGAATTTGCCCATCGGTACGTTCTGAGTTGCGATATGTTGCTTGTCAGGTCAATTGGGACAATGCAGGCGGCGTATTCCTGTTTTCGCAGGAAGCGCAAATTGAAACTCTGGAGAAAGTGGGCAGGGCAGAATATATCAAACTGCCGAAGGCTGGCACGAACCCGCGCGGCGTGGAAGTGTCTGGAAAAGCGCTGGATGTTTTGTCGAAGCACTCACAGACATTGAAATTTCCAGTAAAATGGAATAGAACAAAGGTGCAGTACAATCCTTATCGGCGATGGCTTGACTTTTGGCAAGAGGACTGAGAAATGAAAAAAGGCTCGAAAACAACAAGTTTTGGAACGACATCGAGAGTCAATCACGACTCTTCGGATTATTACAATTCCAAACTTTATTCTGAATTGTCCGACAACGGCCACAATGGGAATGGCTCTAAGCCTGTTGCGGATAATCCTTTCCCCGTTGAGTACGAGAACAAAATCATTTTGGGAACTTCCGAGAATATGAAGGAGATTCCCGATAACTCTTTGCATTTGATGGTCACGTCACCGCCGTACAATGTCTCCAAAGAATACGATGAAGATTTATCCCTGAAAGAATACCTGCAACTTCTTAGGAACGTTTTTACTGAAACCTATCGCGTGCTGGTCTACGGCGGTCGCGCTTGCGTGAATGTGGCAAATCTTGGCAGGAAACCTTATATCCCACTTTCCGATCACATTTCTCACATGATGATTGATATCGGCTTCAAAATGCGCGGAGAAATCATCTGGGCAAAAGGCGCGGGCGCGGGCGTTTCCATGGCATGGGGCAGTTGGCAATCGGCGTCCAATCCAGTGTTACGCGATACACATGAGTACATTCTGGTTTTCTCGAAAGGCGCGTTTGAGCGCAAAAAGGAAGACAAAGAAAACACGATTACCAAAGAACAGTTCATGGAATGGACAAAATCAGTCTGGACGATGAATCCCGAATCGGCAAAGAAGGTCAAGCACCCCGCGCCGTTTCCCGTGGAATTGCCATATCGTTTGATTCAACTCTACACGTTCAATGGCGACATTATCCTTGATACATTCATGGGAAGCGGGTCAACGGCTATCGCGGCGTTGAAAGCTGAAAGGAAATATGTGGGATACGATATTGACCCTGAATACATCAAGATAGCCCAAGAGCGAATCGCGCCTTATAAACTGCAACTGCCCTCAGCGAATTTCCCTCTCCCGTAATCGCCCTTTACAGCGTGCTTCGTGAGGAGAGGGGTTAGGGGTGAGGGCAAGTCTCCGCTGACCAGTTCATTGCCGCGGCGTTGACCTGGTTCGGCGACCCCGATCCGACGCAAGGTTCACTGTGAGAGGATGGCGGGCGGCTGGCAGTGGAGGGGATAAAACCAGCGGCGAGGGTGTAAAATATATGTGAAACGAGAAAGGTAGACAAAATGAAATTTACCGTCGAATACGAACAGGAAGAGGATGGCCGCTGGCTTGCCGAAGTGAAGGAAATCCCAGGCGTGTTGACCTACGGCAAAGATCCTGATGACGCTGTTGCCCATGCGCAGGCGTTGGCGTTGCGCGTCACTGCGGACAAATTGGAAAACGGGGAAAACGTCCCCACGTTGATGTTCTCCTTCTCGATGGTATGAGCGATTACAAGGCCGCGAAAGACACGATTGCCCGAATAAGCTATCACAGGCCGGATAAAGAGAAGACTTTGGGATTGAAGAACAAATGATTGCGTCCAGAATAAAATCTGCCATTCAACAAGGCGAAGGCCTGCGGATCGAATTCAAGGAATGCAGGACTTCGGTCAACAAATCCGTATACGAAACGGTATGCGCCTTCCTAAATCGTTCGGGCGGCGAGGTATTGCTCGGCGTCAACGATAATGGCGTTGTTACGGGCATAGACCCCGAATATGTTCAGCGGGTCAAAAGCGAGTTTTCAACCGCGGTCAACAATCCCCAAAAGATCAGCCCATCCTTTTATCTGTCCATAGACGAGGCGATCTTCGACGGGAAAATCGTCCTTCACATTTACGTCCCTGAAAGCTCCCAGGTTCATCGCTGCAACGGGCGTATCTATGACCGCAATGAGGACGGCGACCTCAACATCACAGACAACGCCAACCTCGTCTCCGCGCTGTATCTGCGAAAACA
This sequence comes from Anaerolineales bacterium, assembly GCA_034411715.1. Lineage (GTDB taxonomy): Bacteria > Chloroflexota > Anaerolineae > Anaerolineales > Villigracilaceae > Denitrolinea. The sequence continues at coordinate 5,868 of DAOUMJ010000018.1, read as the reverse complement.
GACCAGCTACTCGGAAAATACGATTTATCCTTATGCCGAGTTTGCCGATTTGCGAACGGATGTCATTGAAAAGGCGCGCAGGATGGCGACGCTACAGGCGGCGAATCATCCCTGGTCTTCCATGGACGATCTTGACCTCCTGCGAAGCACCCAGCTGTACAAAAAGGATTTTCAATCGGGAAGGGAAGGTTTTACACTTGCCGCCATCCTGCTTTTTGGAAAAGATGAAACCATCCTGTCGGTTGTGCCGCATTTCAGGATTGACGCCATTTTGAGGCGCACCAACGCAGACCGATACGACGACCGTGACGACATCCGCACAAATCTCATTGAAAGTTATGACCGCCTGTTGCGTTTTGGGGAAAAGCACTTGAACGATCCCTTCTATCTGGAAGACGATCAGCGCATCAGCCTGCGCGGTCACATCCTGCGCGAGGTGATCAGCAACCTGCTCATCCATCGCGAATATACCAACGCGTTTCCCGCCAAATTCGTCATTGACAGGGAGAACTTTTTCACGGAAAACAGCGCCAAGCCGCATGGCCATGGAATGATCGACCCGCGTCATTTTACGCCCTATCCCAAAAACCCATCCATTGCGCGTTTGTTCAGGGAAATCGGCAGGGCAGACGAACTCGGCTCAGGAGTTCGGAAACTGTTCAAATACTGCAAAGCCTACTGCGGATACGATCCTCAACTCATCGAGGGCGATGTGTTCAAGTTTGTCCTGCCGTTGACCGGGCAAGTTGCCATGCAAGCTACCGAGCAAGTCACCCCGCAAGTTACCCCGCAAGTTACCCCGCATGATGAACGGACAAAAATGCTATTGGAGTTTTGCCAGACTCCCAGATCACGGGAAGAGATTCAGGAATTTCTAAACCTGAAGGATCGGGAACACTTTCGTTCTGAAATATTGCATCCCCTTCTTGAACGTGGACTCTTGCGCGCAACCATCCCCGACAAGCCAAGAAGCCCAAAACAGAAGTATTACTCCGCAGGAAATTGAAGTCTGTAGCCAAGATGAGTTTGCGCGAAGGAAGAAGCCATGACCGCTCCCACCGTTTTCATCAGTTACAATTGGTTTGATAGTCGGATAGTCTGATGGTCTGATAGTCGCATCGTTGACAAGGTGGATCATGGCAGATAACGCTTTCGTCAAAATTGGAACAGCCCTGCTCAAACATCAGTTGAAAAAACTGATGGGCGAGGAGGCATTGGGAGTCATTGGCGAAGAACTCGCGGGCATCGGCGGGGATAAACTCGACAAGTGGCTCGGCGATAAATCCACGCTTGAAAAAATCGAGAAAGCCGCGCAATCTGCGCGTGATTGCTTCCATGAAAAAGTTGGGGATGTGGAACTCGAACAATACATGCACGATTTGCCGCTTCACAATCTTCCAAAGGTTGTGGAAGCCATCGAAGAATTGCCAACCTCCCCCGATGAAAGCAAACTTGAAAAAGCCCTACGCGAATCCATCGCGCTGAATTGGAAACGACTTTCGTCCGAGCAAGTGGACAATGCGGTCAATGCTTTTCTATTCTGCTTGCGGAGCGCGTTGCTGCCCATCGAAAAGCAGACCTTGATGGTAATTGGCCATGCCGTCTTGCGGACTGAAGACAAGGTGAATCTGCTCCTCCAGTTATTCGAGAAATACATCGTTGCCCAGACTTCCGAAGTCTCCAGGACTTCGGAAGTCTTGAGGGTCTCCCTCGCCAAACTCCCCTCCACCGACCCGACCCTCTTCGGCCGCGACGATTACCTCAAGCAACTCGACTCCGCCTGGCAATCCCCAATTACCAATCCCCAATTACCAAAGGTCAACATCCTCTCCCTCGTCGCGTGGGGCGGAGTGGGCAAGACCGCCCTCGTCAACAAGTGGCTCCTCCAAATGGGACGCGACAACTACCGTGGCGCGGAGCGCGTCTACGGCTGGTCGTTTTACAGCCAGGGTGCCGCGGAGGGACGGCAGGTCTCCGCTGACCAATTCATCGCCGCGGCGTTGACCTGGTTCGGCGACCCCGATCCGACCGCAGGTTCGCCGTGGGACAAGGGCGAGCGGCTGGCGGGAGGATGGAGTAAAATAAGGGCATGAACCGAAAAGTTCCCCCGCGAATCAGGAAACTGATGAAAGAGTTGAAGGAAGGCCTCCTCCGCATTTACGGAGACAGGTTGAAGGGCGTGTACCTTTATGGTTCTTACGCGCGCGGGGATTACCGCGAAGGGTCGGATGTGGATGTCATGGTCATGCTGAAAGACTACACAAATTACTGGGATGAAATCAAGCGCACGAGCGAACTGATGAGCGATGTTTCTTTGGAATACGATATGCTGGTCAGTCGCATTTTTATGACGGAAGAAAAGTGGAAAGCGTCTGAAACCCCGCTTCTCAAGAATATCCATCGGGATGGCCTGCCTGCATGAAGGATTACACGCGCAAACTGCTCGATAAAGCCCAGAGCGCCATTGAAGTGGCGGAAGCGGTTCTGGACATGGACGAAGCCGATTTTGCGGCGGGACGCGCGTATTACGCCATGTTCTACGTTGCCGAAGCCCTGCTTGCTGAAAAGGATATGGAATTCGGCCAGCATGGACAGGTCATCGGCGCGTATGGCCTGCATTTCGCCAAGACCAAAGACCTCGACCCCAAATTTCATCGCTGGCTGGTGGACGCTTTCGATATCCGCGTTTCTGGAGACTACGATGTGGATACTGGCATCAGCATAGCCATCGTCGCGAACTTGATTAATCAGGCGCGTGAATTTCTGCAGGCCGCGCGGTCGTATCTGGAAAAATAACGTCAATGACTTGCGCTACATCCAGCGAGGGACACCATGACCGCTCCCACCGTCTTCATCAGTTACAGCCACAAAGACGAGGAATGGAAAGACCGCCTCGTCACCCATCTTGGCGTTCTCGAAAAAGAGGGACTTCTGGACTTGTGGGATGACCGCAAAATCGAATTGGGTGATGACTGGCGGCCAGAAATCGAAAAAGCCATCAACCGCGCCGCCATCGCCATCTTGATGGTCTCTGCCAATTTCCTGACATCCAATTTCATCCTTGACGAAGAAGTGCCAAAGTTTCTCGCGCGCCGCGAAAAGGAAGGCTTGCGCGTCATTCCGCTCATCGTCAAACCCTGTGCGTGGACAGAGGTCAAGTGGCTATCGAAAATTCAAGCACGACCGAAAGACGGGAAGCCTCTTGCCACCCAACGCGCGCCCCAAGCTGACGCCTATCTCGCCAAATTTGCAGATGAAATTGCCAGAATAATCAAGCGCGCCGAGATCGCGAAGACTTCCGAAGTCTGGATAATCCCTCCTGACAAAATCTCCCTCGCCAAACTCCCCTCCACCTCTCCCGATCTCTTTGGCCGCGAAAAAGAATTGACTCTCCTCGACGCCGCATGGCAATCTCCAATCACCAATCCCCAATTACCAAAAATCAACATCCTCTCCCTCGTCGCCTGGGGCGGAGTGGGCAAGACCGCGCTGGTCAACAAGTGGCTCCTCCAAATGGGACGGGACAACTATCGCGGCGCAGAGCGCGTCTACGGCTGGTCGTTTTATTCGCAGGGCGCGGCGGAGGGACGTCAGGTGTCCGCTGACCAATTCATCGCCGCGGCGTTGACCTGGTTCGGCGACCCCGACCCGACGCAAGGTTTGCCGTGGGAGGAGTGCGAGCGGCTGGAATCAGGACGCGGACGAGCGCGGAAAACGCGGAAATTCATTCGCGCGATTGTTGATTTCGAGGAAAATTGAGGCTATACTTCAGTTGAGGAAAGGAGTCTAAAAATGTTTTGCCCATCATGTGGAAAAGAAGTGCCAGATAAAAGCGCATTTTGCCTGCATTGTGGAAAAGCCATAGAAACAAAAACAAAACCACGTCAAACTGCTGCCACCAAATGGGAATATGCCTATTTCACTTGGGATTGGAAAGTTAACGAAGGTGGACGGTTTCCTCTTGGCATAGGCCAAAATGAGCAAATGATTAGATTGAACAACTGGGGACGACATCAAAGCAACATACTCCCTGCTTTGCAAGAGTGGCTAGATAATGGATGGGAGCCAATTACAGAAGTGGGACCCATGGCATATGTGTATCGCAGATACAAAGATTATCTATCAGTAGCAGCATTCAGAGTGAAACTCCGAAAACCTAGAACATCACCCCTTCCACCCAATCATTCAAAACTTATAGGTAGATGGCAAGTCGTTGACGTTCAAGCGAAAGGTATTTTTCAACTGGCGACAGGATTAGCGGGCTTGCTTGGAACTAGGCCAAAGGAATATCAGTTTTCAGAAGACAATACTTATGTTTTAGCGGGCGGGAATAGAAACTTGTCGGGAGTATATTCTTTTACCGATGATGAAACCATACAAATGATTCCCGACCCTCCCACCATTGAGACTGGATCATTTACCGTAAGGTGGAATGCAAATGAATTATGGTTGCATTGGTTGGGCAAAGGCCTATCAGATGTACGCCTTAAAAAGATTAAGTGAGCGAACCATGGACTGTTTTTCTTGGAAAAAGAAAACGGTTAGCATAAGTTGATTCGGAGCGAATTATTGAAGTCAAAGGAGGCTCACCATGGATACTTGTCGTCATTGCGGACATGAAATAGAAGTCACTGAAGTTAAATCGTTCTTGGGAGGGCGAAAGAGAATTTGGGTTCACAGTCAATCTGGTGAAGGAGCCGCTCATAAGTGCATGATGTGCGGCTATGTGGGTCTTGAACAAACCTTCGGTAAGGTTTGTCCCAATTGCGGTACGCCTATGTGGTCATACGCAGTTGTTGACCACTATGCCGAACCATAAGGAATGATACAGAAAAGAAAAAGGAGAATGCCATGCCTGTCTGTGGAGGTTGCGGTGGAAGTTACGATGATAAATTCAAGTTCTGTCCTTATTGTGGACGAGCAAAGCCAGAACCAGAAACCATAAACATCAATATCACCTCTGATGATGTTTGGGAAACTTGCGAAATTACTCTCGTTCATGATATTGAAAAATATACCGAAGGGCTAGGAGGGAAATTGGGCTTGGGTAAAAAAGTATGGATGTTCGAGGCGACAGCTATCGGAATCCAAGGAAGGTATGGTGCGGCATGGTCGGAAACATTAAAGCCCAGTTACTGGGGAAACGTGGCCATTGCTTCTGGAATTGGTGATTTCCATCGCGAGTACGATAACAATTCCGCACTAGCAATAGTTCTTCATCGAAATAATTGCCAACCTAAATTAGATGATTTGATAAAGAGACTCGCTGCAGATGGTTGGCAGCCAATAGGCCGCGGAGAAAAATGGTATAGCGAGAGATTCAGGCGGCTCGTAAAAAAACAGAAATAACCATTTGGCAGAGAAGAATCTTCAAAGGGTCTTCAAGTCCACGCCCGATAATTGCCGTTCGGCGACTGTTGCCAAAGGAGATAGGCAAATGGAAATATTCAACACCATCATCTTGGTCATCGGGTATTTACTGTTTGGAATTGGGGTTTTGCTAGCGGTCATTGCTTTTTTGGTGGCAGCAGGGTTGTTTTTTTCGGAGAACACGGGCTTGGCAATTCTGCTTTTAATACTTGGCGTTTTCCCTTTTCTTCTTGTCGTTGAACTTTATACAATGTTTGGCGAGAGAACAATAAAAATGTTCTGGGGAGGCGCGGCACTTGCTTTCATAGGCAGTCTTCTCATACAGTTGGTTCAGATTAGAGGATAAAGCCAAATACAAATCAAGCCAAAGATTGGCAATCAAAAAGTTGTCACACGCGGTTCTCTACCGGACAAAGTTCGGATAAGCATGTGAAAAGTCAGTGAAGGAGACCGGGATCGGCAAATTAAAATTCAACAGATGATCCAGAACGCGAAGTC
>DAOUMJ010000017.1:0-18237 GCA_034411715.1 Anaerolineales bacterium | reverse complement strand
TGGCCGCCGCCGCCTTGACCACCTTGTCCACCGCCCTGTCCGCCCTGGCCGCCGCCACCTTGACCGCCTTGTCCACCGCCCTGTCCGCCCTGGCCGCCGCCGCCTTGACCGCCTTGTCCACCGCCCTGGCCGCCCTGGCCGCCGCCACCTTGACCGCCTTGGCCGCCCTGGCCGCCTTGACCGCCCGCGCCACCGGACAGTTCTTCACTTGCAGGAGCGCAGGCGGAAAGCGCCAGTGAAAGGATGACCAGCGCGGCCGCGAGGATGAACATGGTCTTCGACCAATCGAACTTGCGTTTTGTTTGGTTCATGGTTTGTTTCTCCTTTGGGTTTTCATTTGCGTTTCCACTGCAAAAGCCAATCGCGTAGCGCGGAGTTCTTCAGATCGAGTCTCGGCGGTAAATTTGCCTTTTTGCAGTAGAGTCGTTAAACAGTTGCGCGTCCAGTGCAGAGTTTGTCTTGGTTTTTTGTAACGGGGGATCTCCTTGTCTTTACAGAATTAAGGTTTGCGGCGCAACAGCCAGCCGATGAAGGCGATCAACACACCCAGGGCGATCCACGCGAGCAGGCTGGGCAAGCCAGATCCGGCGCTGGCGGCGATTGGGTCGCCGCTCGAGAACAGGTAAGGGGCGGTCACGATCAGGATGCCCGCCACTACAATCACGGCAAAAGCCATCCCAAATTGTCGGCGGCGGGAAGGCGTCAGCCAATCCAATCGAAAGATGCGCGGCCAACGGAATTTTTTCCGTTCCTCTTCCTGCCATTTCTTCAGGACGCGCTCGCGCATCCGTTTCATCAGGGCTGGATCCATCTCCTGTTCGGGAAAGGCGTGTTTGAGTCGCAGAAGCGTTTCGGCCAGCGCGCGCGCCTCAGGATCGGAAACGCTGGCGGGCAGGTCCTCGATGTCATCGTTCAGCATCTGATCGGTGAAATCGGCCAGCCACGCGTCCTGGCGAAGGGAAGGGTCGTTTCTGGTCATGGTTTGGTATCCAGATTCTTGCGAAGCGCCGCGACTGCGCGGCGGAAAAGGGACTTGGTCGTCTCCAGGTTGGCGCCCATGGTCCTGGCGATCTCGTCGAACTGCATCCCGTCCGAAAAACGCAACAGGATCACTTCGCGATATTTTGGGGGCATGGCCGCCAGGGCGTTACGCAGGGCGATGCGCTCCTCCAGTTGCGGGGCATTGCCCCCGTCGGAGAGCGTCTCCGCTTCGGCCAGGGGCGCCTCGGGCGGGTCCTGCTTGCGATTTCGTCTTCGATAATACTCAGCGACTTTATGGTTTGTTAAGGTGCGCAACCAGGTGCTGAAAAGCGATTCGCCGCGAAAGGTGGACAGCGATTTCAGCACGGCCAGGAACACCTCCTGGGTCACATCCTCCACGTCCGCTTCGGGAACCACATAGCGCACCCGCTTGTACACCACGGGCAGATAGCGTTCATAGAGTGGGTCGAACGAACCTGAATCGCCTTGTTGAAAGCGCTGGATCAAGCGCTCGTCGCTGACCACTGAGCGGGACATCATGGAGGCGTTTTCTACTAACTTGGTTGCAGGTCGGCTGGGAATCGGGTCGCTGGATTTCAATGGTTTGATTTCCATGGGTTGCAAATATAACATGGAATTTCCTTATTCGGACAAGAAGAGATGGATTTATCGTGAATGGAGAGGCGGCCGGAAATCAGGCCGCCGAAAATTGACGTTCCCCTCACAAAGGACGTATAATATCGCCACCGTTTGGAACGGGGGAGAAACCAGGTTTCGCGGGAAACCCGGTTTCTGCATGATAGCGTATCCGACATTTCAGAAGTGGAGAATCTCGATGTCCAAAATCGTTTCCGTACATTCCTTCCGCGGCGGCACCGGCAAATCGAACACCACTGCCAACCTTGCGTCCCTGTTGGCCATGGGGGGCCTGCGCGTCGGCGTGGTGGATACCGACATCGCCTCGCCCGGCATCCACGTGTTGTTCAACTTCGATGAAGCCGAGATGGTTCATTCGCTCAACGACTACCTGTGGGGCAAGTGTTCCATCAAAGAAACCGCTCACGACGTGAGCGGGCGATTGGGCGCCGAGATCAAGGGACAGATCTTCCTCATCCCGGCCAGTATCAAGGCCGGGGAGATCGCCCGCATCCTGCGGGAAGGCTACGATGTGGGACTGCTCAACGACGGCTTCCGCGATCTGGTCAAGGAAATGAATCTCGACTTCCTGATGATAGACACGCATCCCGGCCTGAACGAGGAGACGCTCCTGTCCATCGCCATCTCCGACGTTCTCATTATCCTCATGCGCCCCGACCAGCAGGACTACCAGGGTACCGCCGTCACCGTGGACGTGGCCCGCAAACTGGATGTCCCCGATATGCTCATGATCGTCAACAAGACCCCCTCCACTCTCGACACCGACGATGTGCGCGAACGCGTCACCCAGATATACAACGTTCCGGTCGGCGCCATCCTGCCGCATTCCGATGAAATGATGGCCCTGGCCTCCTCGGGCATCTTCTCTCTCAAATATCCCGACCATTCCATCTCCCAATCGCTCAAGGCGGTTGCGGAGAAGATCAATAAGTAGGCTTGCGAACAGTCCCCGTTTCATCTGTGACGTGGACTGTTTGTTCGGCTATGGACGGAACTCAACGGCCGGCGGATTGTTGTTGCACCGTGTAGATCACCTGCCCATCCCGCTCCTGTTTATTGATCCAACCCTGATCGAGCAGGGCCGCCAGGGCGAGGCGGAATTCCTCCCGCGTCAGGCGTTTTTCCTCGGGCAACCCGGCGAGGGCCGCGTCCAGTTCGGGCGCGGTCATTTGCACCCGCCTCAGGAACAACCGCATCAAGGTGCGCTGTCCGCCGGGCAGGTCGCCGAGCAGGTCGAAGGTGCTGATTCCGGGCCGTCCCATACCCAAAGTGTACTGTGAAATATCGGCAAAGTCAAAGGGATGAGAGCGCGGCGGATTCGGTATAATCGAACCATGGATGCCAAAACCCGTTACGAACAGCTCAAACAGGAAGTCAGTTTTCACTTCCATCGCTATCATGTGCTGGACGCCCCGGTCATCAGCGACGCGGAATACGACAATCTCTACAACGAACTCAAGCGGATCGAGGCCGAACATCCCGACTGGGTGACTCCCGACTCGCCCTCGCAGCGCGCGGGAGCCGCGCCGGCCGACCGTTTCGAGAAGGTGCGCCATCCCGCGCCGATTCTCTCGCTCGCCAACGCCTTCGGCGCCGACGACGCCCGCGCCTGGTTCGAGCGCATCCGCAAACTGGACGACCGCGTGGAGCGCGCCAAATTCGTCGTCGAGCCGAAGATTGACGGGCTGTCGGTTGTCCTGCACTACCGTGACGGGGTTTTCGTCCAGGGCGCGACGCGCGGCGACGGGGAGGTGGGGGAGGACATCACAGGCAATTTGCGAACAGTTAAAGCAATTCCGTTGAGAATCCCAGTGAATATGTCAAAAGTCGAAAGTCAAAAGTCGGCGACCTTCGACCTTCGACCTCCAACCTATTTGGTTGTGCGCGGCGAAGCCTTCATTCCCATCAAAGAATTCGAAGCGTTGAATCGCCGGTTGGAAGAAGCAGGAGAGAAGACCTATTTGAACCCGCGCAACACCGCAGCGGGATCGCTGCGCCAACTCGACCCCGCGCTGACGGCTTCGCGCCCGATCACGATCCTTGTTTACCAGATCGTTCATGCGGAAGGCGGAAGCGTCCCGAACAGCCAATGGGAAATATTGGCATACCTGCGCGCGCTCGGTTTCCCCGTCACGGATGCGGCGCGCCGCTTCGACACCCTGGCTGAAGCCATCGCCTACGCCGGGACGTGGGAGAAAAGGCGCGACGAACTGCCCTACGAAGCGGACGGGATGGTCGTCAAAATTGACGACCTGACGCTCGCCGCAGAACTGGGCTTCGTGGGCAAGGACCCGCGCGGCGCCATCGCCTTCAAGTTCCCCGCCCGCGAGGTGACGACGACTCTCGAAGATATCGGCGTCGCCGTCGGGCGGACGGGCGTGCTGACCCCATACGCCATGCTGAAACCCGTCGAGATCGGCGGCGTGATCGTGGAGCGCGCCACCCTGCACAACTTCGATTACATCGCTGAAAAGGACATCCGCGTGGGCGACCGCGTGCTGGTGAAACGCGCCGGGGAGGTGATCCCGTACGTCATCGGCCCGCTGGCGGAGGCGCGCACGGGCGCGGAGAAACCCTACGTCCCGCCGTCCGCCTGCCCCGCCTGCGGACAGGCCGTGGAGCATTTCGAGGGCGAGGTGGCCTGGTATTGCGTCAACGCCGCCTGCCCGGCGCAACTGGTGCGGAACGTGGAGCATTTCGTCTCGCGCGGCGCGATGGACATCGTCGGGATGGGGACGAAGATCGTCGAGAAGTTGATCGAGGCGGGCAAGGTGCAGGATGTGGCCGATATTTTCACGCTCAGCCGCGAGGATATTCTCGAAGCCGTGACCAAGAAAGATCGCAAAACCGAGAAAGAGCCGCCCGGCAAGATCGCGGACAATTTGCTGGCCTCCATCGCGGAATCGTCGAAGCGCCCGCTGAACCGGTTGATCACCGCGCTGGGAATCCATGGCGTGGGCGAGGTCATGGCGGGCGACTTGTCGCGCGTCTATCCCAACCTGGATGCGCTCGCCAAAGCCGCTGTGGAGGAATTGCAACAGATCGAGGGCGTCGGCCCGAACATCGCCGCGTCCATTGTGGATTGGTTCGCGCGTCCTGCAAATCGAAAAGTGCTGGAAAAATTGAAGCAGGCAGGCGTGTGGCCGAAGGGCGAGGAAAAGGAAAAGAGGAAAGAGGGCGCGCTGACAGGATTGACCTTCGTCATCACCGGCACGCTCCCCACCTGGTCGCGCGACGAGGCCAGGGAGTTTATCGAATCCAACGGCGGCAAGGTGACGGACTCGGTCAGCAAGAAGACGAGTTACCTGGTGCTGGGCGAAAACCCCGGCTCGAAGTTGGAGAAGGCGAAGAGTTTGGGAGTGAAGATCATCGGCGAGGAAGAGTTGAGAAAAATGGCGGGGGGCAAATCGCAGGCAAGACCGAAGTTGTGACCGATACGCAAAAGCGCTCTCTCAAGACGGCAGGTTGGCATGGCTTTTTTCCGCACCATTTCGAAAAACGAATATCGGGTGATCCTGGCGATGATTTTGGCCGCCATTCTCATCGGCATTCCAGTTTACGCGCCCATAATATACGCGCCTGAACACAATGATTTCACGGAGCATATTTATTTTGCCTCGCTGCTCGCCGACGGGCAGTTTCGGAAAGTGCCCGGTTTTCTTTCCCATCCCGTCTACCAACTGCTGCTGGCCGGTTTATATTGGATGCTGTTCCGCCAGGCAGGGATGAGAGCGATTGCCCTCCTGGTCCAGATCCTCGTGCAAATCCTGCTGGTGTTATTGATCTACTTCTGGCTTGGACGGGAGGACCAGCAGAAATGGAAATGGATTCGGGCCGCTCTTGCCGTCTCTCTTTCGCTGGTCGCGCCGGTCATGGCCCTTGTCTTTTGGGACGGATTGTATTACCTGGGGTACATCGGCGCGGCGAACTACCACAACCCGACCTCTCACCTGCTGAAACCTGTAGCCCTGCTGAGTTTCACGCTGCTTCCACCCATCTTCAACGCCTCACAGAAACGCGGGAAGACCGCGCTGCTTGCATTTCTGACCATTCTCTCGGCGCTGATCAAGCCCAATTACCTGCTGTGCATCCTTCCCGCGGCGGGAGCGGTCGCTGTCGTTTATTTGATAAAGAGAAAAACTGTCAATTGGCGCCCGCTGGTTTTGGGACTTCTCCTGCCGGGAACATTGATCCTGCTGGCGCAATACGTCATCGCCTACAACATCCGCGCCAGCGACGAGGGCGGAATCGTCTTCAGCCCGTTGAGCGTGATGAGCGAATACTCGGGCTACCTGCTGCCGAAATTGATCCTCTCCATGCTTTTTCCCCTGGCGGTATTGGCTTTGAATTTCCGAAAAGCCGCCCGTGACCCGGCGCTGATGCTTGCCTGGGCGGGCTTTCTGGCGGGTCTCGCCCAGACCTACCTCCTGGCCGAGGGAGGAGGGCGGTTTTCGCACGGCAACTTCGGCTGGGGAGCGGAGATCATGCTATTTATTTTGTTCGTGGTTTCCGTATCCTTCCTCTGGCGGGAATGGCTGGCCGCCGGTTCCTGGCGCAGACCCGCCAACGGGGTCATCCTGGCCGCGTATCTTGCCCACGTTGTGGCGGGCATTGCCTATTGGATTTATGCCATGGGGGTTGAATACCCCTGGTAGGCGGATGATCAACCCAGGCAATAAGACGCGTTCCACAATTCAGAATAATCGCGGGCTTCCTCTTCCCAGCGCGCGTCGCTCCAGCCGAGTTCGGGTTGGACGAGGGCGCGGATGCGCGGCAGCAGGTCCATGCCGCCGCGGGGCGCGAGCAGGCCGAGACGGACGCGGCGCAGGAGCAGGTCGTCGAGGTGGACGACGCCCTCGGCGCGCGCCGCCTGCCGAAGTTCAGACCAGAGATACGAGGCGCCGGGAATCGCCTCGTGGGGTGCGTCCGCCAAAAAGGTCGGGGCGGCGCGAGTCCCGTAGCGTGCCAGCAGGCGCAATTGCTGCGCGGGGGGAAGTCCCGTTTCCGCAAGTTGGGATTCGGCCTCGGGCGGGATGGGCGCGAGCACGCGCATTTCGGGGTCGAAGGGGACGCGGCCGAGCCGCTTGCGGACGGCGTGCAGCGCGTCGCGCGCCATGATGCGGAAGGTGGTCAGTTTGCCGCCGCTGACGGTGAGCAGGCCGTCCTCGTCCCAGATGGCGTGTTCGCGCGATTCCTTCGAGGGATCCGCCTTGCCCGTGTCCACCACCGGGCGCAGGCCCGAATAGGTGGACATCACATCGTTGAAGGTCAACTCCTGCTCGGGGAAAACGAATCGGAGCGCCTCGAGCAAATACTCCGCTTCGGACGAACTGATGGAGGGATCGGTTTGCAGATTCGATTGATGATCCACGTCGGTGGTGCCGAAGATGACCGCGCCCTCCCACGGGACGGCCATGACGGGACGCCCGTCGCGCGGATGCAGGAAGGAGACCGCGCGGGCGATGGGCAAACGCTGGAACGGCAGGACGAGGTGGCTGCCGCGCAGGGGACGCAGGCGCGGCTTTCTCTGGACCTCGCTCCGCAGCGCGTCGGCCCACGCGCCGGTGGCGTTGACGACGGCCTTCGCCCGCACCTCCGCCTCTCGCTCCGCCTCGCCCGAAACGTCGCGGATGACCGCGCCGCAGACCTGTCCGTTTTGGGTTCGCAGGAGCGAGTCGGCGCGGGCGTAGTTGAGGGCCTGCGCGCCGTCCGTAACGGATTCCCGCAGAAGTCGAAGGACGAGGCGGGCGTCGTCGGTGACGGCGTCGAAGTAACGGTATCCGCCGCGCAGGGCGGAGGCGGTCAGCGGGGGACAGAGTCCGCGCATGTCGTAGGCGTCGTACGAGCGATGCGACCACTGCTTCGCCATCAGGTCGTAAACCACCAGTCCCGCGCCGAAGACCCAGCCCGGCATGGGATCGCCCTCGAGACAGGCGTAGAGGAAACCGAGGCGGCCGACCAGCCCGCGTCCCTGCTTGATGAGATATTCGCGCTCGCGCACCGATTCCAGCGTGACCTTGACCTGGGCGTTCTTCAGGTAGCGCAGTCCGCCATGCACCATCTTGGACGAGCGGCTGGACGTGCCGGAGGCGAAGTCGTCCGCTTCCACCAGCAGGGCGCGCAGTTTGGCGTGCGCGGCCTGGCGCAAAATCCCCGCGCCCGTGATCCCCCCACCGATGATGAGCAGGTCCCAGGGCTGATCCAGTTCGCTCCAAATTCTGTCGCGCCAGCCTTTTGTCCATTCCATAACTTTTCCTTGGAAAACATAAAATGAGACCTCCAGAATTCCTGTTCTGGAGGTCTGTGTTCTACTCTCCACCGACCTTTTCGAGAAAATTCGCAAACGCCAATAACTCCCTTTCAATTTGTGTGAATGCGGTGGTCATCTCGTTGACCAGCCTGCCCACCCTTTCGGCGTCAAATGAGAAAGTGTAAACATTTCGAACAACATGCCGAAATCGCAGGTATTCATCCAGAACTCGTATGCTATCCGCCGTCAATATGCCCGGCCTGACCTGAGGCAAATCCAGGCCCATCTGCTCCAACAAATCCCTATGCCATTCTGGACCGGACGGCACATTTCCATCCACTGTCGCAGCGATTTGTTTGAACACCCTTTCAAATCCCGAATAGATGTCATGCAAATTCAGAGCCGCCGAATCAAGATACAGGTCTGCATCCTGCGAATTGACCCGCGCTGCTTTTATGGCGCGTTGGGCGCGAGCGCTCAATCGTTTCAGATCTTCCAATTTTTTGCGAATGCGCCCGGCTAAAACAACGTAGCTTTCGATCATAACTCCTTCCCCTCCTGCTCAATGGAAGCCAATAGCGATGATGAGCACGTATTAACATCCACCAGGTTAATCTCGAAAGTTGGATCCAAATCCATCACCGCGCCCATGGCGCGAAATGTCAACTCGGGGGGGATGCCCCAGGCGGCAATATCAACATCCGACCATTCGTGAAAACGATTTTCATGGACAAGCGAACCGAATACAACCACCCGCGCTGCATGATACTGCTCACGCAACATTTTTGCGGCCTGTTGCGCAATTTCCCAAGCGCGCGCTGCGCGAAGTTTATTTTTGTCCCATCGCTCGATTTGGCGTTTCAACGCAACGCGGCGGTATTGAGCAAGCGTATCCGGGGATAATTCGAGAATTGTCGCTGCCATGCGGTTATTATACAACAATCACGACTCGCCCTTGAAGCGAGTACCTGGCTATTTTTGAATGGTCGCTTAAACAACCACGAAAAGGATTCTGAAGTCTCCCGACTTCGGCGCAAAATCGGGAGATTTTGCACTCCGCCGCCAACTAAACAGTGTTACGGCTAATCCTCCAGCAACTTCCCGGGGTTCATCATCCCCTCGGGATCGAACGATTTGCAGAGGGCGCGGATGGCGTCCATGCCGAGCGCGTCCTTTTCGGCAGGCAGGTAGGGCGCGTGGTCCATGCCCACGCCGTGCTGGTGCGAGATCGTCCCGCCGAAGCGCTGGATGGCGAGACTGGCATCGTGTTTCATGCTCTGCCAGCGCGCCAGCAGTTCATCGGGATCGGCTGGGCGGCGGAAGAGGTACGTGGTGTACACGCTGGCGCCGTCGCGATAGACGTGCGAGAGATGCGTGAACGCCAGGACGCGTTCATTGTGCCGCGCCGCCGCGTCCACAATCACTTGCGGGATCGCCGCCGCGGCCGCGCCCACTTGCGACCACGGCAGGGCGGTTTCCAGCGTGTCAATCGCCACGCCTTTTTCCCACAACGTGTTGCGCAGGTACGGCGCAAGGAAACGGTTCTTCTCCCACGTATGCCCCACGATCGTCCCCACAACCAACCCGCCTTGTTTGCGACAGAGCGCGGCCGCGTCCCTTTTGGCGCGATGGAACGCCCTCCGCGATCCCGTCACGCCGAACACCAGCAGGCAGCGCGCCTCGCCGCAGCCGATCATCCGCAGGCCGCGCTCCGCCAGGCCGATCCAGGGTTTGCCCGATAAAATCAAAGTCGTCGCGGTTTCGAGCGGATCGCTCAACCGCAGCATCGAGACGGGGATTTCATCCTGGACGATCTCCCGCACCGCGTCCGATCCCTGCTCGAAGGAGGGGAAGAAAACCCCGAAGAAAGACTCCGCCTCGGGCGCCCGCCTCACGCGGACCTCAGCCTGAGTCAACACCCCGAGCCTTCCCTCCGACCCGAGCGCCATCTCGCGCACATCCGGCCCCGCCGCGCTGGCCGGGACGGGTTTCATCTCCAATCGTCCTCGGGGCGTTTCCATGATCCCCCCCGCGAAAAGACTCTCGATCTTGCCGTAGCGGTAGGATTGCTGTCCGCTCGAACGCGTGACGATCCAGCCGCCCAGCGTGGAATACTCGAACGATTGCGGGAAGTGTCCGAGCGTGTAGCCGCGCGCTTTCAATTGTTCTTCCAGTTGCGGACCCGCCACCCCCGCCTGAAACGCGGCGAGTCGGCTGGTCTCATCCAGGTGGAGCAGACGCGTCATCTTTTCGAGGGAGAGGGTCAGCACAGGCGCGTCGCCCGGACGGGGTGTGATGTGACCGACCACGCTCGTCCCGCCGCCGTAGGGGATGACGCGCGCCCCCGCCTGGCGCGCGTACTTCAACAGGGCGCGTACATCTTCGTCGCTTTCGGGGAATCCCACGCCGTCGGGAAAGGTGTCCACGCGGCCGCAGCGCAAGTCGGCCCAATCGCGCATGGATTGCCCGCGGGCGTGCGCCAGCCGCGCCTCGGCGGACGCGTCCACCAGCGGGTGCGCGGGGAGGCGGGATTCCGGCGCGGCCGCGAGGACGGTCTCTTTGGCGGCGTCCGGCTGAGGGTCCAGGGGGCCGAGGCGGTTGGTCAAATAATCGAGGGCGAAGAGCGGCACGGGGTAATCCGTATCCACGTTTCCCCATCCATTCCAGCGTTTCATGTTGGCTCCAATTCTCTCGTCAGCGCGAGGAGCGCGCGGCACAAGTCCATAGACCTGTGCCACCTCGGACAAGCCGACAACTTCCATAACCGGGAAATCCCTGCGCGGGTTCCACCTCGACTTCGACGATGACGCCTTCGAGTCCCACCACAGCGCAGGAGTAGATGCGAGCAGGCATGGACGAAGTGTAGACGAGGCGGGGAAAAACGTCAATTCGTATGAGGAGGAAAATTGGGGATTGAATCGCGTCGAAAAAAGTTCTTTACGGAATATGGGCTGGAATTGACAGAGAAACCCATTTCTTGCCGCGCGCAAACGGAAAACAGAACACCTCCCCAGTTTTGAACCGGGGAGGCGTTCCCTTTTACTTCCCTTCGAACTTACTTGTGGACGACGATGCTTCCACCGCTGATGGGTTGCTGTGAGCCGTTATCGTACACAACGTGCTCGCCGCTTTCATCCTCGTACCAGATCTTGATGCGGAAGGCGTCGGGCTGTCCATCCACGGCGGTGATCATGAATTTGTAGAAACCCGCCCCGTTGATGGTGCCTTCGCCTTTGAACTGGGCTTTAGAGCCAGCCACCACGAGCCATTCGTAACTGGCGCTTTTGAAGTTCAGGCTGCCGACCTTGAACTGGAACTCGGTGTTACCGACCGGCACGTTCGCGCCCTTCTGGTATTTGGCAACGAAGCCAAACGTCGCTTTGCCCGCCAGGGACGGGTCGGAAGTGTACGCGCCCGCGGGCGAGTCAATCCAGCCGCCGCCGGTCACGAATCCGCCGCTGGGATCGTAGACGACGATGAACTCGTAGAATGCGGTGTCTGTGCCAAAGCCGTCATCCACAGTGACTGTGACAACGTAGACGCCGGGCGTGGAATAGGCATGGTCGCCTGTGATCGTCCCTGCGCCGTTGGATTCGGTCACTGTACCGGTGGATGTGTTTCCATCGCCCCAATCCCAGGCGGCGGTGTGGGTGTCGAGTTTGTCGGGATCGGAGAACGAAACGCTCGCGTCCACGGTTGCCCCAACAGCCACCAGATTGGCAGACACCGTAATGTCACCCAGTTCGGGCGGATAGTTGACGAGGTTGAGTCCGACCACCACCGGGTCGTGATCCGAGGAGCGATAAGCATTCTCCTCATAAAGCGCATCCTGCGCGGGCGGCTTGAAGGAGGTGTCGTAATCCAAAACATCTGGCTCGTCGGAGTTGATGTGCCAGTCTGCCGCGCCGGTGACTTGGGCGAATAGACTCGCGTTCGCCAGCGCATGATCGAGATAACCGAACTGCCCATCGAACACGTAGGAGTAGGCAAACGGGCCCTGGAAGGTGTAGATCAGGTTGGTGTAATCATCGTCGGTGCCGAGGACATCATCGGGGCCGGCCTTGATGGCGTCAATGGGATCTTCCTGGGCGTAGGAGTTCAGGTCGCCCATGATGATGAAGTCCGGGTCGCCGCTGCCGGTTGGGTCGGTGGCGAGCCAGTCCACCAGCGCCTGTGCGGCGAGCGTACGCGTCCCGTTGCAGTTGCCCTGACCGTCGCCAGGATCCGGGTCGCCAACGTCATCGCAGGCAGAGCCTTTGGACTTGAAGTGGTTGACGACCACCGTGAAGCGTCCGCCCGTGGAAAGGTCCTGGAAGGTCTGCGCCAATGACGGGCGATTCTTGGTGTCGAGGAAGCGCGGGTCGTCGGTGGAATCGAGGATTTGGAACGCGCCGACCGGGACGACTTTGGCAGACTGGTAGATGATGCCCACGCGGATCGCGTCCGTGCCGATGACGCCGGTATCAATGTAGGCATAGCCCGGCAGTCCAGACACGATGTCGGCCAGCGGCTCGACGCCGGGGGTATTCTCCAATTCGTTCAAACCGATGATGTCGGCATCGAGGCCTGAAAGCGCGGCGAGCAGTTTCGTGCGCTGGCGCGTGAACTCATTCACCTGGTCGCTGTCCCAGCCGCGGCATTCAACGTTCTGCAGGGGACCGCACTTGTTGTCCAGCGGATTGCCCGAGGGGTAATCGGCCGTGAGGAAGTAGTTGAGCGCGTTCATTGCCGCGACGCGCAGGCTGCCGCCGACCGGTTCGGGCGATAACGGACGCGGGTTCACGGAGGCGTAGTCCGCGGGACCCGTCGGCTGGATGCGATAGAGGCCGAAGTCATAGCCGAGGATGCCGATGGTGTTCTCCACCGTATCGCCGCCGCGGAAGAGATTCGTCAGCGAGAAGGGGAGTCCGTTCGGGTGGCGCAGAACGCTCGGGTTTTGCGTGCCCAGCCCATCGTCCAGGGTGATGCGGCGCAGGCTGTTTTGGTAGGTGCGCCAGAGAGCGGGTGAGCCAGGTTCGTCAATGGCTGTCCCAGTGAAGGGACGCGTCTCGCCATCCAGCGGCAGGGCAATGACCATCTCGCCGTAGCGGTCATAGTTGAAGTATTCGGCGATGACCAGCGCCTGCGGGAAGCGGACGTACATGCCTTCGAAGCGTTCGGGGTCGTCGGGATTGGCGAAGGGCATGTACACGTCGGTCGGGGCGACGCTGTCTGTTCCGCATTGGATGATGTTCGCGGCAGGCACCGGGGAGGAGTTGCTATTCGAGCCGTTGATGGTGGTCTGATTGAAGCGCTCGCGGGCGTAACCAGTGACGCGCACCGCCTGACCAACGCTCACCAGGTTGGAACTGCCGGTGAAGACGAAGATGCCGTCAGAGGTATTCGGATCGCCGTCACCCGTCAAGTCCTGGAGATAGAATCCCTGTTGACCGGTGCTCCCTTCGAAATCGCCGACCACCACGCCTTTGGTTGTGACGATGCCGGGAATGGGGGTGTAAAGCCCGTCTCCCTGAATGGTGTAGATTGGCGTATAGGGTGCGGCGCAGACATCAAAGGGCGAGAAACCAACCGTAAAGTTGATCTCCATCTCGTCCGGAGGATCGTTAGTATCCTGATCTCTGACCTGATCGGCCAAAATGGTGAGTGTGCAGGTTTCGCCGTGAGTCAGAGACATGCCGGGGTCGAGGGTGAAGGTGGTCGGACCGCCGCTGAAGGCAGTATCAACGTTCCCGCTCACTGAACAGACAAACGTGAACCACGGAGCGGTAACATTCACCGGTTCGCTGAATGTGACCGTGAGGTTGGCATTGATCGGGAAATCGGTCGCGCCGTCTGCGGGATAGGTGGCGACGACTTCCGGGGGCAGGTCGAACATCCTGGGGGTTAGCGAGAAATTGTCAATCGCCAGGCCGTCGTCTGCCCCTGGACTGATGTCAAATTCCCTCCAGCGGATCCAGAAGGAGGAACCATTGGGAATGTTCAAACCCGTGATGGAAAAACTAACGGGTGTTTGGTTTGGCGCGGAATTGCCATTCAAGGGACCCGCGGTCGCATTGATGTTCGGGCTGTGGAAATCGAGGTTGTGGTAGTCAGCCCAGGCGCCGGTCGTCAGGCTGGTGGCATTCGTGCTGAGTTGAAAATCGAGACGGTCGGCCGCGCCGCGGTTCGTTACGCCCGCGCGCCACATCTCGCCCGTGAACGAAATATCCAGCGAGGTGACTGTTTCGCCCGTGTTGTTCGTGAACTGCGCCCCGATGGTGGGATTCAGCGTGCCGCTGAAAAGAGTCCCAAAGGCGCGTTCCGTGCTGCCGCTGGCGCCGAAACTATACACATCACCAGCGGTATCCGAGCCGGTGCTGGCGGCGTAGAATCCATTGTTTCTCGAACTGGAACCCGTTTCGTCCAGATACCAGCCGTTGATGGTGAGGTTGTTTGTCGTTCCTGTAGTGGCAAGGGTGTCGAAATTTTGAGTATATGCGCTTCCCAAAGCGGTCAGGCTGATGGCGCCGGAACCGCCTCCCGCCGCCTGCGCGCTCTGCACCGACGTCGCCGCCAGCATCAACGCGATGACGACAAGCGCAGAAAACACCTTGTGCAAAGACTTGTTCATGCGATTCTCCTTTTCCATTTATCGAAAGTGGTCATACGATGGACAAACGTGAAGTTCCGAATTGGACGTTGCGCCTCCTTGTCGAAAACGTTTGAGGTAATTGGAGATCCCCTTCTTCATGGTGTCATTGTATTTTAGACCTTGCAAAAATGCAAGGAAATACGACAAAATGGTCTGAATTAGCGTCCGTAGGGCGAACTGCTATAATCCGCCGCATGGACTCCCCCGCCCCATCCCGCCCGCGCTTCTGGACGCGCGACTCGTCCATTTTGCTGGGCGGGTTCTTCGTCACCATCTTCCTCATCGTTTACATCTGGTGGCCGCTGGCGGAGGAAGTCCTTTCGTACGTTGACTGGAGCGGCGAATGGTGGCGCTACCTGGACTGGCTGCTCTTCGGCATCTTCGGCTTCATGTCGCTAACCATCGTTGCCCGCGCAGACCTCAGGACGGACGCGCTGATCGTCTTCGTCGGCGTCTTCGGCGGCCTCGCCATCGAGAGTTGGGGAACACAGACGAATCTGTGGCATTATTACACCGCCGAGCGTCCGCCGCTGTGGATCATCCCCGCCTGGCCGATTGCGAGTCTTTCGATAGATAGGATAACACGCCTCTTGGATTACGGACTCAAAAGTCTCCAGACTTTTGAGCGCGGCTCAGTCCAAAGTCGGGAGACTTTGGACTCCGCCTTCAAAGTTTTATATTGGCTCACCTTTTCAATTTTCATTTCGTTGATGTTGATTTTCATCGCCCCGACTTTCGACAAATCTTACACCTGGCTCTCGCTAGTGTTGTGCGTATTCCTGATCCTCACACCCACCAATCACCGCTACGCTTTCCTGACCTTTGTCGCGGGCGCGGGGTTGGGATATTATCTCGAACTGTGGGGGACGACGCGTCAGTGCTGGACGTATTACACCTTCGAGGCGCCGCCGCTGTTCGCGGTTCTCGCGCACGGCATGGCCGCGGTCGCGTTTTGGCGGGCGGGGCTGGTGGTGAAAATGCTTTGGGGGAGATTCGGCTTTTCGAGGCCTCGGCAGGCTGAGGTCCGGCAGGAGCCGACTTGACGTTTGTAGTGAAACAACCCGTCAGCGAGATCCCAATCCCATTACCATATTCCCGGAAGGAACCGCCAACGCACCCGCGCGGTATATTCACAATATCCTTCCAGCTCGTCGCTCAACGCCTTTTCCTCCTGTAACGTGCGAACCATAAAAAGCGCCGCGTGCAACAGCATCGGCGGGATGGATACCCACGACCCAAATACAAATCCGCTGGATAAACTGACGAGGAATCCGCCTGCGTAGTTTGGATGGCGGATGACGGCATAGGGTCCCGTATCGATCACGTGTTGCCCGCGGTCTTCCTGGATGCGGATTCGCGCGGACATGTACTCGTTGTGCCGCAATGCCCAAATTACCATTCCATATCCACAAAGCGTCGCCACCGCGCCCGCGCCGGTGAGCCAAACGGGAAACCCCGCGCTCCAGTGGAACCGTCCCAGGTCGAGCGGGACAATGAGAAGGTGCGAAATCCACGCAATGGTTGTACCGATGTTGTACACCGGTTCGGGTTTTGCGCCTTTACCGGGTTTCATCCGTTCCCGGGCGACATCCTCCGACATGGCGAGGACGCTCACGAACGTGAAGAGCGCGCGCAATCCCAGGCAAAGCCAAACGGTGGGGAGAAGGATCGTTCCAGCGATCAGAAAAAGGATCGCGCCCATCAGAGCGAGGAACGCCAGGGCGGCAAACAGGGTGGTGAGGCGGTATCTCATGCAATTACTATACAACGAATACGGCGGTGATTCAAGCAGGCATCCATTTGGGCGCGCGACATGGGGACAAACGAATTGCATCCGCCGCAGGTGATAATAAGCATCTTGACAGGCAGGGGATTCTGCCTATAATGTGACCTGCTGGTCATGTGACCAGCAGGTCATTTATTATGCCCAAGCAAACTTTTTTCAACCTCCCCGAAGAAAAACGCGAAAAGATCGTCCGCGCCGCCGTGGACGAGTTCGTCGAGTACGGACTGGAGAACGCCTCCACGAATCGGATCGTCGAAAACAGCGGGATTTCGAAAGGCAGTTTCTACCAGTACTTCGAGGACAAGCAGGATGTTTTCAGGTATTTACTCACTGTGCTGGAACGCGAAAAGATGGAATACTTCAAAGACAAGCATCCGCCGAGTATGAACATGGACACCTTCCAGTATTTCCGCTGGATGATCAAGACGGGCATGGAGTTCAACTCCGCCCACCCGCGCCTGGTGCAG
Organism: Anaerolineales bacterium; assembly: GCA_034411715.1. Taxonomy (GTDB): domain Bacteria; phylum Chloroflexota; class Anaerolineae; order Anaerolineales; family Villigracilaceae; genus Denitrolinea. The sequence continues at coordinate 1,465 of DAOUMJ010000017.1, read as the reverse complement.
GCCATCAGCCGCGTGATGTTCGGCGAAGGTTTGTATTACAAGAACTTTGCCAACATCCGCGAACGCTCCATGCAGGGATTGCGCGCGATGATCCAGCAAGCCATCCAAAAAGGCGAAGTGGACCCCAGCGTGGACGTGGAACTGGCGGTGATGATCATGGAAACGTGGAGCAACGCCATCAGCAATTACATTTTGCAGGAAGGCATGAAACACAAGGACATCATGAAGTGGGTGCGCTCCCCGAAGACGCAGGAAATGATAGACAAGATGCTGTACGTGATGGAATACGGTCTGCGGAAAACCGAATCTGAGTTCGTGGCGAATCAGTAACGCGAGATTCATCTCACAGGGCAACATGAATGTTGCGGTACGCGTCAGTAACGCGAGATTTATCTCGCAGGGCAACACAAGGAGAAACGAACATGAGACTCTACCTGCGCCTCGCATGGCGCAATGTCTGGCGGCAGCGCCGGAGAACATTCCTGATCGCCATTGGCATGGGCGTGGTAATGTCCCTGCTGGTATTCTACGAAGGCATGGTGGTCGGGTTCGAGCAAGCCATTTACGGCAACGCCATCCAATTGTTGGGCGGAAACATCCAGGTGCATGCGCCCGGCTACAACGAGAAATCGAGCCGCAAGCCCCTGCTTCCGCTGGAGAACCCGGATGCAGTCGTGCAGGCGGCGGAGGCGCAACCGGAGGTGGTCGCCGCGTCGAAGCGGATCGTGACCGGCGGGCTGGTCACCAACCGCGAGGGCGCGTTCGCCGTCTCGATCGTCGGCGTGGAAACGGACAAGGAGTCGCTCATCACGCCGGTGGCGAAAAATATTTCGCAAGGACGCTACTTGAACGCGGACGACGGCGACGTGATCGTCATCGGCCAGGGACTCGCCACCGCCATGGAGGTGGAAGTCGGCGACCGCATCACGATGGTCGGTAACTCGCGCCACGAGCAGACGCGCCAGCGCACGATGACCATCGTCGGCATCTACGACGTGGGCGTGCCTTCGGTGGAGAAGACCACCATCTACATGTCCCTTGCCGAGGCGCAGTCGCTGTTCGGTTTGAGCGGACAGGTGACCGAGGTGGTGGTGTCGCTGAAGCAGATCGGGCAGGAGGCGGGCGTGATGAACGCCATCAACCGCGCCGCGCCCGGGTACGAAGTGGAGAGTTGGGAGACCAGCATCCCTGAATTGAAACAGACGCTGGAAATGAAGACCGGCGTGATGGACGTCTTCGGCATCTTCATGCTGGGCATCGCGGCCATCGGCATCCTCAACCTGTTGATGATGGCGGTCTTCGAGCGCACGCGCGAAATCGGCATCATCGGAGCGCTGGGATTGAAGCCGTATCAGATTACCTTCCTGTTCCTGCTCGAAGGGATTTTGATTGGCTTGCTGGGCGCGTTCTTCGGCGCCATCCTCGGCACGCTTCTCAACGGGACCTTGAGCGTGGTCGGTCTCGA
>DAOUMJ010000016.1:0-3761 GCA_034411715.1 Anaerolineales bacterium | reverse complement strand
CTTCATCGTCCCCATCACCCTGCTCGGCACGATCTCCCCCTTCGCCATCCGCCTCAGCGTGGACGATCCCGCCCGCGCCGGCGCGGTCTCGGGAAGGATCTACGCCATCTCCACGCTCGGCTCGTTCATCGGCACGTTCCTTCCGGTGCTGATTCTCATCCCCACCATCGGCACGACGCGCACCTTTCTCGTCTTCAGCCTCTTCCTTCTCTTCGTCGCCCTGGCGGGCATGGCCCTCAACGGGGGACGCAGGCAAGCCGTCCTCCATCTTTGGATGGTCGCCGCCCTCGCGCTGCTCGCCGCCCTCAATGCCAACCAGAAACTCAAAAATTCCGAGGGGCAAATCTACGAAACCGAGTCCGCGTACAATTACATTCAAGTTTTGCAAAAAGACGGCTACACTCTTCTGCGCCTCAACGACGGGCAGGGCGTCCATTCCATCTATCATCCCGATCAACTTTTTTACGGCGGCCCCTGGGAACTCTTCCTCGCCGCCCCGTATTTCAACGCGGACACGAATCCCTCCGACGTTCAGCGCATCGGCATCGTCGGCCTCGCGGCGGGGACGGCCGCCCGCCAGGCCACCGCGATCTACGGAGACATCCCGATTGACGGCTGGGAGATTGACCCCGAAATCGCGCGCGTCGGCCGCGAATATTTCGCGATGACCCTGCCCAATCTCCACGTCCACATCGCCGATGGACGTTATGGCCTCGAGCAAAGCCCCTATCAATACGACATCCTCGCGATGGACGCCTACCGCCCTCCGTACATCCCCCCGCATTTGACGACGCGCGAATTCTTCGCCATGGCCGCTTCGCACCTGACCTCGCGCGGGGTCCTGTCCATCAACGTGGGCCGCGCCCCCGAAGATCGCTCGCTCATCAACGGCCTGGCCACCACCCTCGCGACCATCTTCCCCTCCATCCACATCGTGGACATCCCCGGCACGCTCAATTCCATGATCTACGCCACCATGCAGCCGACCACCCCCGAAGATTTTTTTGCGAACTTGAATCGTCTCTCCGCCGATCCCACTGTTCCCCCCCTGCTCTTGCAAACGCTCCAATCCGGCTACACGAACCTCCAACCCGGCTACGAAACCACCCTGGTGTTCACCGACGACCTCGCCCCCATCGAGTGGCTGACGAATAATCTCGTCATCAATTTCATCCTCTACGGGGACGTTGAGGCGTTGCAATGAAGTACACAGGTACACACGTCTGACCACGGTAATCAATGACTGAAAACTGATCACGATCACTGAACACTAATCACTGGAACTCCCCATGCTCGAAATCGTCTCCTTCACCCTCGGTCCCGCGCAGACCAACGCCTACCTGATCGCCGACCCCGCTTCGGGGGACGCGGCCGTCCTCGATCCCGCCTGGGACGGGAAGTTGATCCTCGCGGAGGCGCGGAGGCGCGGCTGGCGCGTCGCCCACCTATGGTACACCCACGCGCACTTCGACCACATCGGGGGCGCGGCGGAGATCGCCGACGCGTTGAACCCCCTGCCCCTCGTCGCGCTCCATCCCAACGACCACGTCCTCTGGCGCGCGGGAGGCGGCGGCGCGCTCTTCGGATTCAAAATTGACCCCGGCCCCGAGCCGACGATTGATTTCACGCACGGACAGATGCTGCGATTGGGGAGCGCGCAGTTCGAAGTCCGTTTCACGCCCGGTCACACGCCCGGCCATTGCGTTCTCTATTGCGCCGCGGAGAAGACATGCTTTTGCGGCGATTTAATCTTTGCGGGGTCGGTTGGCCGCATCGATTTCCCTGGCGGCGATTGGGACGCGCTCGAAAAAAGCATCCGTGAGCAGATTTACACCCTCCCCGATGAGACGCGCCTGCTCTCCGGCCACGGCCCCGAAACGACGGTGGGGGAGGAGAAGCGATTCAATCCGTTCGTGCGGGGGTAAAGTACACAAGTACACAGGTAGACAGGTTTTGTTATTCGAGGGCGGATTTGAAATCTTCAGGGTATTCTGCTTCAAAAGTGACCGACTCCCCGCTGGCGGGATGGCTGAACGTCAGCGAGCGGGCGTGCAGGGCGAGGCGGGAAATTTGTGGGGTGGAATGATATTCCGCACGCCTCGGCGGGATACCACCCCGCTCCACAGACGAACCATACAGCGAATCCCCCAAAAGCGGATGTCCCAATTCCGCGGCGTGGACGCGCACCTGGTGCGTCCGTCCCGTTTCGGGAATCGCTTCCAGCAGGCAGAATCCATCGAAGCGCTTCAACACGCGGAAGTGCGTCACAGATGGCTTGCCCACGCGGTTATCCACGATGGTGCGATGCTTGTGTCCCACGTTTGCGCTCAGGGGGTGACGCGCAGTATGCTCCTCCCATTTTGGGTTGCCCGCCGCGAGCGCGTGATAGATTTTCTTCACCTGATGTTTCTCGAATTGAATGTTCAGCGCGCGATGCGCTTCCGCCGTGCGCGCAAAGACGATGACGCCGCTGGTAAATTTGTCGAGGCGGTGGACGATCCAGATCTTGCCGTATTCTGCTTCGAGCATTTTCACGAGGCAGGGAGCGTTTCGCGAAGCATCCCATCCATCGGAGAGGACGGGCAGGCCGGCGGGCTTGTCGAGGACGAGGAGGTGGTCGTCGAGATGAATGATTTGCATGAGGCAATTGTACTGCTGGCGGGAAACCGGGATTTCTGGTTTTATTGTCCGGTCCAAACTTCACAACAATTTCTCCCCGCTTCCTTTGCCTTGTACAGCGCCTGGTCGGCGCGGCGGAGCAACTCGTCCAGGGTGTGGACGGATTCGTCCAGCGCGACCACGCCGATGCTGATGGTCAGGCGGATGTCATATTCCAAGACGCGAATGACGGTTGAAGACAGGGTTTCGCACAGCCGTCCCCCGATGTGCGCGGCTTCAGCCCTCCCGGCCCGAGGCAGGAGGATGGCGAATTCCTCTCCGCCCATCCTTGCCAGCAGGTCGTTCGAGCGCAGGTGTTTGCCCAAAATGTGCGCGGTTTGTTGCAGGGCCGCATCCCCTGCCGCATGACCGAACTGATCATTGATGTTTTTGAAGTGGTCAATATCCAGCATCATCAGCGCCAGGCTATAGGGCGGCTGGTTGGCGCGGGCGAACATCTGCTCGGCCTGGGAGAGGAAATGCCTGCGGTTGGGCAATCCCGTCAGTGCGTCCGTGACGGCGAGGTGGACGAGTTCCTGCTCGATCTGGTATTGCTCGGTGATGTCGCGGATGGCGGCGATGTGGACCGATTCGCCCTTCCACGAGACGAAGCGCGCCGTGATGCCGACGGGGAAACGGGCGCCGTCCTTTTTGCGGTGCCAGCGCAGGGGGATTTTCACGATGACATCCGATGGGGCGGGAGAGTTGGTGGCTTTTTGCGTGGCTTCCGGCTCGGCGGAAAGTTCGGTATTGTGTTTCGCCAGCAGTTCTTCGCGGGTGAAGCCGTACAACTGCGAAGCGGCGGTGTTGGCTTCCAGGATTCTGCCGTCGGAATTTCGGATGATGAAGAGGGCGTCCGATTCGAGGTCGAAGAGATCGCGATATTGTTTTTCGCTTTCGCGCAGGGCCTGCTCGGCGTGGACGCGCTCGGTGATGTCCTCCTTCACGGCGACGTAGTGCGTCGTCTCGCCTTCATTGTCGAAAATCGGGGCGATGACAGAGTGTTCCCAGAAGATTTCACCGTTCTTTTTGCAGTTGACGAGTTCGCCGCGCCAGATGCGGCCTGCGGCGATGGTATGCCATAATTCTTCGTAGGTTTCGGG
>DAOUMJ010000015.1:0-4519 GCA_034411715.1 Anaerolineales bacterium | reverse complement strand
CAACGCGCTGAGTTTGCGAATGGCCTGCGCCTGGCGCGCGTGATCATCGCTCTGCAATTCCATCAAGATATGGTCGAGCGCGGCTTTCTGTTCCTGTGTGCCAACAGGGCTGGATGACATCCCTGTCATTGCTTCGGCTGTCACCGCCGCGCCTGCCCTATCCGCTTTTTCACTTTCGGTTGTCAAAGGCAAATCCGCGCCCTCTCCCCTCCAGCGCATCAACCAGCAATCGCCGCGCAGAACCTGGTTGCGCCCCCAATTGTTGCCGATGGCATACGCCGCCAGCAGAAAGAGGAACGGCCCCGCCGAGTTGAAGAGAACATATTCCCCGTATGCGAAGACAAAAAGGAGCGGAATGGCCGTCCGAATCCCCGCCAGCATCAACGCCTGACGACCATGCCAGCGGACGAAACTGCTGGTTTCATCGTTCACGTAGCGAAGCAGAAGCAAATGCCAGAGCGCGGAAAACACCAAGCCAATAACGACTGTCTCAAAGAGAAGGGAGACAACGAACAGCGTGGGGATGGTCAGAAGCGGCGAGCGCCACAGCCACCCATACGCCTTGAGCGCCCTCTCGATTTGCGGATCTCGTTTGGAAGAAGCAGGCTGGCGGTCCTGTTCAACTTTCCTGCCTGTTATAGGAGCCAGGTGAACAACAAGCGCGCGCCGGGCGGCATCGGCAACGGTCGCGTCCGAATCGTTGGCGGCATGTTGAAGCGCCTCGATCGCTTCGGATGGAATGTCAGGCGCAACGCGCAAAAGTTCGCAGGCATCATATCTCTCGCCCGCCTTTGCGCTTCGAAGCATGTTGATGAGTTTTTCCGTGTCGGTCATGTGGCCTCCTGAAAAACCGCAGCCTGAATTGCTTCATCGTTTCATTCATCGGTAAAACGCCCCTTCCCAACGATAAATAAAACACAAATTGTCGAGTTTCGATGCGATTATGATGCGTGATTGCTCTGTTACAAGGATACTTTCGAAGGGCGTATTCGGCCTTAAACGACACAGGACGAGGCGCACTCGTCCTGTGTCTGTGCTCTCGTTCAGAGGATCATTCCAATACCACACCGCTCTGAGCGGGGACGACGAATCGGAGTTTTCCATGATTGGATTCGATATCCGACGGATGGCCGAACAACGCCCTGGGTTTCTTTCCCGCCTCTCTCCGGACCTCGATCCGGCGCGGCTCTTCGGACGCGTTGAACGCCGCCACGAGCGACTCGCCCTCCAGCGCGCGCCCAAAGGCGTAAACCCCGTCCGCAGACCAGAGCCGCTCGAATGTCCCGCGGCGAAGCGAGGGGCGGCTCTTCCGCAGGGTGATCGCGGCTTTGAGATAGTCCAACAGGTCGCGGTTCCATTTCGTCTCGTCCCAGGGGAAGGACCTGCGGCAGTCGGGGTCGTGATTCCCATCGAGGCCGATTTCGTCGCCGTAGTAGATGCAGGGCGCGCCGGGGATGGTCATGATGAACAGCCAGGCTAATTTCAGCGAGGCCTGGTCGCCGCTGGCGCAGGAGAGGAAGCGCGGCGTATCGTGGCTGCCGAGCAGGTTGAGTTGGGAGCGGGTGATCTCCGGTTTGTAGAGATGGAGCAGGCGGTCCATTTCGTTCGCGAATTCGTGGGCCGACATTTCCGCACGGACGCGTCCCTGGTAGCCGCCTGCCTGGTTGACGATCTGCATGTCGAGATGCTTCCCTGAAAAGAACGGCATGGACGCCGCGGTGACGAGGTAATTCATGGTGGCGTCGAACTGGTCGCCCTGCAGCCAGCGCTGGGCTTCATGCCAGATCTCACCGACGATATAGGCTTCGGGATTGATGGCGCGCACGCGGCGGCGGAATTCCTGCCAGAAGGGGTCGTCGTCAATCTCGGCTGCCACGTCCAGCCGCCAGCCGTCAATGCCGAATTTGATCCAATGTTCGGCGACGCTGAAAAGGAACTCGCGCACGGCGGGCGTCTTGGTGTTGAATTTGGGCAGGGCGGGCAAATTCCACCAGCCCTGGTAGCCGATGGCCTTGAGACTGCCCTCGCGCCGGATGGTTTCCTCCTCATGCCTGGTGGGGTACGCTCCCCAGTGTTTTTTGCCGTTGAGACGTTCCTCGTCGAAGTGGAACCAGTCACGGTAGGGAGAGGCCGCGCCCGTTTCGAGAACGTGGTGGAATTGCCACAATCCGCGCGAGGCGTGGTTGAAGACTCCGTCGAGGATGACGCGCACGCCGCGCTGGTGGGCCTCGGCCAGCAATACCCTCAGGGCATTGTTGCCGCCCAGCAGGGGATCCACGTTGTAGTAATCGTAGGTGTGATAACGGTGATTGGACGCGGAGGCAAAGATGGGGTTCAAGTAAATGGCGTTGACGCCGAGGTTGTCCAGGTAATCCAGTTTCCCGGCCACGCCGTAGAGATCGCCGCCTTTGAAGCCGTGGACGGTGGGGGGCGAGTCCCAGGGTTCGAACGGCAGGTTGGCGGCCGGGTTGCGTTTGCTGCGCGCGAAGCGATCGGGGAAGATCTGGTAGAAGATGGCGTCTTGAACCCAATCGGGAGTGGTCATAGATGAGGCTCCGTAGATGAGAAATGTGTGCCGCGAGAATTATCTTGCATTCCCGTGAGAGGCGACATGAATGTCGCGGTACGCGGTTATTTTATCTGGAAAAGATATATGCCGAACGGCGCGAGTTCGTCAATGGGCTGGGCGGAGAGGGGCAGTTCGCCCGCATCCAAACCAAAGAGCGGGAGAAGGGTTTTCCCTGGAACATCCTTCACATCCAGTTTGTAGTCGCGGAGGGGTTGATCGCCGAGGTTGATCAGCGCCAGGATGGCTTCGTCGTCGCTGGCGCGCAGTGAGGCGAACAGCGCAGGATTCCCCGAAGATAGGAGGACGAGGCCGCCGTGACGCAGGGCCGGGTGCGCGTTGTGGACGGCGATCAGGGCGCGGTAATGCCACAGGAGCGAGGCGGGATCCTCGGTCTGCGCGGCGACGTTGACCTCGGTGTAGCCCGCATCGGGCGGACGCCAGGGCCTGCCTCCGCTAAAACCGGCATTTGCCTCCCCTGACCATTGCATCGGGCGGCGGATGTTCTCGTCGGGCTTCTTGCCGACCATGCCGATCTCTTCGCCGTAGTAGATGAACGGCACGCCGGGCGCAGTCAGCAGGAGCGCGGCGGCGACCTTTGCCTTGTTCACGTCTCCATACAACATGGACATGGTGCGATCCTGATCGTGATTGGTCAGGAAGGGGGCGTATTGCGCTTCGGGCAGGATGTTGTTGCTGATCTTGAGCGCGTTGACGGCGTAGGAGGCCGCGCCCGTGTTGGCGGAACTGATGAAGGCTTCGGCAAGGTGGAAGTTGAAGGCCAGATCGAGTTGGTTGCCGCTGGTGTAGTCGGCGATGGTTTGCGGGCTGTCGCCGAAGAACTCACCAACGATCACGGCCTGGGGGTTGGCGGCTTTGTAGACGGGACGAAAATCAATGAACCATTTGTGGGTGGAAACGGAGTTCTCCTGCTTTGCGCCCTCCTCGATGAGGTGCTTGGCCGCGTCCAGGCGAAAGCCATCCACGCCCACATCTTCGAGCCAGAAGGTGACGACCTTGCCCATTTCCCTGGTCACTTCGGGGTTGTTGTAGTTCAGGTCGGGCATGAAGGCTTCGAAAATGCCGTAGTAATAGCCGGTGAGCGAGGGATGCCAGACGCGCTGTCCCCACGGGCCTTTGTATTGGGGATCCACCTCGCGCCAGATGTACCAGTTGCGATATTTGGAGTTGACATCCTTTTTGGCTTCCTTGAACCAGGGGTGCTGGTCCGAGGTGTGGTTCAGCACCATGTCAATGATGACGCGGATGCCGCGTTTGTGGGCTTCTGCAAGCAGTTTCTTGAAATCCTCCATCGTCCCGTATTGCGGATTGACAGTGTAATAATCCGTCACATCGTAGCCGTGATAGGAGGGGGAAGAGAAGATGGGCATCAGCCAGATGCCCGTCACGCCCAGGTCGGTGGCGGTGTTGGGGTCGCCGTCGTTGAGATAATCGAGTTTTTCGATGATGCCGTTGAAGTCGCCGATGCCGTTCCCGTCGCTGTCGTAGAAACTGCGGACAAAGATCTCGTAGAAGACCGCGTCGTCCCACCAGCGGGTAGACGCGTCTGAAGCGGGAACAGGCCCCTCGGTCGGCGATGAAGCGGGCAGGCATCCCGCGAGCAGGGCGGCAAGGAGCAGGAGGATGGTCAGGTTGCGCATGTTTTTCATCCGTAAAAAAAGGGCGGTCATGCGGACCGCCCTGCTGAATTCGGCGTCCCTAGCCTTTGACGCTTCCGAGCGTCAGGCCCGAGATCAGCCACTTCGATGAGTACAGGAACAGGATCATCACAGGGATGGCAATCAGCACCGAGGCGGCGGAGAATTGCCCCCAGGAAACGGTGAACTGCTGGGCGTAGGTGAAAATGCCGAGGGGCCAGGTGTAGATTTCGTTCTTTTGGAGGACGACGCGCGCCACGAGGTATTCGCTCCAGCCGCCCATGAAACTGAAGAG
>DAOUMJ010000014.1:0-11169 GCA_034411715.1 Anaerolineales bacterium | reverse complement strand
CCCTGCAGGCCGCCTACCAGTCCGCCGGCGCGGAGGAATTGTTCCAGCCCGAAAACGGACGCCTCGGCGGACTGACCCCATTCTCCTACGCGGCCGCCGCCATGACCGTCGCCCGCCAGGAACAAGTCTCCACCGACGCGGTCGTCGGCGACTTCGGCGCGGAAGTCGGGCTGCTGGCCGAGGCCTCCGAGCGCGAGAACTCCACTCTCATCGCCGCGGCCACAGACCCGGCCGCGCAGTCCATCCTGTTCGCCTCCGCCTCCGACCCGCTGGTGGGCGAGGAACTGTTCGCCGCCCCTGCCTACCTCGGCCATGACGCCGCCCAGCGCGCCAGCCTCCAGACACAGGATGTTTTGCGCTGGCTCATCATCCTCGCGCTGCTGGCGGCCGCGGCCTTGAAACTGGCGGGAATGCCATGAAGCGCCGCCCCGTCCCCGCGGCCATCGCCATTGCGGTCGGCCTCATCATCCTGCTCGGTTATTTCCTGCCGATCCCGCTGCTCCTGGCGGTGCGCCTCGAACTGATCCATTGGGCGGTGATCCTGGCGGGAATCGCCGTACTGGTGGGAATTGGAAATCTATTCAGCGTTCATTTTCAAAAAGTGCGCCGCCGCGAAAAAGGTTCGGTTTACAGCGTGGCGCTGCTCGTGGCGATGCTCTCCACCCTGCTGATCGGTGTGCTGGTCGGCCCCTCGCATGATTGGATGCAGGCCGCGCTGGAAGCGGTCGTCATTCCCGTGGAAGCCTCGCTGATGGCCCTCCTATCGGTCACGCTCCTCTATGCCAGCATCCGCCTGCTGCGCCGCCGCCCGGATTGGATGTCCTTCGTCTTTCTGGGGAGCGCGGCGCTCATGCTGGCCGCTTCGATCTCCCTGCCCCTGCTTGGCGAGATCCCCATTTTGAGCGATTGGGTGCGTCCCTGGCTGGCCTTTGGCCCCACCGCCGGCGGCGCGCGCGGACTTTTGCTGGGCGTGGCCCTCGGCGCGCTGACCACCGGCCTGCGCGCCCTCTTCGCCTTCGACCGTCCCTACGGGGGGAAATAATGGCCGATATCCTCTGTCCCAACTGCGGCATGCCCAACTCGGACGAACAGGACGCCTGCTCGTTCTGCAATCAGCCCCTGCGCGAGGCGCAGAACGGCGAGAGCATTCGCCCGGGCGAAATTCCCACCAAAAAGATCACCGCCGAACTGGAACCCGTCCTGCCCAAGTGGCTGCGCGAGGCCCGCGAAACCGCCCGCCGCAGCGACGAGGAGACCGCCGCCGAAGAAGCGCAGGCCGCGGCCGAAATCCCCGCCTCGAAAGAGGAGGCGGCCGACTGGCTGGCCGGGCTCGAATCCGCTTCGCGCGAAGAACAGGATGAGGAGATTCCCGAATGGATGCGCGGCGCGCCGCCCGTCCCCGCGCCGGGCAAGACGGAAAGAGACGAACAACCCTTCCCGCGGCGGCAGGAGATCCGCTGGGAGGAGGAAGAGGAAGAACCCGGCGAGGCCCCCGTCGTCCCATCCGCGCCGGAAGGCGACGAATCCCTGCCCGCCTGGATGCGCGGGACGGAGGGGCAACCGGCCGCCGGGAAGGATGAAGTGGCCGACTGGCTCGCCGGCCGGGAGGACAAGCCGCCGCCAACGCCGCCGGTCTCTCCCTTCCCCACCGGCGCGCTTCAGCCGCCCTCCACCGGCGAACTGACCGACTGGCTGGACAAGGCCACGGCCGAGGCCGCCGCGTCCGCCGCGCCGCCCGCCTCCGCGCCATCGGAAGAAACCTTTGGCGGGGATATAGACCTGCCCGACTGGTTGAAAACCGCCGACGAAACACCCGCCGCGCCAAAAGAAGAAACGCCGGGCGGGGCTTCCCTGCCCGGTTGGATGGCCGCTTTCCGCGAGGCGGAGGCCCCGGCCGAGTTGCCGGCCGAAGAACCCGAAACCGCGCCCGAGGTCCCGCGCGAGGCGGCCTTCGTCCCCGGCCTGGAAACGGAGGAGGGCGGTCAGGCCGACGAACTGTTCTCCATCGAAATGCCCGGCTGGCTTTCGAACATCGCGCCGGCCGAACAGCAATCCGCGCCGCAGGAAGGCCCCCCGCCGGAGGCGATTGCGCCGGCCGAACTGCCCTCGTGGGTGCAGGCCATGCGTCCCGTGGAAACCGTGCTGCCCGAGGCGGAGGTTGCTCCCCCGCCGGTGGAAGGGCCGCAGGAGGAAAGCGGCCCGCTGGCCGGGCTGCGCGGCGTTCTGCCGCTGGGGGGCGAACTCATCCAGCCCGGCAAGCCCAAAACCCAGGCCATCCGTTTGCAGGTCAGCGAGAGCCAGCAGGCCAACGCCGCGCTGCTCGAGCAACTGCTGACCGCCGAAACGCAGGCCGAGCCCATCCGCGGCGGCGGGGCGCTCGCCACACAGCGAATCCTGCGCTGGGCGATCTCGGCCACGCTGATCCTGCTGGTTGCATTTTCCCTGCTGAGCGGTTCGCAAAGCGTGCCGCTCCCGGCCGCGCTCCCCCCCGAAAGCGCGCTGGCCCTGCCCGCGCTGGATGCCCTGCCGCAGGGCGCGCCGGTTCTGATGATCTTCGACTACGAACCCGCGCTGGCCGGCGAATTGGAAGCCGCGGCCGCCTCCTTCGTGGACCGTCTGCTGGGTCTCCGTTCCCCGCGCCTGACCATCCTTTCGACCTCCCCCACCGGCGCGGCGCTGGCCGAACGCTTTTTGGCGCGCACGCAAGCGCGGCACAATTACCTGCCCGAGCGGGATTACGCTAATCTGGGCTACCTGCCCGGCGGGGAAACGGGCATCCTTTCCTTTGCAGAGAACCCGCGCGCGGCCATTCCCTCTTCGCAATGGGAATCGCCCGCCGCGCAGGGCGCGCATCGTTTTGCGGACTTCGCGGCCGTGATCCTGCTTACCGACCAGGCCGCGTCGGCCCGCGCCTGGGTGGAGCAGACCGAAACCCAACGCGAGGGACGCCCCCTGCTGGTGATTTCCAGCGCGCAGGCCGCGCCCATGATCCAGCCCTACCTGCTCTCCGGGCAGGTGAACGGGCTGGTGAGCGGGCTGCACAGCGGCGCGGCTTTCGAGGCTTCCGCCGGGTCGGGCGGCGCGGCGCGCCGTTATTGGGACGCCTACAATTTCGCCCTGTTGCTCGCCAGCCTGGCGATGGTCGTCGGCAGCCTGTGGAACTTCATCGCCGGGGCGCGCGCCCGCCGCCGGGGATTGGAAGAGGCCTGACATGACGCCCGACTTCGTTAACGGACTGGTCGGTTTTTTGCTCACGCTCATGGTGTTGAGTTACCTCATCGGCGATAACGCGCTGTTTCGATTTGCCGTGCATATCTTTGTGGGCGTCTCCGCGGGCTACGTGGCGGTTGTGGCGATCTACCGGGTCGTCTGGCCGTACCTGCTCATCCCGCTGGTCAGCGCGCCGATGCTGGAGCGCGGCCTGCTGCTCGTTCCCTTCGTACTGGGCGCGCTCCTGCTGATGAAGATCTCGCCGCGCCTCGGCTGGCTGGGCGGCCCGGCGGTGGGCTACCTGGTCGGCGCGGGCGCAGCGGCGGCCATCGGCGGCGCCATCCTGGGGACGATCCTCCCGCAGGGTGGCGCGGCTGTCGCGCCGTTCGACTGGCGTAATGCCTCAGACCCGCTCACCTCCCTCTTCAACGGCGCGGTGATGCTGGCTGGCACAGTCGGCACACTGGCCTATTTCCACTTCGGCGCGCGCCGCAGGGACGATGGTTCCATCAAACGCAACTTTCTGGTGGAGGCCCTGGCCTGGCTTGGGAAGTTGTTCGTGGCGCTCACCCTCGGGGCGCTGTTCGCGGGCGTGTACGCCGCGGCGCTGGCGGCCCTGGTCGAGCGCGTTCATTCCCTGCTCTCTGTTTTTGGATTTTGATTTATGCCGGTCTCATTGGTTGAAGGCAATTCCCTGCTGGCGGTGGACGTGGGCGCGACCACCACACGCGTCGTGTTGTTCGACGTGGTGGAAGGCGTCTATCGCTTCGTGGCTATCGGGCAGGCGCCCAGCACGGCCGAAGCGCCGTTCAAAGACATCGGTCTGGGCGTGCGCGAGGCCATCGAAGGCATCCAGGCCGTCACGGGGCGCGTCTTTCTCGACAAGGACCGCCGCCTCATCGTCCCCACCCAGGCCGACGGTTCGGGCGTGGACTCGGTGGCGGCCACGCTCTCGGCCGGGCCGTCCCTCCGAACCGCCATCGTCGGCCTGCTTCCGGAGGTCTCGCTCGAATCGGCCCGCCGCCTCGCGGAGACCACCTACAGCCGCATCGTGGAACGTCTCGACCTGACCGACCACCGCCGCCCCGAGGAGCAGATAGACGCCCTGTTACGCGCCCGCCCGGAACTGATTGTGCTGACCGGCGGCACCGACGGCGGCGCCTCGCGGTCGGCGCAAAAAATGCTCGATACGGTGGGGCTGGCCTGCTACCTGATGCCGCCCGGCCAGCGCCCGGCGGTTCTATTTGCGGGCAACAACAGCCTGGCGGACGATGCAAAAAAACTGATGGGCGGCCTGACCTCCAGCCTGCACTTCAGCCCGAACGTGCGCCCCTCGCTCGAAACCGAAGACCTGGACCCGGCGGCGCGCGAACTGGCGCATGCCGTCGCCTCCATCCGCAAGGGACAGATTCACGGCGTGGAAGAACTGGAGGCCTGGTCGAACGGCCACCTGCTGCCCACGGCTTACGCCGCCGGGCGCATGATCCGCTTTCTCAGCCAGATGACCGGCCCCTCGGGCGGCGTGCTGGGGGTGGGGCTCGGCGCTTCGGCGGCCAGCGTTGCGGCGGGATATTGCGACGAACTCAGTCTGCGCGCCTACCCGCAGTTTGGGCTGGGGGAAAACCTGGCCGCGCTCCTGCAAACGGTGGAACTGGAGGACCTCCTGCGCTGGCTTCCGCTGGACATTCACCAGAACGCCGTGCGCGATTACCTCTTCCAAAAATCCCTCCACCCCTCCATTTTGCCTGCCACGCCCGAAGATCGCGCCATCGCGCAGGCGGTGGCGCGCCAGTGCCTGCACCTGGCCCTGCGCGCCGCCCGGCGCGACTTCCCGCCCGGGGCGCGTTCCTCGCGCCCGGACCTCCTGCCGTTCTTCGAAATCATCCTTGCCAGCGGCGCCGCGCTGACCGACAGCTCCACGCCCGGCCAGAACCTGCTCCTGTTGCTGGATGCCGTCCAGCCGGTGGGCGTAACCCAATTCATGCTCGACCGCAACAACCTGCTCCCCCTGCTGGGCGCGGCCGCCGAGCAGAACAACCTCCTGCCGGTGCAGGTGCTGGAATCCGGCGCGTTCCAAAACCTGGGTACCACAGTGTCCGTGGTCGGCAAGGCCTCCTACGGAACACCCGTTTTGCAAGCGCGCCTGCTGTATGCCGATCGAAGCGAGGCGCGCATCGAAGTCAAACAAGGCTCGCTGGAGGTTCTGCCGCTGCCGCTCGGACAGGCGGCGCGCCTTTCGCTGCGGCCCCTGCATCGCGCCGACGCCGGTTTCGGCCCCGGGCGCGCTCAAACCGTCACGGTCAACGGCGGCGCGCTGGGCGTGGTCATTGATGCGCGCGGCCGCCCGCTGCACTTGCCGTCCGACGCGGTGCGCCGCCGCGAACTCTTCAAAAAATGGCTGTGGATGCTGGGAGGCTAGGCGATGCTTGCACCGGTCACACACATCCTCGCGCTTACCACCATTCAACGGGAACGTCTCCTGCCCGTGCCGGGCGTGGTCAACGTGCGGCTCAACCAGCGCGTTGCCGCGAACGACGTGGTGGCCGAGGCGCGCTGGGCGCGCGAACACGCGCTGCTGGATGTGGCGCGCAGGTTGGGTGTCTCCGCCGCCGCGGCCGACCGCCTGATCCGCTGCAAGGAGGGCGACGAACTGGCGGCGAATGCCCTGATCGCCAGCGGACGCGGCTTGTTTCCGCGCGAGGCGCGCGCCCCGCGCGATGGACGCGTGGTGGTGGTGGGCAGCGGGCGCGTCCTGATCGAAGTCGGCGATGTGGACGTGAAATTGCGCGCCGGCCTGCCCGGGCTGGTAACGCGCATCGTCCCGGAGCGCGGCGTAGTCATCCAGACGGCGGGCGCGCTCATCCAGGGCGTGTGGGGCAACGGGCGCATCGAAACCGGCCTGCTGGTCAACCTGATGGAAAAGCCCGATTCGGTCCTCGAAGCCGGGCGGCTGGACGTGAGCCTGCGCGGTTCGGTCATCCTGGCCGGTATGGTTCGCGATGCCGATACGCTGCGCGCCGCGGCCGAATTGCACGTGCGCGGGCTGATCCTGTCGAGCATGTCCCCCTCCCTGATATCGCTGGCGACGCAAATGCGTTATCCCATCCTGGTGATGGACGGCTTCGGCAAACTGCCGATGAACTCCGCCGCCTACCGCCTGTTGACCACCAGCGCCAAACGCGAAGCCACCGTGAACGCCGAGACGTTCGACCGATATAGCGGGGCGCGCCCGGAAGTCATCATCCCCCTGCCGGTTGCCGCGGAACCCGCGCCGCCCAACGATGTGGAGACCTTCGCGCCCGGCCAGCAGGTGCGCCTGCGCGCCGCGCCGAACTTTGGGATGATCGCCTCGCTCGTGCGCCTGCGCCCGGGGCTATCCACCCTGCCCAGCGGCCTGCGCGCCCCCGCCGCCGACATGCGGCTGGAGAACGGCGAGGAGATTCTCGTCCCTCTGGCAAATTTGGAAGTTGTGGGATAATTGTGCTATCATTCGAACAGCATCGAGCGATGAGGAGAGTGACCCATGTACGAAGGCGATGATCTGACCACCATGGACGAAGAGGCCCCCCCGGAAGAATCGGGGAATAAGACCTTTTTGATCGCGGCCGCCATTTTGGGCGGGATCGTGTTCCTGTCCATCGTCTGCCTGGCCGTCTATGGTTTGTATTTCCTGCCGCGCCAGACGGCTGCGCGCGACGCCCAGCAGGCCACGCTGGTGGCGCAGAATTTGCAGGTCAACCAGGGGTTGACGCAGAAGGCTCTCTCAGAGATGCTTTCGCAGGTGCCTTCCGCCACCACCACGCTGGAGCCGACCCTCACGCCGGTTTTCGAGCAGGGCACTCCCACGCTCGCTCCAGAGGACCCGCAAACGGCCACGGTAGCCGCCGCGCTCACCCAGGCCGCGCAAGCCCAGTTGACGGTGACCGCCCTGCCGACCGTCACGCAGCTGCCCAACACCGGCTTCATTGACGACGTGGGCGCGCCGGGGCTGGCGGTGATGGCCATGGCGCTGGTGATTGTCATCTTTTTGACGCGTAGATTGCGGGCGACTCCAGTGAAATAGTTATTGGCGCGCATAATGGGACGGCGCTTCGAAGCGCCGTCCCGTTTTTTAACCCCTGCTCATCCCAGGTCATTCGACTTGCCCGGGACTTCGATTTGGGTCTGTTCTGTGTTCTTTTTCGGGGGCTTGATCAACTTTTTCTCTCTGCCTGAATACCTCGAACATCAACACGGACCCCGCTATTGCCGCGTTGAGAGATTCGGCCTTCCCCGCCATTAGGATTCGGATTTTTCGACTCGCCAACTTGCGCGCCTCCTCGCTTGCGCCTTCCGCCTCGCCTCCTACAATCAACGCCAAAGGTTGGCGTAAATCCACCTCCCAGCACGAATCCCCCTCCATATCCGCCAACATGACCTGGATACGCGGATGCATCGCGCCTGGCGGGTTGGGTGCCGCGCACTCCCTGCCAGCGACTGCTCGATCTCCCCCCACCCCATCGCGTGGATTGGCAGCCGAAAATGCGCGCCCATTCCCGCGCGGACGACCTTCGGCGCGAATGGATCGGTCGTTTCGGGTGGAATCAGAATCGCGTCCACGCCGGCCGCGTCTGCAGAGCGGATCAACGCGCCGAGGTTTCCCGGGTCGCGGATAGTGTCGGGGATGAGGAGGAAACTTGGGGATGCGGGATAGGGGATGGGAGATAGGTTGAGGACCGCGAGGATGCCTTGCGAGGTTTCTGTGTCGCTCAGGGATCTCATCAGGCTGGGAGAGATTTCGTCGAACTCCACGCCGCGCGACCTTAGACTTTCGACGTTCGACTTGCCGCGCTCGCTCAACGTCTCGTCATACAGCACAAATCGAATTACCCAATTACTATTTACCGCCTCCTCGACCAACCGGACTCCCTCGACCACAAACGCGCCCGCTTCGCGCCGCTCTTTAGCGCGATCCATCAGGGCGCGAACGAGTTTAATCTTGGAATTTTGCGCAGAAGTGATCATGGAAACGGATGATTTGACTGTTATCGGCTTGCCAATCCCGAAGGGATGCCATGATTGTAACGGCCAACCGATCGGGAGACAAAATCCCGAAGGGATGATATAGCGCGGTTCGTACCGCACACTTGCCCTCCCGAAGGACACACCTGCACCCACCGCAGGTGCGGTGTCGGGACGATGTGGCGTGCACACCTGCCCTGGCGGGCGGTGCCAGGGAGTGCCGGGGAAATTCATTTTGCGCCTGGGCGGGCAAGATAAATCTTGCGGTACTGAGGCAAAACCTTCGCGGCCAGCGTAATTTTCACGGAGTAATACTATAGCGCAGCCAGTACCGCAAAATTCATTTTGCGCCGCGCTGGCAAGATAAATCTTGCGGTACTGACGCAAAATCTTCGCGGTTGGCATAGTTTTCGCGGAGTAATACTATAGCCTTATGAGACAGCCCAATTCGACAAAAATACCTTCACTGTTTCATCGTCCCACAAAACCAATTTCACCAAATTCAAACCAGAAGCATTGTTTGAAAAAAAATCCTCAATCGCCTTGAAGATGACTTTCGCCGCGCGGTCTTTTGGAAAGCCGAAGATGCCCGTCGAAATGGCGGGCATGGCAATCGAGGAACACTTCAACTCTTCAGCCACGCGCAACGACCCTGTTATCGCGTCGGCAAGTTTGCGATCCTCATCGCCATCGCCCCAGACCGGGCCCACAGCGTGGATCACGAATCTCGCAGGCAGGCGCCCGCCCGAGGTCCAGGCGGGACGCGAGTGGGAGACGAGGCCGTGCGCGCGAATCCACGCGTCGCTTTCGTCCTGAATCACGTCCCCGCCGCGTTTGACGATGGCCCACGCCACGCCGCCTCCGTGCTGGAGATGATCGTTGGCCGCGTTGACGATGGCATCCACGGTTTCGATGGTGATGTCGCCCCGCGCGATCTGGATGGTTTGACCGGTGGAGGCGGCCCGTTCTGCCAGGATGACGCTCATGCGGCAATTGTACCGCGCTGGGAACACTTCTTGGTTGTGCTATAATGCACAAGGACATTTTCGTTACGAACCGCTGTCATGGCGGCCTGGGGGAACAAGGGCAATGAAACCTGCATCGAAGCATGATCCGCAGTTTGCGCTCTTTGTAGTGAAAATGGAGCAACGCATGCGGAAACCGGCCGTCTTGTGGGAAGGATGGCTGGTTTTTATTTGGGCGAGGCGCGCAGAGGGAGCGCCAACGAGGAGGCAGGCAGATGAACGAGGAAAAATCCGATCTTTGGGCGGAGTTTTTGGAAGCGCGTAAATTACCGGAGCGGCTGCAAAAATGCGGCTGCGATTTTGCGAAGATCAAAGAAAAACTGCTCTGGTTCAAGGAAAACGCGCAGGATTACCCGCTGGAGGAGAAAGACCGTCAAACACTAAAAGTGATGTATCTCGACCTGGTCATATCCCTTGAGCCGCTTGTGTCGGGCGAGCCGGATGCAAAGAAGGTGGGGCGATTGGTTGATGAATTCCTCAAAGGGCTGGATGAAGTCCGCGTGAAAGCGGAAAAATGGATCGCCCGCCAGAAAGCGTTGAAGGGACCCTGCGCGCCCATCGCGAAGAAGTTGGGAGAGAAACGCCGGGAACGCAAGGAAAAGCAGGCGGCCTTCCAAAAAATCCAGGCGCTGTTCAACATTCTCGACCGCGCGGACAAGGGTCAATACTTGCCCATCCGGATTCTGATCGCCAAAGGGAGCATCTACGATTACACCCGTCCCGACCGGACGGTGGAACAAAGCAGGGTTGTTCAACACCGTTTGGACGAGCATCTTAAGGCCGCCAGGGAAATCCTGCAAAGGCGGTATGGGATAAATGTGGAATTTGAATACGTCCAACCCACGATCGTTGATGTTGGAATCATCCTGAATCTCGGCCAACTCAAAGTCATTGGCGGGAGTTACGGAAGCGTTGGCATGCCGGTGTTGGTATTCACGGACGACATCCAGCCGCCCGCCGGGGAGCCGCGCAGCGTGTTGGGCATGACCTATACCGGTTTGGCAGACCCGACGACTAATATAGCCGCCGTCAACAGCGATCAATTCGCGCAGATGAGACCCGGCCGGCATATCCTTCATAACCTCGCACATCTATTGGGAATTCAGGATAACAAGAACGATCGTTTCGATGAGCAGGGCGAGCCGCACGTTGGCAATGTCCGCTCGCCGGGCGCGTGGTTTGGGGAAACCCCCAAAAATCCCCGGCCGGCCGAGCTAATTACCATGCAGGCCGAACATGGGCGGCGATTGCAGGCCTGCCTTCAGAAAAAGCAGGAACTGGACGGGGAACTCAAGAAGAGAAAAGCGGAACTCGATAAATTGGGAGGCGAGATCGAGCAATTGGATAAGGAACTGGAAGAGTGCCTGAAAAAGGCCGAGCGTCCGCGCCAGGATCTGCGCGAACTGGAGCGGGCGCGCGAACGCTGCGAAGCCTTGCGCTACGGCTGGCCTGAACTTCGCCGCCGCTACGATGAACTGGGGCGGCAGGTGCATCTTGCCAACGACGAACTGGACAAGGCAAAGGAAATGCTGGAGGAAATTCGCCGGTTGCTGCTCCTGATGGATGAATGTGTTGCGGAATGTGAGAAATCCGCGAGGAAGCCCGATGAGGGGATGCGGCCGCCCGACGGCGGGGAGGCCAAACCTCGTTCCGGCGAACCGTCCGGCACGGCGCCGGATTCGGAGGGCGGTCTGGCCCGCAAGCGGATCACGGTGGACGAGCCGGTCAGCCCACCGCAACCAGAAGGGGAAGGTCTGCTCGAACCGATCGAGCGTTTGTGGAAGTTGGTCAAAAAGATCTTCCAGGTCGAGCCGGGCGAGCCTTCCACGACAACGCCTTCGGGGGAACCGGAAAGGGCAACGGGCCCGGAAGATGAAATTCCCCGTTCGCCGGAATCGGAGACCGTCGGCGAGGCAGGCGGGACAGGCGGGGG
>DAOUMJ010000013.1:0-12430 GCA_034411715.1 Anaerolineales bacterium | reverse complement strand
TGTCCGCGAGGCGCGGCGCGTTTCGCACCATCGAATCGTCAATGCGCGTGAGTCCCGTGATGAATTCGGGGATGTGACGCTGGGGATTGATCAACGTGGAAAATTCCCTCTCCACGCGTTTCCCGTTAAAACGAACCGCGCCGATCTCGATGATCGCATCGCGGTTTTCGTCCAGTCCGGTCGTTTCGATGTCTATGGCAACCATGGAAGTCATAGAACAAGTGTACCATAAACTCAATCGGAAACCCGGCTTCTGTGGAAATTGCAGGCGGAATCCGCAGGTTCTTCCTGCGGATACTTGCTATAATCCAGGCGGAACCTCTGGATTCCGAATCCAATGGACGCGTACGAATCAAATCGAAGCGAAATGGCGCGGCGGCAGATCGCAGGGCGCGGACTGCGCGACCCGCGCCTTCTATCCGCTTTCGAGGCTGTTCCGAGGCATTTGTTCGTCCCCGAAGAATACCGCCATCACGCCTACGCCGACGGCCCTCTCCCCATCGGCTATGGACAAACCATCTCGCAGCCATACATTGTCGCGTTCATGACCCATCTGCTGGAGTTGACCGGCTCCGAGCGCGTGCTCGAGGTAGGGACGGGTTCGGGCTACCAGGCCGCCATCCTTTCCTATCTCGCCGCGGAAGTCCATACGGTGGAAATGATCCCCGAATTGTTCGCGCAAGCGGAAAAGGTTTTGTCCGAGTTGGGTTGCGCCAATGTTCATTGCCATCTCGCGGACGGTTCCCTCGGCTGGGCAGATGCCGCGCCCTACGACGGGATTCTCGTCACTGCCGCGGCCCCGTCCGCGCCGCGAGCGTTGCTCGATCAACTCGCGGAGGGGGGGAGGCTTGTATTGCCCGTGGGCGGACGCGGCTATCAGGAATTGGAAATCTGGCGGAAAGAAAATGGGGAATTTAAATGCAGGTCGAGTCTCGGTGTGGCGTTTGTGCCATTGAGAGGGGAGTATGGGTGGAAATAATCCTGTTGCTTCGTCATTGCGAGCGGTTGTTGCGAAGCAATCTCTACCGCTGCATTTAGATTGCTTCGTCGGCAAGACCACCCTCCTCGCAATGACGGATTAGTTTGGCGATTGAATCGAACGATTCGCAAACCTATCTTCCCCGCTTTCTCTCCAACAACTTTTCCTTTTCTTCCTCGGACAAAAAGGATATCTTCAAGGCATTCTCTTGCGCCTGCCGAATCTGCGCGTCGCTCAATCCCGCTTTCGGCGCGGCGACGTTGTATTCGTAGGGCAGGTCAATGCCGGAAATGCCAGGATCGTCGGTGTTGATGGTGGCGAGGATGCCGCGTTCGAGGAAGGTTTTCAGCGGGTGGCTGGGATAATCGGGAACGCAACTGGTCTGCACGTTGCTGGTGAGGTTGCTCTCCACGCCGATTTTGTTTTCGGCCATGGTATCGAGCAGGGACGGGTCGTCCACGGCGCGGATGGCGTGGCCGAGACGTTTCGTCCCCAGTTCGCGCAGGGCCTGCCAGATGCTGTGCGCGCCGTCCGCTTCGCCCGCGTGGACGGTGAACTGCCAGCCGGCGTCGCGCGCGCGGCGGAAATGCTCGAGGAAGAGTCCGCCTGGGAAGTTGGCCTCGTCCCCCGCGAGGTCGAGGGCGGCGATGCGGTCGCGTTGGGTGAGGAGCGCGTCCAGTTCGCGCGCGCCGGCTTCGGGGCCGAAGGTGCGGCTGATGATCCCGATAAGGTTGACGCGCAGGCCGAAGTCACGCGCGCCCGCCTGCGTCCCATCCACGACCGCTTCGGTCACGCCGTCGGGATTCAGGTTGTGGGCTTGCGCCATGAACATCGGGCTGAAGCGCAGTTCGATGTAGTCAATGCCCTCGTTCTTCGCGTCTTCGATGTTTTCGTATGCGACACGGCGGCAGGCGTTGTAATCCGCGAGGACGGCCATCGGCCAGTGGAATTTGGCGATGAACTCCATGATGCCCGGCTTCGGCTCGGTGACCTGCACGTGCGGGCGGAGCGATTCCACGTCCCAGGCGGGGAGCGCGATGTTGTGCCGGCGCGCGAGTTCGATCACGGTCTGCAAACGCACGTTCCCGTCGAGGTGGCGGTGGAGGTCAATGAGGGGAAGATCGGGGGAGATCATTTAATAGTTCGATAGTTGCATAGTTTCGTAGTTGCGTAGTTCGTAATCCTTGTGAACTGATTATCTACTCTCTGTTCTCTTTCAATTGTACTTCCTTACAATGAGCACCGCGTTATGCCCGCCAAACCCAAAGGCGTTGCTGATGGCGACGTTGATCTTCGCTTCGCGCGCCTGGTTGGGAATGTAATCGAGATCGCAATCGGGATCGGGCGTTTCGTAGTGGATGGTGGGCGGGAGCAACCCCTCACGGATGGCCTGGACGCAGAAGATGGCTTCGAGCGCGCCCGTTGCGCCCATCATGTGTCCGGTCATGGACTTGGTGGAGGAGACGGGGGTTTTATGCGCCTGCGCGCTGAGCGCGGATTTGATGGCCTTCGTCTCGGACAGGTCGTTGAGCGGCGTGCCTGTCCCGTGCGCGTTGACGTAGCCGACTTCATCCGCGTTGACGCGCGCCGATTCCAACGCGAGTTTGATGGCCGCCGCGCCTCCCGCGCCCTCCTCGTGCGGCGCGGTGATGTGGAACGCGTCGGCGGTGGCCGCGTAGCCCGCCAGTTCGGCGAGGATCGCCGCCCCTCGCTTCTTCGCGTGACTTTCGGTCTCCATCACCAAAACGGCCGCGCCCTCGCCCATCACCAACCCGTCGCGATTCTTGTCGAAGGGCTGGGGCGTCATCGAGTAATCGTCATTGCGGCGCGACATCGCTCCGACGCGGTCGAAGGCGGCCACGCCCGCGCGGCATATCGGCGCTTCCGACGCGCCCGCCATGGCGGCGTCAATCGTCCCGTTGCGGAGCATCATCCACGCGGCGCCGATCCCGTCCGCGCCCGAAGCGCAGGCCGAAGCGACGGAGAGACACGGGCCTGTGATCCCGTAGTCAATGGCGGTCAGTCCCGAGGCGCCATTGGGCATGAGCATGGGAATCAGGAACGGGCTGACGCGGCGCGGGCTGGAATCGCGGACGGTGAAGATGGCCTCCTCGAGCGACTTGAGCCCGCCGATGGCCGCGGCGATGACCACGCCGATCCGTCCGGCGTTTTCCTCGGCCACGCGCAGACCCGAGTGGGTCATCGCCTCCTGGACGGCCGCGGCCGCGAAATGTTCGTATCGGTCGCGGCGGCGCGCTTCCTTCGCGTCCATGTAATTTTCGGGATTGAAATTCTTTGCTTCGCAGGCGATCTTGACGAGGTACTCGCTCGTGTCGAATTGCGTAATCGGCCCCACCCCCGAGACGCCGTTGACCGCGTTCAGCCAGGATTCGGAAACGGTTAATCCCAACGGATTGACTGTCCCCATGCCTGTGATGACGATTTTTTCCATGATGCCTCCAATGATTCAAAAAGGACAGCCATCAGGCTGTCTTTGCGTAACGTATAACCCTCGGATGGGCGGGGCGTCACGCCGGTTTTTCGGAGCGTTACTCCCCCGCCTTCGGGATGTAATCGCCCTCGATCCACTCCTCCCCGTTTGGGCCGACTTCCTTTTTCCAAATCGGGACGATCTCTTTCAGACGGTCAATCCCATACCTTGCCGCGTCGAAGACGCCCGTATCGCGGTGCGCGGACGTGCAGGCGATCAGCACCGTCGGCGTGCGCGGATAGAGGCGTCCGATGCGCTGGACGATGGCGATGCCCTCGATGGTCGGCCACTTGGCGCGGATCTCGTCCGCAACCTGTTTCATTTTGGCTTCGGCCATCGGTTTATAGGCTTCGTACTCGAGGTAGACGGTCTCGTGCGCATCGCCGCGACTGGTGACGCCGCGAACCATTCCCGTAAATATCGCCGCCGCGCCTGTGGAGGGAAGTGTGATCGAATCGAGCAAGGCATCCAAGTCTAACTCGCCTTCGGTGATGAAAAAAATAGTTGGGTAGTTTGGTAGTTGCATAGTTTTGTAGTTTGTACTGCGTATTGCGTACTTCGTGTTCCGTGTGTACTTGTGTACTTGTCTACCCTCCGCTGACGGGAGGAAACATCGCCAACTCCGCTCCATCAGGTAAAACTGCCTCGTCGAAGGCATACTCGCGGTTGATGGTGGTGAGGACGCTTTTCATGTTCTGTTCCAGCGCGGGGTATTCGCGGGCGATCTGTTCTTTGAGCGCTTTCACGGTTGCGCCCTCGGGGAGATTCAGTTCGATGAATTTTGCGCCGCCCATGCGTTCGCGCAGGGTGGCGAAGAGTAAGACTTTAATGCGGGTCATTTATTTTTCCTTCAACTCATAAAATACCAACAGTGTGCTTCCGTACTTCCGTTCATCGAATTTTACCAAGTTCTGCAACTTCAAATCCTTGTATTCGCGCGGGGCGATCTGCGCCATTACCCAGGCGTCGCCCGTCAGCCAGGCGTGGTTCTCGTCGAGAAGAAGCACAGCGCGCTCCCAGATTTCCTTGTATTGCGGCGGGGCGATGTAGATGTTTTGGAATTGACGGTCGGCGGGCTGCGCCAGCATCGCCAGCGAATCGGCGCGGCGGACTTCGGCGCGCTCCGCCAGGCGGCAATGCTCCAGGTTGAATTTGATCGTTTCGATGGGGGCGCGGTTCAAATCGGTGAAGCGGACGAACGACGCGCCGCGGCTCAGGGCTTCGATGCCCACCGCGCCCGTGCCTGCGAACACGTCCCACCAGGTGGAGTCCACCACGTCCGCGCCGATGATGTTGAACAGCGATTCCTTGACCATGTCTGTGATCGGGCGCGTAGTGTCGCCGGGGACGGTCTTGAGTTTGCGGCCTTTGGCGCTGCCGGAGATGACGCGGAGAGTCATATTGTTCCTTGGATCGTCATTGCGAGGAGGGTGTTCTTCCCGACGCTTGCCCTGAGCGAAGTTGAAGGGAAGCAATCCCTGCGCTCGAGGAGATTGCTTCGCTTCGCTCGCAATGACGCGCGGCGAGAATATTCCCATGCGGGGCGATGATGGGGACGACGCATCCCGTGGACAGGATGAATCTCCGTCCGCGCGTTTGCTCGATGGCGTCTTCCGCTTCTTCCTTGACTTGGGCTGGATTCCCGAAAACGAGCGTATCCTGTCTCAGGCCGCCGCAGAGGGCGGGAGAGACTTTTGAAGTCTTGAAGACTTCGGAAGTCTGCGCCTCCGCGAGACTCGGCGCGGTCTCGCGGTCGTGCCAGTTGATGATGGGGAAGAGAGAGTGGAGAGCAGGGAATAGAGAGTAGTGGATGTCACGTCCATGAAGGTGGAGGATATTGAGCCAGGAGGATTTGGCGGGTTCGAGAATTTGTTGATCGAACGGCAGGCCGAAGGTTTTGTATTCTTCGACGGAGAGCAAAGACGCCTGCGCGTGCTGGACGGCGTAGAAGATTCCGTCAATGCCGGTTTCGAGCGCGGCTTCCACGAAGCGGCGCGTTGTGCGCGCGATGGTTTCGAGTCCCTTCATTACGGCGTCTGGATAAAGACGTAGGTGGGCGAGCAGTGTGTCATTGCCTGCGAGGTTTTTCGCCTGCGCCAGTGGACTAAACACGGTCTGGATGACGGGAGTCTTGGCGTCGAGTCCCGCGCGGATGAGGCGGAGGCAGGCCAATTGTCCCGCGAGATGCGGAGAGGTTGGATCCAGTTCGGGCAGGCGCGGCCAGTCCTCGGGTCCCGCGATGACGCGTTTGACGTAGCGGCGCGTCCCCTCGGTGCGGCCCTCCCAAACGTCGTCCGCGCCCCAGTCCTTGAGGCAGAAGGAGGAGGCGGGCGTCACTTTGACGAAATCGAAATCGTAGGCGCGCTGCCAGTGCAGGGTCGCGGCGGCGAGGGTTTCGGGCGATTGGTCGTCCACGGGGAAGTGACGCCAGAGCGCGACGGGAACGCGGTCGGGCTGTTCGCCCGCAAGACAGGCCTGGAGGCGTTCGCGGTGGGAGGTCATGGGACTTGTTTTACCACACAAAAGACCGCGCCGCCGCGACCGACCTGGACGAGGATGGGCGCGTCGCGGAAGGTTTTGCGGTCTTCGTTGGTGCGCGTGTTGACGAGGATGAGGTCGCCTGGGCGGATATTCTTCAGGTTGCCGCGTTCCTCGAGGACGGCGAGGCCGGGCGCGGCGTAGGCCGCGGCGATGTAGGCCTCGCGGTGGACATAGAGCGCGGCGGGCGCGAGGGCGTTGGCCTGCTCGACGGCCTCCTTGTAGCAGGTGAGCCAGTAGTCGGTTTCGTAGACGCGGAACGCGCCGCCCGTGCCGCCGATGAGGGAGTTGTAGTAGGTGTATTCGTAGGGGTGCAGGCGCGCCATGCCGAGGAAGCCGGGGAAGGCCAGCAATAGAATCGCTATTGCGCGTAGCCAGTTAAACACTCGCATTCCTTCCCACTTCCGCATCCACCCAAAAACCACCTCCAATCCCAACCCACAAGTGACGAAAACCGGCGGCAGGATGAAAAGAAAGTGGCGGAAGCCATCGTACATCGGAGGCTGGAGAAGGAGAACGTAGAGGGAAGGGATGAGGAAGGCAGTGATCAGTAACCAGTAATCAGTAATCGGTAATTGGTAATTGGTAATTGGCGCGCTGGTCGAGTGGGGAGTGTTCTTCGAGTATATCGAGACCAACGATTTCCATAAAGCAAATCCGAGTCCAAGCAGGAACAGCGGCCAGACCGGCTCGGTCAGGGTGAGGGCAAGGAACGTTGGCAGGTAGCGGCGCGGCAGTTCGAAGGCGCGATAGATTTCGCCATTGAAGAGCACCTGCAACCCTGTGGGATTCTCCGACATGAAAAGGAAGACCTGCAAGAAATTCTTTAGAGGTGCTTCCCAGAGATACGGCCAGGAGGCGAGCATGAAAAGGAGGGAGAGAAGGATGAAGGAGGAAAGATGGAGGATGAAAGTGCGAATGTTGCGTACTTCGTGTTGCGTGTTGCGTAGTGCGTATTGCGTAATGGCGTAGATGATGACGAGGATGCCGGCGAGCGGCGCAAGTACGCGGGTGGATGTCGCGATTCCCAAAAAGAACGCCGCGAGCAGGGTGCGGCCAATTGGCTGTATCCCCATTCGTTTATTCGTGTTGAATTCGTGGATGGTGTCTGTCAGCCCATCCACCATCTCGAACCCGAACAACAGCGCGCCGGTGAAGAAAACCAGGAACGGCATGTCTTTGGGATTGATGAAGGCGTGTCCCCACAAAAGCGGCTGGGTGGAAAACAGCAGCGCCGCGCCGAAGGCCGCCCACGCACTCATCCAGCGCAGGCTGAGACGGTAGACGAACCAGACGCCGAGCAGGAACGTCAGGAAGTTGACGAGATGCCAGGCGGAGGCGCGCTCCAGGCCGAGGGATTGGAGCAGGCGCGCGGGTCCGCGCGCGAGGACGAGGTACGCGGGGCCGCGGTTCTTGTGATCGTCGCCGCTCGGGCCGTAGGCGCGGTTCAGGTCGAAGTCGGGCGCGAACCAGTTGGCGGGCGCGTAGGCGTATCCGAGCGCGTCGCCGTAATCGTAGAAGAGCGGCTCGTCCCAGGCCAGTCCATAATCGCGGAAGGTGAAGAGGCCGAAGGCCAATTGCGCCAGGATGAGCAGGATGAATGGGACGTGTTTGTAAATTGGATGCGAGGGTCGGGTCATCGAGGTGGATTATAATTGCAAACATCCCCGCGCCTCCGAGCGACTGATGGATTTTACCTCTCTCCCATTCCTGTTTCTCTTCCTGCCCATCCTGCTGATTATCTTCCTGCTTGCGGAGGCGCGTTTTCGTCCCGCCCTGCTGCTGGTTGCCAGCCTTTTTTTCATCGGCTCCGGGCGGCCCTCCGCGCTAATCGCCTTCGCCCTGCTCATTGTGGGGAATTTCTTTTTCGGCCAATGGATCGAAAAGTCGCCCGGCTCGAAATGGCGGCTGTCCCTCGGCGTGGGCTTCAACCTCGCCATCCTGCTTTTTTACAAACTCTTCACAACGTATCCACCGATTTGGTTCACCCGAACCTTCGAGCGCGTCCTGCCCGACGCTTTCGAGTCCTCCCTGTTGAATCTGGTTTATCCCATCGGGCTTTCTTACGTTGCCCTGCAACTGATTTCCTACCTCGTGGACATTGCCCGCGCCGTCACGCCCGTCGAGAGGAACTTCATCCACTTCTCACTCTACGCGGCGCTTTTTCCGAAAATTCTGGCGGGGCCGATCACGCCCTATCGCGACCTGCGTGCCGACCTCCCCGCGCCCGCTCCCGACCTCCCGGAGGCGACCGACGGCCTGCGCCGCTTCGCATGGGGCTTCATCAAAAAGACGCTCATTGCCGATCAACTGGCGAAGATCGCCAACCCCGCCTTCAGCCTGCCATCACCAAACTTCACGCCGCAGATCGCCTGGCTCGCCCTTCTGGCCTTCACCCTGCAAATCTACTACGACTTTTCCGGCTTCACCGATATGGCCATCGGCCTCGGCCGCGCCTTTGGTTTCAAATTCCCCGAAAACTTCAACCGGCCGTTTTCCGCCCGTTCGCTCGGCGATTTCTGGCGGCGCTGGCACATCACCCTCGCGGCCTGGTTTCGCGAATACGTTTTCTATCCGCTCGAGCGCCGCCGCCTGCCGCTTCTCGGGCAGCAGGTCAACATCCTGCTCGTCTTTCTCCTCACCGGGCTTTGGCACGGCCTCACGCCCAACTTTG
Source organism: Anaerolineales bacterium (assembly GCA_034411715.1). GTDB lineage: Bacteria > Chloroflexota > Anaerolineae > Anaerolineales > Villigracilaceae > Denitrolinea. The sequence continues at coordinate 3,748 of DAOUMJ010000013.1, read as the reverse complement.
CCGCCTGGGGCCTCATCATGGGATCCGCCCTCGCGCTCGAATCCACTTTCTTTGGGCGCTGGCTCCGAAATGCCTGGCGGCCGCTCCAGAGCGTTTACACCCTCGGGGTCTTTTCCTTCTCGCTGATCTTTTTTCGCGCGCCCAGCCTGGCCTTCGCCGCGCAATTCATCGGACGCCTGGCTGGGGACTCGACTGGACTCGCCCTCCTCCCGTTTTCGACGACGCGCCCGCTTCCTTTCGTTGACCCGACGACCTGGCTGGCGTTGGGACTCGCCATCCTCCTCCAACTTCCCCTCGCTTCCCTCCTGACCTCGTGGCGGGCGCGCCTCACCGGGCGATTTCCCCGCCTCGGCCTTTTTCCGCGCCTCCTCGCTGACGCGTTCCTGCTCCTCCTGTTTTGGACGGGCATGGCCGCGATGACCAGCGGCAACTTCGCCCCGGGCATCTATGATAAATTCTAACCATGCGAAACAACTATTCTTTTGCTTTCATCGCCGTCTTCCTGGGCTTACTCCTCGCGCAGGCGTTTCCGCTCGGGCCAACGCTTTCGTCCCGTTTCGATTCCTTTCCCGCGCGCGACAGGCTGGTGACCTCCGTCACTGAGTTCCGCCTGTGGATGGGCGACCGCGTCTTCAACAACGTCCTGGTCGGCGCGGACGGCTGGCTGGTCTATGCCACCGATTTGAGCATGGACAAATTCCAAAACGTCCGGCCGATGAGCGAAGCGGAACTGGCCGCCTACGAAAAAAGCCTGCTCGAGTTCCAGTCGCTGGTGGAGGCATACGGCGGGCAACTGCTCTTTGTGGCCGCGCCCTACAAGAACACCATCTATCCCGAATTCGTCCCCGCCGGGATACAGCGTATCGGACACTCCTCCCGCCTCGACCAGATCGTGGACCGGCTGAACCGCCGGCCCTCCCTGCGCGTCCTCGACCTGCGTCCATCCCTGCTCGAAGCCCGGCAGGAGGCGCAAATCTACTACACCACCGACACGCACTGGAACGATCTGGGCAGTTTTTTCGCCTATCAGGCCATCATCCAGTCCCTGCAACCGTCCTTCCCCGAATTATCCCCGCGCCCGCTCTCCGATTTCAAACTCACCGCGCAGGCGCCGCGCGTACTCGACCTGGGCGGCATCATCGGCAGCGTGAGCCTCACGGAAGAACGCGTGGCCCTGCAGCCGCGCTTCAAGCGGACCGCGCGTCTAGAGACCATGATCCTCCCCTCCGGGCGTCATCTCACCTTTGCGCGCGGCGAAAATTCCGACCTGCCGGTGGCGCTCTTCCTGCACGATTCGTTCCTCTATTCGCTCATGCAGTATCTCTCCGAGCATTTCAGCCGCACGTATTACGTGGACGTTCTGGCGGGCAACGACATGCTTCCCCCGTCCTGGGTGGAGCAACTCCAGCCCGATGTGGTGGTCATCGTCCTCAACGAGCATTTTTTGGACATCCTGCCCCACCTGCTGGAAAAAGGCCGCCCCGATTTCGATCAATTCCCCTGACCATTATTTCCGCGCTTCCAGCCGCCGCGCCTGCCGCGCCCGGGCTTCCTCCAGTTTTCTCTCCTCCTCCACCGTTTCGGCAAATACCGGCGGGATTTGCACCGGCTTCCCCTCGTCATCCAATGCCACATAGAGCAGGTAGGCGGTGTTGGTGTGCCAGCGCTGCCCCGTGATGGGATTCTCCGCGATCACCTGCACCTCCGCTTCGATGGACGTTTTGCCCGTATACGTCACCTCGGCGTTGAGGATGACCAGATCGCTGGTCTTGATGGGGTGGCGGAAGACCATCGAGTCGATGGCCACGGTCACCACGCGGCGTTGGGCGTGACGCATACAGGCCAGCGCGCCGGCCTCGTCCACCAGTTTCATGATCCAGCCGCCGTGGACGTTGCCGAGGTTGTTGGCGTGATCGGGCTGCATCATCTGGGCCAGGCTGATGCGCGAAGCGCGGATGGGTTTGGGAGGGAGGGAGTCGGTCATAACAAAGGGAGTAGCGGACAGGCGGGGAGGATTATAGCGCAAAGTCCGTTGCGGTGAACCCAGCCGGTTGTAAAAATACCGGTAGTAATTGGTAGAGGGCCGTGCGGCGTTCACCTGCCAGTTTCGGCCGGACACCAGATCTGCCCCGGTTGCCAGCGGGTTGCTGTCCAGGTCGATCTGCGTGCCGTAGGTCAAGACGCCCGGATATCCGCCGGTGCCGTCGCGGCTGAACACCCGCGGGGACACACCGGGAATAAAGGAGCGCACCGATCCGGCGGCGTACACGTCTCCGCCAACCGTTTGCACCCAGGCGGTGCCCAGGGTGTAGCCCACGTCCCAGCGCAGCGTCCGGTTGGGAAGCAGCGTGCGCGAAAGCCCTTCGCCGGTAGTACCGTTGGTTTCGTTGGTCCAGCAGGCGCGCACGTACACCCAGTCTGCCGTGGGCGGGGTGATGTCGAGTGTATAGAAACCGGCGGGAATATCGGCAAACGTCACGTAATTTGCGCCGGACTGGGTGCGGGGAGCAGGCTGGCTGGCTGACGAGGGGGTAAATGCATGCACGGCGCCGGTAATCTGCCCGGGGCCGGTGGGCACGGCGCGGATGGCAGCACAGGAGGTGTCGGCCGCAGTTACCCGCACGGCGCGGGCACGGATGGTGCCGGGCGGCGCTGTGGTGGGGGCGGCGGTGGGCGGCGGGACCGTGGGCTCGACCGGCGGGGGAGGGGGCGGGGAACCCCCGACCCCGGTGGGGGCGCACGCCCCGCACGGCCGCGTCTGACCAAGTTGCGGATTATTGTTGCACACCCGGAACTGCCAGCAGTTGTCGCATACCCCCCACGCGCCCCACCCGCCGGTACAGGTGCTCTGATACGTCGAACAGGTAATTGCGCAAAATCCCGTATTATAATTGCAGAAATTCGTGCAGGTGGCCGGCCACGGACAGTCTTCGGCGCAGTCATCGCAATTGTTGTTGCTGGAACTACATGAACCCGTGGTGGGGAAGGGGGTGCCGGAGGGACCGACTTCGGTTGGATATGGTTGGGCGTAGGATTGTCGAAGAAAGCAAATACTATAAACTGAAAAGGTTATAGCGAGAACACCAAACACTCTCAACAATTTCATGCAATGAGCATAACATAGAAGATGAGCGTCAATCAACGGCGCATGACAAACGCAGGAAAGATAAGAGTTTGAATTTCCTGAGGAAAAAAGTTATCGTAATAATCCTTGTTATCGTTCTCAAAAGCATAGAATTGTGCAGCGGTAGGATCTACTTTTTCCCACTTTGTATTTATCCTAAACCCAATTTTCAAGTTGGTCCCATACTCTTCATTCCATTTTGCTAAATTCGGATCGGGTAAATTGGCAAACTTGTCGCTCACATCATCGAGCAGTTTGGCGAGGGAGGGTTGGGCAATCGGCAGGGCGGTGGGCAGGTTGGGGAACTCAAAAAACTTTTCGTCCGCTTTGAACACCGGCAGAACGAAGCGCACGGGCGCATTGCCGGCCGTTTGCGTAAGGTCATACATAAATTGCTTTCTATTGTGTTCATTTTCGGTAATCTCCGTGCCGGGGGCGACCTGGATGATCTTCCACTCATCGGGCTTGGGATTGCGCGGGTCTTTGGGGTCGAGCCACTTCAGTTGGAAATAGCGAAATACCGTACCGTCAGGCAGTTCCATCGCATACCAGTCGTCTGCCAGAACCTGCACGGGCGCATTGTCCAGGGTCAGGTCTTTGGCAGACATGGTCATGTTGTCCAGG
>DAOUMJ010000012.1:0-18840 GCA_034411715.1 Anaerolineales bacterium | reverse complement strand
CGCGTCACATGGCATACGGTAGTTGAGCCACGCAAGGGGAAACCCGGACACAGACGTACCCCGTAGCCTAAACTATGTTCCCTGCTCCTCTACTCTACTGAATTATTCGTGGATGGTTTGTGCAGGCGACCTCCTCTTTCTGGATTTTGTGCTATGACACTATCGATTCAGGGGATATAATTTGAGACATGAAAGAAGAAAGCCTCTAACCTCGACAAGAAATTCGATAACGGCGAAAGCGTCATCGAACATCTTGACCTGTCCAAAGCGCGGCGTCCTGCCAAGGAACAAAAGCGAGGCAAAATGCGCTCCCTGACGGACTCAACCAAGTCCCCCCTGGATGTGCGGAGTATTAAACTTCCCATCACCACAAACGACATCCTTTTGGCGGTGAGAGAGAGCAGGGAGAGGTACGCGTAAAGAAACGAATGCGTGCCGAGTACGATTTCAGCAAAGCCGAGCGCGGAAAATTCTATCGCCCGCTGGATAAAGGGTATACCATCCATGTGACCAAAAAGGATGGGACGGTTGAGGTGAATCATTACATACTAGCGGAAGGAACGGTATTGCTCGCGCCCGATGTGATGGAATATTTGGTTCATTGGGAATTAGCGTGGCAGCCCTCCTACTCCAGGGGAAATGGCCGGAAAGCGCAAGCGGGAAAACGGGCGGTTCTCTTCAACGTCCTGGGCGCGCTCGACCTATTTTTGGGGTATCGTCTTCGTATTCCTCGGCAACCGCATCGTGAAGGCAGTGCCAACACCCGCCTTGCTTTTCACTTCCAGCGCGCCGTTGTGACCCTGCACGATCTGCTTGCTGATGGAAAGCCCCAACCCCGTGCCGCCCGCCTTGCTTTCGTGTTCGCGCACCCGGTAGAACTTCTCGAACAGGTGCGGCAGGGCGTCTTCGGGAATGCCCATGCCCGTATCCTGCACGGTGATGGAGATCTCCGTTTCGGTGGCGTCGGCGCTGATGATGACCGACCCGCTGGGGCGGTTGTATTTGATGGCGTTGCTCAACAGGTTGAGAAGCACCTGTTTGATCTTGTCGCGGTCCGCTTCGAGCAGGGGCAGGCCTTCTCTCGAGTCCACCCGCACCTGGATGCGCGCCTCGTCCGCCTTGCCCTGCATCACATCCTTGCATTCGTAGATGAGATCGTTCACGCTGAAGCGCGTCTTGCGGAATTGCACGCGTCCCGATTCCAGCCGCGCCAGGTCGAGAAACGAGGATGCCAGCGTATTCAGGCGCAGGGTCTCGTTGTGGATATTGTAGATGATCTGCTCGCGCTGCTCCTGGGAAATCTCGGGGCGCAGGAGCAGGTACGTCGCCGTGCTGAGCGAGGCCAGCGGCGTGCGCAGTTCGTGGACGAACTCCGAGATCAGGTCCGATTGCTGGAAAAGCCGCGCGTTCTCGATGGCCACCGCGGCCTGCGCGCCCAGCACCAGCAGGAGGTTTTCGTCCGCGTCGGTGAATGTGCCGTTGTGCTTGTTCAACACCTCCAGCACGCCAACCACTTTCTCCTTCGTGATCAGCGGCACGCCCAGCAGCGATTGGGTTGAGAAACCGGTCGTCTGCTCCACCTCGTTGAAGAAGCGCGAATCGCGGTGCGCGTCCTCGATGCGGACGGTCTTGCGGTTGGTCACGATCCAGCCCGCGATGCTGCGGTCGAGCGGGACGATCAGCCCGCGCATGGTGGGCTGGTCAATATTGGTGGCCACCTGAAAGTACAACTGCCGCGAGGTCCCGTCGTAGAGCAGGATCGAAGCCGCCTCGGCGTCGGCGATCTCCGCGGCGGCGATGACGATTCGGCGCAGCAGCCCGTCCAGGTCGAGGGTGGAGGCGAGGTCGCGGGCGATGTCTATCAGCCTGCGGTAACTGTCCAGCCGTTGGGTCTCGATCTCAGCCATGGATCACCCGTTCCGCGATGGCAGGCAGCGCCTGGGCGGCATCTTCCAAAAGAACAACGTCCGCGCGGACGTTGAGATAGGTGGGCGAGTTATTGACGATGATGAGATGCGCGCCGCGGTCGAGAGCCTGCATCGGCAGTCCCGCCACAGGCAGGACCTCGAGCGAGGACCCGGCCACCAGCATCAGGTCGCACTGACGCGCTTCGCTCTGGGCCTCCAGCCAGGCTTTTTGCGGCAATTGTTCGCCGAACAGAATCACGTCCGGCTTCATTACGCCGTTGCATTTCGGACAGAGGGGGACGGTTCCTTCTTCGATGAATGCTTCCAGGTAATCTTCCGACGCCGCCCGGTGAAAACACTGTGCGCAGGAGAGGGTCGCCAGCGTTCCGTGCATCTCCACCACGTTTTGCGCGCCCGCCTTCTGGTGGAGCAGGTCTATGTTCTGGGTGACGATGACGCGCACCCGCCCGGCCCGTTCCAACTCGGCCAGGGAGAAGTGCGCGGGGTTGGGCTGGGCGTTGAAGATCTGCCGCGCCAGCGGGCGGAACCATCGGTAGAACCGTTCGGGCGCGACGCGAAAGGTATTGAGCGAGGCCACTTCCATCGGCTCGTCGCGTGACCACAGGCCGGTGCCTTCCGAGCGGAAGTCCGGAATGCCCGAGGGAGTGGAGATCCCCGCGCCGGTCAACACCACGGCCCGCCGCGCCTGCCGGAACAGTTCGGCGGCGAACTCGATGGCTGCTTGCGCCTGCGCGGAGAATGGGGTCATTTCCCGGTGGTCTCGTTTTGGATCAAATGGTCGGCCAGTTTGAGGATCTGCTGGGCGGTGAGACCGTCGGGCTGGCACAGGATGGCGGCAGTCTGCATGCGCGTGGCCTGGGTCAGCAGTTCGGGCGCGGGGGTGAGCGTCACCGTGATGGGATGGCCGAGTTTGTCCTGCACCACCGTCGCGGGCAGCTGCGTGTCCGAGCGGACGCGGTTATTCAACACGATGGAAATGCGTTCCTCCTGGATTCCCAGTTTGAGCAGTTCCGCGATCAGCGAGCGGGTATGCAGGATGGTGTTCGGCACGCCCTCCAGCACGATCACAATGTCGTTGCAACCGGGCAGGAGTTTCTGCGCGAACGGCGGCAGGCCGCTGCCCAGGTCCAGCACGGCATAGCGCGCCACCGAAGCCAGTTTCTGGAATACGGCTTCATATTGCGTCACCTGGTTGATGAGATGCATGTCGCTGGTATGTTCGGACGCCAGCAGGAGTTTGACGCCGGAAATATGCGGCACGAGCGCGTCCTTCACCCGTTCCCGCGTGACCTCGGAGGGGGGCGCGCCGAGGAACTTGACCAGCGCCTTCTGGTTGGTCAGGCCCAGGTCGAGGCCGAGCGTGCCTTTGCCCGGCACCATCTCGGCCAGCGCCACATCGGCCTGCGAGCGCATGAACAGCGCGGCGGCCAGGTTTATGGAAATGGTGGTGACGCCCAGCCCGCCGCGCGCCGCCAGCACGCCCATCACCCGCGCGCGGCGTTCGCGCGTGGGGGGTTTCTTTCCCTCCTGCTGTTCCATGCGCGCCAGCAGGGCCCTTACGTGCGCCTGCAATTCGGAGGGATGGGTGGGTTTGGTCAGGTAATCGTCCGCGCCGACTTCGAACCCCGTTATTTTATCGTCCAATTGAGTCTTGGCGGTGAACATAAGGATGGGGATTTCGGCCGTGATGGGGTTCTGGCGCAACTGGCGGGTCGTCTCGTAGCCGTCCATATCCGGCATCATCACGTCCAACAAGATCAGGTCGGGGCGTTCCTCCACGGCCTTGGTGATCCCCTGCTGGCCGTTGGTGGCCGCGCTGATCTGATATCCCTGGCGCTGAAGCATTAAACCGACCAGGCGCAGGGTGTCTACATCGTCGTCAACGATCAAAATTTTCGCAGCCATGTCTGATCCTTCCTGTTTGTTGTTCACAGTCTAGCATAAAGCAGGCGTTCCAGCAAGATTCTCGTCATTGCGCCTGTGTTATAATATTGCCGACGGACAGCGTCCGTTTCCGGGGATGACAGGCTTCGACGGAGGAGGCTGGTCCCGGAATGCGAGCCGAGAGGCGCCGACCTCGTTAACTCAGCGCAAACCATCAAGTGCCAACCGCACTTCCTATGCTGCCATGCCGCTCGCCGCATAAGCGATGCGCCTGACAGTACGGTCTTCGATGTAAGACCGCGTCCACCGGCCCCGAGCTCCGCCAGGGACCGGCCCGGGCGAGACAAACGCGGAGTGCCGCACGCGACGCCGTTAACCGTGTGAAAGACCCAACGGCTGGCAACAGGCAATTCCCGCCGGACGAGAGGCCTGTTGCGACCTCCTTCGACCGGCTACGCTCGTAGATTTCCGAGGGTCGATTCTTTCGGACCCGGGTTCGATTCCCGGCATCTCCACTTCATTTCGGACTGGGTCCCCGCAGGGGGGATGGTATTCAATTCCCGGCATCTCCACTTCATTTTTGCGCCATTCCCCGAAAAGGGGTAGTCTCCCTGTTAAGCGCAGATCGTGGATTCAAACCGCTGAGAACGCAGAGAGCGCAGAGTTTCCCTTTGTTTTCCTGCAATTCTCGGCGGTCTCCGCGAACTCCCCTGGCACTGTGCGGCTTAAGCCGTACCAGGGCAAGTGTGCGGTTAATCCCTGCCAACTGCTCTTGAGCGGGAGACTATCAAAATTGAGAAAATACGCGTTACATCGTACTTTAGTATTCGCTCATTCGCGGCATTCGCGTTGAGAGAATGTACGGTAGAGAATGCCGAATTTGCTCTACAAGAAGGCGCAATGCAAAAACCAATCAGAATCATCCTCATACTCATCGCCGCGCTTGTCGTTTTCCTCCTCGCGGGACTCTTTGCCGTCTTTCTGCTTCTCTCCCCCGCGCGGATCGAAGTCTTCTCCACCATCTCGGAGGCAACCGCTTTTCCCCAAGAATTGGAGGCAGCCATGAACCTGACCAGTTCCGCCTTTGGCTACGGCCAGTCCATCCCCCCCAAATATTCCTGCAAAGGCGCGGACGTGTCCCCGCCGCTGGCGTGGGACGAGCCGCCCGCCGGCGCGCAATCCTTCGCCCTCATCATGGACGATCCCGACGCGCCCGTCGGCGTGTGGGATCACTGGGCGCTGTTCAACATCCCGCCCGAAACCCGCGCCCTGCCCGAAGACTTCCAGCCCGCCGCGCCGCTCGTGACCGGCCGCAACTCGTGGGGGCGCAGCGATTACGGCGGGCCGTGTCCGCCCTCCGGCACGCATCGCTACTTCTTCAAACTCTACGCGCTCGACACGACCCTCAGCCTTTCGTCCAGCGCGAACAAGAAAGACGTGCTGGCGGCCATGCAGGGACACATCCTCGCGCAGGCCGAGTTGATGGGGACGTTCAGCAAGTAGAACCGGAAAGCGGGTTTCGAAGAGAAGCCCGGTTTCCAGCGCGGGGCCGAGCGGGAATAGCCCTCCCTTTGCGCGGGCGGGGATAACGCGCCTCGGGACAGAATCCCTCCGAAGGACGCGGCGCGGCGAAATATCACGCCGCGCGAAAGTGCAATGATTTCTACATTTTCCGAGGGGCGATTTTGCACTATATTGCATTTGCAGGTTTACCGAACCGCCTTATGCCATTTTGCCGCAGAGAGAACGGAGAAATTCCCCTTGTTTTCCTCCGCCTCTTCGCGCCCCTGCGGCTGGAATGGGCGGATCGTTTAAAACGCCTGAAAAAGGAGAAATCCCAATGACGAACAGGGGCAGTTCCAAATCGCGAGGCGCCGGCAGGGCGAAGAAACGCCCAGCCGAGACCGCGAAGCCGGAACAGAGTTCGTACCAGAAATTGTTCGAGTCCCACCCTCTCCCCATGTGGGTGTACGACCTGAAATCGCTCGAATTTCTGGCGGCAAACGACGCCGCGGTGGAAAAATACGGCTATTCGCGAGAAGAATTCCTGCGGATGACGATCAGGGACATCCGTCCGCAGGAGGATGTAGCGCGGCTGGTGGCCAATGTGAAGAAGAAGCGCCCCGCGCTTCAACACTCCGGCGAATGGCGGCACCGGCTCAGGGATGGGACCGTCATCGAGGTGGAGATCCACTCCCACACGCTGGAGTACGAAGGACGCAAAGCCGCGTTGGTGATGGCGCTGGATGTTACCGAGCGTAAGCAGGCCGAGCGACGCTATCAATCCCTGTTCAATCAATCCCACGATGCGATCTTCATCCTCGACCTGCAGGGACGCCACCTCCAGGCCAACCAGCGCGCCGCTGATATGCTCGGCTACACACTGGAGGAGATCCAGCATCTTTCGGTGGAGGACACCTCTGCGGAACCCGATGCGAGCCGCCAGATAGAGGAACGACTTCTGCGGGGAGAGCACATTCCGGTGTATGAACGTCTCTTCCGCAAAAAGGATGGAAGCCTTCTCCCGGTCGAGATCAACGTGGAACTGGTGCGGGATGCGGCAGGCAACCCCTCCCACATCCAGAGCGTGGTGCGCGATATCGCCGAACGAAAACAGGCCAAAGCCGCGCTCGAAAAGACCAACGAACTGCTGGAGACCATTTTCTCCCACACCCATTTGATGCTCGCCTACATGGACCGCGAATTCAACTTTGTGCGCGTCAACCGCGCCTACGCGGAGGTCGACCGGCGAACGCCGGAGTTCTTCCCCGGTCGAAACCACTTCGAACTATACCCCAATGCGGAAAACCAGGCCATCTTTCAGCGTGTGGTGGAAAGCGGCGAACCGTATTTTGCCTATGCCAAACCTTTCGAATACGCCGAGCATCCCGAGCGCGGCCTCTCGCATTGGGATTGGAGCCTGACGCCCATCAAGGATTCGACGGGGCGCGTCGGCCACCTGCTATTGAGCCTGGCTGATGTTACCAGGAGAGTGCAGGCGGAGGAGGCCCTGCGCCTGAGCGAGGAAGAATACCGCAGCCTCGTCGAACAAATCCCGGCCATCGTTTACGTGGATCTTCTGGACGGGAAAGGCACCACCCTCTTCATCAGCCCGCAGGTCGAGACGCTTTTGGGCGTCCCGGTCCAGGAATGGCTGGAGGAGGATACATCCATTTGGCTGGAACTCATCCATCCAGAAGACCGCCAGCAGACAGAGGAAGCCTACCGCCAGTCCACGCTGACCGGCCAGCCGTACGAAGTCGAATATCGTATGATCACCCGCCAGGGGCAATTGATCTGGATACAAGACAAGGGCCGCCTCCTGAAAGGCAGCGCGGGCGAAACGCTTCTTCATGGCGTCATGTTCGACATTACCGAGCGCAAACAGGCCGAGGAAGCCGTCGAACGCAGCGAGAAACGGCTCAGCGCCCTGATCGAGCATGGACGCGACCAGATCTCCCTGCTGACCGCCGACGGCGCCCTGCTCTGGGAAAACCCGAGAACCCCCACCATGCTGGGCTATCCTTTGAACGCCTACCGGGGACGAAATATCTTCGAACTCATGCACCCCGACGACGCAGGCTGGACCATGGAATTGTTCCAACGGGTGGCCCTAACGCCGGGGCGCTCCCAGGATGGCATCTTCCGCCTTCGCCACAACGACGGCTCCTGGCGCTGGATCGAGGCCACCGCCACCAACCTGCTCGAAGAACCTACCGTGGGCGCCATCGTCGTCAATTACCGCGACATCACCGAACGCCGTCGGACGGAGGAGGCGCGGCGCCTGGCCGAGGAAAAATACCGCTCCATTTTCGAGGGCGCGGTCGAGGGCATCTTCCAATCCACGCCGGAGGGCCGCTTCCTGACCGTGAACCCGGCCCTGGCGCGCTTATGGGGTTATGACTCGCCCGAAGAGTTGATCCTCACGATTCAGGATATCGCCAGCCAGGTCTACGCGCAGCCCCGTCAACGCGAAGAGTTTGCGCGCCTGTTGGAAGAACATGGGGAAGTGCGGGGATTCGAGTACGAAGCCCGCCGCAAGGACGGCTCGACCCTGTGGATCTCGGAGGACGCGCGAGCCGTGCGCGCCGCCAATGGGATGCTGTTGTACTACGAAGGCAACATTCAGGGTATCACCGAGCGGAAACAGGCGGAACAGGCCCTGCGCGAAAGCGAAGAAAAACTCCAGAACATCATCCGCCACAGCAGCAGCATGTTCTACTCGCACACGCCCGATCACGTGCTGACGTATGTCAGCCCGCAATCGCGCCAGATCCTGGATTGCGAGCCGGAAGAGGCCAGGGTGCGCTGGCAGGAGTTCCTGTCCGACAACCCCATCAACCTGCAGGGCATCGAAGCCACCGAACGCGCCATCCAGACCGGCCTGCGCCAGCCGCCTTATGAACTGGAATTGATCACCCGCAAAGGCCGCAGAATTTGGGTCCTGGTGGATGAAAGCCCGGTGGTCCGGGATGAGAAAACCGCCGCCATCGTCGGCTCCATCACCGACATCACCGAGCGCAAGCGGGCGGAAAAAGCGCTGCGGGAAAGCGAAACCCTGCTTCGCGAGGCGCAAATCGTCGCGGGTCTGGGCAGTTATGTGCTGGATATTCCCGCCAGCGCCTGGAAAAGTTCGGAAATGCTCGACCGCATATTCGGAATTGACGAACGCTTCGACCACTCCGTGGCGGGATGGGCCGCGCTCATCCACCCCGACGACCGCGAAATGATGGTGACATATTTCAGGGAGGAGGTTCTCGGCAAAAGACGGTCATTCGACAAGGAATATCGGATCGTCCGCCAAAACGATAAGGCCGAACGCTGGGTGCATGGCCTGGGCCAGTTGGAATTCGATTCCGCGGGGCAGCCCGTCAAAATGCACGGAACCATCCAGGACATCACCGAGCGAAAAGAAGCCGAGGAAAAAATCGCCGCCTCCGAAGCGGAATTGCGCGCCCTTTTCACCCGCCAGGAGGCCATCCTTTCGGCCATTCCCGACATCATCATGGAAGTGGACGCGAACAAGGTCTACACGTGGGCGAACCCTGCCGGTATGGAATTCTTCGGCGAAGATGTGATCGGCAGGGAGGCGGCCTACTACTTCGAAGGCGAACAGGATACCTACGAAACCGTCGCGCCGCTCTTCGAAGGCAAAGAGGATATCGTCACCATCGAATCCTGGCAGAGGCGCAGGGACGGCGCAAAACGGCTGTTGGGCTGGCGCTGCCAGGCGTTGAAGGATGCAGAGGGAAGCGTCGTCGGCGTTCTCTCCTCGGCCCACGACATCACCGAACACCATCACCGCCAACGCGCCCTGGAGGCGGAGGCCCTGCTTTCGCAGGCGATGGGCGAGACGTGGGAACTGGAACCCCTGCTCGAGCGCCTGCTCGAGGCGGCGCGCCACGCCATCCCGGCCGCCGAAAAGGGAAGCATCGCCCTCCTGACCGGCGACGACCGCCTGCAGGTGCGCGCCATCAGCGGCTACGAAGCCGGCGATGTGCTGGGATTTACCTTCCCTGTCACGTGGGGCTACGCCGGACGCGCCCTCCGTCAGCGCCGCGCCCTGCTCATCACCGACGTTCGGGAAGACGCCGAATTGCAGGAAGATGCCCGCGGCGCGCAGACCGCCGAAGTCCAGGCCCTGCGAAGCGCCATCGTGATTCCCCTCGCGGTGCGCGAGTCCGCGCTGGGCGTCCTCTCGCTGGAAAGCGCCTATCCAAACGCATTCGACGAGGAGGATCTGCGCCTGCTCGGTGGCTTTGCGGCCTCCGGCGCGCTCATCCTCGAACGCGCCCGCCTGTTCGATGAATCCCGCCAGCGCGCCGAAGAGACCGGCACCCTGCTCTCGACTTCGCTGGCGCTCAACAGCCTCGACCTGCAAACCACCCTGCATACCATCGGCGAACATTCCAAAGCCCTCTTCGCCGCCGACGGATGCCGCATCTTCCTGCTCGAACCGGATGGCCGGACCCTGCGCTGTGTGCTGGCCCTGCTGGAAAGCGCCGCCGCCTTCTCGGACCTGAAGATCAACTTCGGCGAGGGCGTCACCGGCTCGGTGGCCGCCAGCGGCAAGGCCGAGATCGTCAACGACATGCTCAGCGACCCGCGCGCCGTGCAGGTGCCGGGAACCGAGGTGGAACCGGAGGCGATCATGTTCGCCCCCCTCAGGGAGCGCGACCGGACGCTCGGCGTCATCAGCATCCGCCGCGTCGGCGCGCAGCGGCCCTTCCAACCCGCCGACCTGGAATTGCTCATGGCTCTGGCCTCCATGGCCGCCTCGGCCGTATCCAACGCCCGCCTGTTCGAGGAATCCCGCCAGCGGGTGACGGAACTGGAAATGCTCTATGAAAGCGGCCTGGCGCTCAACCGCCTCCTGACACCCAAAGAGATCGGGCAGAAAGTGCTCGAACTGCTCGAACAGAAGGTGAACTGGCACCATACCACCATCCGCCGCTACCACCCGGAGAACGAGACGCTCGAACTGCTGGCCTTCAACCAGCCCGGCCTGGCGACCCCGCAGGAACGTCAGGCGGTGGAGGAAAATTTCAACCGGGTCGTATCCAAACCCGGCGAAGGATTAAGCGGTTGGGCAATCCAGCGCTCCCAGATTGTTCGCAGCGGGGATGTTAGCAACGACCCGCGTTACGTGGAAACCTATCTCGGCCTGCATTCCGGGCTGTACGTTCCGATGTTGTTGGGCGGGCATGCCATCGGCGTGATCAGCATCGAAAGCGAACAACCGAATGCCTTCAGCGAAGCGGACGAACGCCTGGCAGCCACCCTGGCCAACCAGGCCGCCATCGCGCTCGAGAACGCCCGCCTCTTCGAAGAAACCCGCCAGCGCGCGCTGGAACAGGGCATCATCCACCAGGCCAGCCAGTCCCTGCTGACATCGCGTCTTGATCCGCAGTCCGTTTACCGCTCCATGCACGAGGCTGTGTCCCAGATTATGCCCTGCGATGCGTTTTCCATCGTGCTGGAGGAGGAAAACGGCGGCGATTACCAGGCTGTCTATCTCCACGACAGCGGCCGGAACTATCCGCCGAGGCGCATCCCGCGCGGGACGGGCCTGAGCGGGAGAGTGATCTCGGAGGGGAAGACCCTGTACATCCACGATAACCTGGCCGAGAACGTCTCTGCCGTTCATTTCGGCTCGCCCCAACAGGCGCGCTCGATCCTGGCCGTGCCGCTGCGCAAGGAACATGAAATCGTTGGCATGATTTCGACCCAATCCTATCGGCCCAGCGTCTTCACGGAACAGCACCGCGTCCTGCTGGAAACGCTGGCCGCGCAAATGGCGACGGCCATTCAGAACGCCCGCCTGTTCGAAGAGACCCGCCGCCGCGTGGCCGAACTGGAAACCATCAACCGCATTTCCATCACCCTGCGCGCCGTCTCGAAGCAGGATGAAATGCTGGCCATCGTGCTGGAGGAAACGCTGGCCGCGCTGGACGCCGCGCACGGTTCGATCAACCTGCTGAACGAACAGACCGGCAAACTGCATAAGATCATCGCGCGCGGCTGGCCCTCCGAATTCAGCGAGGCGCCCATCCAGCCCGGCGAGGGGATCTTCGGGAAGGTCTTCGCCAGCGGAAATGCGTACGTATCCCGCGACTTTACCGGCGATCCATTGACCCTGCCCGCCTCACGCGAACACCTGCCGCCCGGCTGGGGCGGCGCTTGTGTGCCGATCCATTCCCTGGAGATGACCCTAGGGATCATGATGGTAGCCGTGCCAGGCGAGCGCGAACTGGGCAAGGATGAGCTCCGCCTGCTGAACACGCTGGCCGAAATGACCGGCAACGCCCTGCACCGCATGAGACTGCACGAGGAGACCAAGCGCCGCGCCGAGGAATTCGCCTCGCTGTACGAAACCAACGTTGTCATCTCCGGCGAACACAACCTGCCCGCCCTGTTGCAGACCGTCGTGAACAGCGCCACAGCCATGCTGGATGCAGGCGGCGGCGGCATGTATCTCCACGACCCGGCCAGCGGAGAACTGGAACTTGTAGTGTCCACCCACCCCTCCGTTCCCATTGGAGTGCGCCTGCGCCTGGGAGAGGGCCTGGCCGGGCGCGTGGCCCAAACCCGCCAGCCCCTGCGCGTGGACGACTATTCCACCTGGGAGGGGCGCGCCGCGCCCTTCCGAAAAACAACCATCCACGCCGTTCTCGATGTGCCGATGCTCTTCGGCGGCGAAGTGATCGGCGTTCTGGTGGCGCATGAGATCGGCGATTCCAAGCGAAAATTCACCGACGCCGACGAGCGCCTGCTCTCGCTCTTCGCGGCCCAGGCCGCGGGCGCCATCCGCTCGGCGCGCCTGCGCGAGGAGACCGAACGCCGCCTGCAGAACCTTCAATCGCTGCGCGAGGTGGACCGCGTCGTCACCTCCTCCTTCGACCTGCGGCCGATCCTCAACACGGTGCTTAGCCACGCCATCACCCAACTGGGCGTGGACGCCGCCGGCGTGCTGCTGCTGCATCCCACCCTGCAAACGCTGGAATACGCGGCCGGGTTCGGATTCCGCACGCGCGGCATCGAGCGCACCCACCTCCGCCTCGGAGAGGGACATTCGGGGCGCGCCGCCCTCGAGCGCCGCGTCATCCACATTTCGAATTTGAACGAAGCCGGGGATCAATTCCAGCGCGCCTCCCTGCTGGCGGGCGAAAACTTCCTGGAATATTACGGCGTGCCGCTCGTCAGCAAGGGCGAGATCAAGGGCGTGCTGGAAGTTTTTCACCGCTCCCCCCTCTCGCCGAGAGCGGAATGGCTGGACCTGCTCGAAACGCTGGCCGGGCAGGCCGCCATCGCCATTGACAACTCGCAGCTCTTCGACAGCATCCAGCGCTCCAATATGGAACTCATCCTGGCCTACGACGCCACCATCGAGGGCTGGTCGCGGGCGATGGACCTGCGGGACGAGGAGACGGAGGGACACACCCAGCGCGTCACCGAAAAGGCAATCGCCCTGGCGCGCGCCCTGGGATTGAGCGACGATGAAATCATCCACCTCCGCCGCGGCGCGCTCCTGCACGATATCGGCAAGATCGGCATCCCCGATCACATCCTGCTCAAACCCGACAAACTCACCGTCGAAGAATGGGAGATCATGCGAAAGCATCCGCACTTTGCTTACGAGATGCTGCGTCCCATCGCCTACCTGTGGCGCTCTCTCGACATCCCCCACCTGCATCACGAAAAATGGGATGGGACGGGTTACCCCCTCGGACTGAAAGGCGAACAGATTCCCATCGCGGCGCGCATCTTCGCCATCGCGGACGTGTTCGACGCGCTCACCAGCGACCGTCCCTACCGCAAAGCCTGGTCGAAAAAGGATGCGCTCGATTACATCCGCGAGCAAAGCGGAAAACATTTCGATCCCCAGGTGGCGGAAAAATTCATGGAATTATTTGGGGACGAAGCGGATTAACCCTTCATACACACCAATCCCTTTAAGTAAGCCCCCTCCGGGAAATGCAGCGCCACGGGATGGTCCGCGGCCTGCGACAGGCGTTCGATGATTTGCGCGTCCACGCCCGCGTCCAGCGCGGCCGAAGCGACGATCTTCTGGAACAGCGCCGCCTCCACCCCGCCCGAACACGAGAACGTGACCAAAATCCCGCCCGGGCGCAGCAACTTGAACGCCAGCAGGTTGATGTCCTTGTAGGCGCGCGCCGCTTTTTCGACGTGGGCGGCAGTGGGCGCGAACCTGGGCGGGTCGAGGATGACCATATCGAAAGCGCGGCCCTCATCGCGGAATTTTCGCAGGAGGTGGAAAACGTCGCCTTCGAGGGACGATTGACGGGAAACAGGCAGGGTATTGCGCGCCATATTTTCCCTGCACATTGCCAGCGCATCGGCGGAAGAATCAATCGAAAGCGCCGACTTCGCCCCGCCCGCCAGCGCGTTGACCGTGAACCCGCCCGTGTAGCAGAAACAGTCCAACACTTCGCGATCCTGCGCCAGTTCGCGCACGCGCAGGCGGTTGTCGCGTTGGTCGAGATAGAAGCCGGTTTTGTGGCCGCTCTGCAAATTGACGTGGAATTGCAAACCGTGTTCGGTGATGGTTAGCGGATCATGGGGAATGGAACCGCGCAGAATGCCCGTGACAGGTTGCAAGCCTTCCAGTTCGCGCACATCGGCATCCGAGCGTTCGTAGATGACGGAAAGTCCGGTTTCCTCCAAAAGAATATCGGCAAAGGTTTCCTTCCAGAATTCCGCGCCCGCCGTCAGCGATTGCAGAACCAGCGCATCGCCGTACCTGTCAACGATCAAACCCGGCAATCCATCCGACTCGGCATGGATCAAACGATACGCGTCCGACCGACTTTCGATCTTCAACCTTCGACGCATCTCGATGGCCGCGCGAATCTTCCGCCGAAAGAACCCCGCGTCCACGGGCTCATCCTCGAAGGTCCACACCCGCGCGCGGATCTGGGAACGGGGCGAGCAGGCGGCGCGGGCCAGGAAATCGCCGTTCGAGGAGAGCAGTTCCACGGTCCCGCCGGAGGCTGGCTCATCCTCCACGCGATCCACCGCGCCGGAAAAAATCCAGGGATGGCGCCGCAGCAGGCTCTTCTCGCGTCCGGGTTTCAGGATGATGGGCATGGCCGCGAGTATACCAGTCCCATGGAATGTTATAATGCCGATGGAGAAATTGAGCCATGTCAAAACAAATTGTTGACCTTCGCCGCATTACACTGCGAGTTCCGGACCGGCTTCACGAAGCTCTTTCCCAGGTCGCCGACGAACGGGAAGTTTCGTTGAATCAACTCGCCCTTGAAGCGTTGGCGCATTTCCTCGTTCACGAGCGCGGACGTTACCCTTTGAGGGAATTGAGCGCCTTTCTTGCTCCCGCAGCCCGTTCCAAAAACCTTGACGAGAAGGCGCTCATGCGCCGCGTCAAAGAGGCGCGGCGGCGAATCTGGCAGGAGCGATACCAGGAAATGGTGGCGGCCTCGCGATGATCGCCGATCCCCGGCCGCTCCTGCGGGTTTTCCCGGATACCGGCGCGCTGGTTGCGATGCTGGTCTTTCCCCGGGATCGTTCCGGCTCGCCCACGCTGGCCGGGGAAGTCCTTCAACTTTACGAGGATGGAAAATTCAGCCTGTTGCTCAGTCGCGTAGTGGTGGACGAATTGGAAGAAGTGATTGACCGGGACTTCCCGGAATACCGTCAAGACATGTTGTCTCTGCTGGTCCCCTTTGAAGAACAATTAACCCGCTGGCCCACACCGGACGAAATTCGCGCAGTCATGCCGGTAACGGTGGATGCCGGGGATGCGCCCATCTTCGCTGCCGCGTTGATCGCGCGTCCCGATATTGTGCTTTCGAACGATTTCGAGACCTTTCATACGCCGCAGGCCAAGGCGTTTTGGTCCGAGCACGGTATCACCGTCGAGAGTTTGTATGGGTTGCTGTGCGTCTTTGGTTTGCGGGAAAGACAATGACCACACTTTAAGCAAATGAACGAGCCCATCGTCCTTCCCCACGAACCGGCGCCCAAACCGCGCTCCGTCGTTCCCCTCATCCTGCTCGTCATCTTCGCGCCCGCCTTTTTCTGCGGGCTGACGGCCTATCACTTCGTCCTGTGGTATTCCACCCAGACTCTCGCCATGACGATGTCCCTCGGCCGCGTAGCGCTCGTAGACGCGGGCGCGCTGCTCGCGCAGGCCGTGATCGCCGCGCTGATCTGCCTGCCGTTGTGGCGCTTCACGCGCGACGAACGCTTTCGCCCGGTCTTCGCGGGCTGGCTGGCCGCCGCGCTGGTGGGCTTTCCCGCCGCGCTGCTGCGCCTGCTCGGTCCGCACAACGATCAGGTCGGCTCGCTCCTGCAAATTTTTATTTGTCTCGTCGGCGCGGGACTCGCCTGGCGTTTCAACAAAATGACGTGGAACGGACGCGCCGCGCCCGCCGCCTTGATGATCGCCGCGATTGGGATTTTCCCGCTGGCGAGGGCGGGCGCGCTCGGTTCACCCTCGGACTTCGGGCTGGCGCTCCTCTCCGGGCTTTCTCTCGGCCTGTTCGCCTCCCTGCTCTACCGCCCCACGACGGGACACGTCCTCACCGACGCGCTGGGCATCGGTGGGACGCTGTCCCTGCTGGCCTCCGCCCTCGGCTACGACGGCGGGCAGGTCATCCTGCTCCTGGCCCTGCCTCCCTTCGCCTTTGCCCTCGCCGCGCTCATGCCCTCGCTGGCGGGCGGGACGTTACTCACGGGGATCGCGGCCGCGGCCGCCCTGACCTTCATTGACCCGACCGAGTTGAGCATCCTGCTCGCGGATTTCACGGGCATCGGCTTCGGCGCGGCTTTCGGCGTTTTGGGGTTGGGCCTCCTGCTCGGCATCGTTGCATTGATCGTGCGCGCCGTCTTCAAGAAGGCGGCCGAGGCGGGCTGGCGTAAACCCGCATCCGTCGTCGGCGCGGCCCTGCTGTGGATGGGGTTGGCCGCGTTGTACGTCACGTCGGGAAATCCCGGCTTCTACGGCGACCGGCTCTTCGTCATCTTCAAAGACCAGGCGGATATTTCCGCGGTGGCGAACATCGCAGACCGCGAGGAACGACTCAGCGCGGCCTACGAGCAATTGACCACGCACGCGGACGAATCACAGGCCGGGATTCGCGCCGCGCTCGACCGCTTCGGCGTGAAATACACCTCCTATTACCTCGTCAACGCCATCGAAGTCCAGGGCGGGACGCTCGCGCGCCTCTACCTGTCGACGCGCCCCGAAGTGGACCGCGTCCTGCCCAGCCCGCGCCTGCGTCCCATCCCGCCGGATGCGCCGTCGGGCGGCGGGCAGACCAGGGTCGGCGGCGAGGCGCAGTGGAATATCAGGATGATCGGCGCGGACAAGGTCTGGGAGGAGTTCGGCGCGCGCGGCGCGGGGATCGTCGTCGGGCAGTCCGACAGCGGCGCGGACGCGAGTCATCCCGCCATCCGCGACCAGTATCGAGGCCGCGCGGACGGCGACGATACCAACTGGTTCGATCCCTGGGACGCGACCGACAGCCCCAACGACGAGGGCGGTCACGGCACGCACACGCTGGGGATCATCCTCGGCAAGGGCGGCATCGGCGTCGCGCCCGAAGCGCAGTGGTTCGCCTGCGTCAACCTCGACCGCAATCTCGGCAACCCCGCGCTTTATCTCGACTGTATGCAATTCATGCTGGCGCCCTTCCCGCACGGCGGGGACCCGTTCACCGACGGCGACCCGACGAAGGCCGCGCACGTGCTGAACAACTCGTGGGGCTGTCCCGAGATCGAAGGCTGCGACCCGGCCTCCCTGCAACCTGCTGTGGAGCACCTGCGCGCGGCGGGCATCTTCGTGGCAGTCTCGGCGGGCAACAACGGGCCGTCCTGCAGCACGGTGAAAGAACCGCTGGCATTGTACGAATCGGTCTTCTCGGTGGGCGCGGTGGACGAATATGGCGACGTGGCCTATTTCTCCAGCCGCGGCCCGGTGACCGTGGACGGTTCGGGACGCATGAAGCCCGACCTCGCCGCGCCGGGCGTGAACGTGCTTTCGTCCATGCCGCTGGGGACTTACGCCCCGCTCAGCGGCACCTCGATGGCCGGGCCGCACCTGGCGGGCGCGGTGGCCCTGCTCTGGTCGGCCGTCCCCGACCTGATCGGCGACATTGACCGCACCGAGCAGATCCTCATCCAATCCGCGCAGGCTTATACGGGCGATACTTTTTATGGCTGTTTCGAGGGGAGCGTTCCCAACGCGGCTTATGGATACGGGATATTGAATGTTTACGAGGCCGTGAAACTGGCGCTGGGGAAATGAAAGTTGGGACACGGATACGACATGAAACAAAACATCGTCACTCACCGGGAAACGGCTTTACCCTTTCCATCCACAAAGCGGGATCCTCGATGGTTTTAAATCCAAAACGGGCGTACAGTTCATGCGCATCGCTGGTGGCAAGCATCCAGCGGCGGACATTCTTCACGTCGGGGTGCGAGAGGACGGTTTCGACCAGCCACTTGCCGAGGCCGCGGCCGCGGTAATCCTCGTGGATGAAAACGTCCATGAGGTAGGCGAAGACGGCGCGGTCGCTGAGGACGCGCGCCACGCCGATTTGACGGGAGCCGTCGTACAGTCCAAAGGGGAGCGAGTTGGCAAAGGCGCGTAAGACGGCTTCGCGCGGACGTCCCTTGGCCCAGTAGGCGCGCGTCAAAAAATCGCAGATGATGTCGAAGTCGAGGCGGGCGGGATCGGCGCTGATGACCAATCCATCGCGGCGGGATTCGAAATATTTTGGCATGGTGAGAGTCTAACACAGGTGGTATTATCTCCAGCCATGAACAAAATCCCCCTCCTGAAACGGATGGGTTGGATGCTGGTAGTTGTCGCCATCCAATTCATCTACTTTCCGACCAGCCAGGCCACGAGCGGCGGGATCGCGCCCAAACTGTCCATTGACGTGATTCCCATGATTCCCATCTGGGTTGTGCCGTACGTTCTTTGCTATCCCTTTTGGCTGTTTGGGATCGCCTGGGCGATCCTCAAACTGGAAGACCGCGACTTCCGCGCCTTCACCGCCGCGGCGCTGTTCACGGTGGGCATCGGCAACCTGACGTTCATCTTTTTCCCAACGTACGTTGACCTGCCCGTCATCGCGGGGAACGACGTTTTTTCGGAGACCCTGCGCGCCATTCAGATCGCGGGAGGCACGCACGCCGCGCTCCCCAGCGCGCACAATTTCATCACCATGTTACTTTGCGCGTCCGCCGCGCGCCTGTATCCGCGCCTGCGCTGGTTGTGGATTGGCATCGTGGTGACGGTTGCCCTCTCGACGCTGTTCACGGGACAGCATTACATCCTCGACGTGGTTGCGGGACTCGCGTTGGGATGGGCGGGATTCCGTTTTGGGCTTTGGTGGGGGGGGGAGACAGTGATCAGTGTTTAGTCAGGAGGACGCGTGACTGCACTGAAAAAACAACTTTTCACCACAGAGACACGGAGTCACGGAGTTTTTTCCTTCTTGTTTTCTCGGTGTCTCCGTGACTCCGTGGTTCGTTC
>DAOUMJ010000011.1:0-2913 GCA_034411715.1 Anaerolineales bacterium | reverse complement strand
TGAGTCCACTGCAAAAAGGGCAGGGACCCTCCTCAAACTGGGGAAACTTTAATATAATCGGCGCATGTTCAGAAAAAACACCAAACACCAGCAACCTGCGCTGATCAGCGTCGTCAGCGACCTGCCCGAAAAGCAACGCAAACGTCTGGAGAATTCCTGGGCAGGCACATTCTATCGTGAATTCTTCTGCCGTATTGACGAAGAAGCCTTTGCGGTCCTGTATTCCGAGGTGGATTCCCGTCCGAACGTGCCGGTCAACGTGCTGGTCGGGTTGGAAGCCCTGAAAGCCGGCTTCGGCTGGAGCGACCAGGAGTTGTACGAGCATTTCTGCTACGATCTGCAAGTGCGCTATGCGGTGGGCTACGACCGTTTGGGCGATGGCGATCTCGAAATCCGCACGCTGTACTATTTTCGAGAACGCCTGAGCCGCTACCATGCGGAGCAAGAGATCAACCTGCTGGAAAAATCATTCGAGGGGATCACCGACGCCCACATCGTGGACTTGAAAGTCCGCACCGGGATGCAACGCATGGACTCGACCCAAATCGCCAGCAACATCGTCTCGGCCAGCCGCCTGCAACTGCTGGTGGAGGCGGTGCAGCGGGTCGAACGCATCTTGAGCGAAGCGGATCGGGCGCGCCTGTCCAAACTCCTGGCGCCCTACACCCAGGACAGCGCCGGGCATTACACCTATCGCGTCAAAGGCAAGGAAGCCGTGCTGGAACACTTGCAGAAAATCGGACAAACCATTCAGGCGCTGTTGCAGGATTTGCAAAGCGCCTACGCCGCCGAAACGGCCTACCAGGTGTTGGAGCGCATCTTTGCCGAGAACTTTCACCTCACCGCGGACGCCCCGCGCGCCAAAGACAATACCGAAATCACTTCCGCCTGCCTGCAATCGGTGGACGACCTGGAAGCCACCTACCGCACCAAAGGCACGGGTCACTACAAAGGCTACGTCGCCAACCTGACCGAAACCTGCGACCCCGAAAACGAATTGCAACTGATTGTCAAAGTGCAGGTGGCGCCCAACAACGTGGACGACAGCCAACTGCTGGCCGAAGCCCTGCCCAACTTGAAGGAGCGCACAGACGTGGACACCCTGCGGACCGATGGCGGCTTCGGCGGCGAAGCCAGCGACGCGGCTTTGCACGACCAACAGGTCACGCTCATTCAGACCGCCATTCGCGGCGCGCAACCCGATCCCGACAAACTCAGCCTGTCCGATTTCACCATCCAGCCGGATGAAAAGGGCGACAGCCACAACCTGCGCTCGGCGGTGGAAGCCACCGTGCGCTCCGTGAAACACCCCTTCCCCGCAGGCCAACTGCCGGTACGCGGACAGTTCCGCGTGGCCTGTCTGCTCATCGCCTCCGCCGCCGTGGCCAACGTGCGCCGTATTCAACGCTACCTGGGAGAGAAAACAAAGGCGCTCGCCGACCCGCAAACCGCAAATGGCAGGCAAAATCTGGCACAACTCTCGCCCGAGGCGACGCTCGATTCTTTTTTCGCCTTTATCTGGGCTTCCCTGGCGCGCTGGCTAAGACCCGGGCCGGCTCTCCGGCTGGGTTTTGGTTGTTAAAGAACGGCTTCTTGCAGTGGACTCATCAGTACTTCACGAAAGCGCGTATTTGGCGGTCTCTACCGCCGAATTTGCGCTGGAGAGCGCAAACTAGGCGATGTTTTCGTAATCTAATGAAAATCTCCGGGAGTTCTCCCGGAGATTTCTTTTCTAACCGACGGCTTCCGCTTCCCCTCCCGAAGCGCTCGGCGGCGGGGTGGACGGTTTTCCCGGCGAGGCTGTCAATTTCTTGAGCAGGTCGTACCAGAAGGAGGAGCCCTGCGAAACGGCAATCGCCGTGATCCCCAGCCCCAGCAATTTCAGGAAGATGAACCCGGCCCAATCCAGCGCGCTGGCGTTTTCGGGAAGCGCGCCCTTCAACTGCCACCAGCCGAATTTGACGATGGAGAACTGGCTCAGGGCGTCTATGATGGCTTTGATATCCAGCGTCTCCGCGCCCTGCTCGAGGATCACCTGCGCCTGTCCGGCCGTGAGCATGCGAAGTTCGGCGTTGACCCACAGGTCCTTTGCCAACTGGATGCTGTCGGTGCCGAGAAGCAAAGTGAGCAGGATCGAGATACTGATGACGAAACTGCGCGCGTGCGCCTTGAACTTGGATGCGGCCTGGTCGAGCAACCCCGAGAAATACGCGTGGGTGCGCGCCCGCAGGGTGTTCACGCTGGTCACGCCCTGATGGATCCACTTGAGCATGGCCTGTTTCCCCTCGGATTCGGGCAGGGCGTGAATAAGTTCCCTCAATTGGGCGGCATCGGCGTCCGGGCGGCCGGTCAGCCCGGTCAGGTCGAAGAAGGAATCGACCAGCGTGGCGACCGGCACCTTTTCCAGTTTTTTTGCGACCGTGTTCGAACTGAAGACGGCCAGCGGGCTTTGATAACGGATGGGCTGGAGGGCCTTTATCTGCGGCAGCGCGGTCAGGTCCACGGTCTTATCCCCGGCGATCTTGCGCAGGTATTCCTCGAGCACCTTGCCTCTCGTCTCCTGCATTTCGAGGATGAGTTTGGTGAACCATGAGACGATGGATCCCAGTACGTAGTACACCAGCACGAGACCGATGGCGACTTCTAGTACTTGTGAAAATGACATGCTGTTCTCCTCTCTTGCCGAGTGGTTTGGAATGCGCCCATTCTAGCGCGTTTTTGGCTTTGCGCGCAAGCGTTTTGATGAAATGGCTCGTTGGGATTAAGTGGGATGCGGTACACGGATTACACGGAACAGGGGGATTTCACGGATTTTTTGCAATAGCGCAAAACTCACTATGGGCTATTGATAGTCGGGATGGATTTCCAACGGCCGACCAAATTTTGGAGTTGTGTCTTTGATTGTTTGAGGGA
>DAOUMJ010000010.1:0-11923 GCA_034411715.1 Anaerolineales bacterium | reverse complement strand
CCCGAACGGACAGTCCGCACGCTTCACCGATTGCGCCGCCATACGGAAGGCCTGTCCCGCGCGGTTGTGCGTTTTCAGTGTGCGGTGCACCCGACCGGTGGGAGTCGGCGCAGTTTTGGGCAGTTTGCGTGGCTTGGAGTTGGTTCCGTCAAAGTGGCGTTCCCTCCTCCCGCCCACCCGCGGGTAGCGCAAGCCGTTGGCACGCCCCTTGCAAAATTAAGTTCTTGAAAATATTATCGCTTCGTGATATTATCGGGCTATGATAGAGTCTTTCGCCTCCGATGAAACAGAAAAAATCTTTCGCGGTCAAGTTTCAAAAAAATTTCCGAAAGATATTCAACGAACTGCCCGCCGAAAATTAATTTACCTCGACGATGCAGAAGATTTACAAGATTTACTTGCGCCACCTGGAAATCGGCTTGAAAAATTAAAAGGTGACAGGGCTGGACAACACAGTATCCGCATTAATGACCAACGGCGTATTTGTTTCAAATGGTCAGGTAACAAAGCGAAAGATGTTGAGATTGTGGATTACCACAGATAAGAGACTATGATGGACAAAACTTTATCACCTATTCACCCTGGCGAAATTTTGCTCGAAGATTTTATGAAGCCGCTTGGTTTGAGCCAGTATCGTTTAGCGCATGACATTGGCGTTACCCCGATTCGTATTAGCCAAATTGTTAATGGTGAGCGTTCAGTCACCGTTGATACGGCTATGCGTCTTGCGCGTTATTTTGGCACAAGCGCGGCAGTTTGGCTTCGTTTGCAAGTGCGTTACGATTTAGAAGTTGCTGAAAGCGAATTGAGCGACAAAATCAATCGTGAGGTTAAGGTCTTAAGTCACGCGTAAAGCAAAAAGCGTGCCAACAAAGCGTCCCAAGAAACGAAAATTGGCAGGAAATCATCCATTCAGCCTGACAAGATTATGACCGCGCCACCGTTTCTTCGGGCTAAAATGACGGCGCTCGCCCGTATTGAGGGAGTTCCCATGAACAGCGTGGCGATGAACCAGTTTCGCTACCTGGTGATTGGCGTAATGTGGTGTTCTACAAAACCGAATCGGGCAACGAACCTGTGCGGGAGTGGTTGAAAGACCAGCCCAAAGCAAATCGTCAGGTCATTGGGGAAGATATCAAAACTGTCCAATATGGCTGGCCGCTTGGAATGCCGCTGGTCCGCAAGATCGAGCGCGGACTGTGGGAAGTCCGCTCCCATGTCACGGCTGGGATTGCACGAGTGTTCTTTACGGTCATGGACAGCACGATGATCCTTTTGCACGGCTTT
The DNA here is from genome assembly GCA_034411715.1 of Anaerolineales bacterium. Taxonomy (GTDB): domain Bacteria; phylum Chloroflexota; class Anaerolineae; order Anaerolineales; family Villigracilaceae; genus Denitrolinea. Next base: position 10,636 of record DAOUMJ010000010.1, on the reverse strand, counting down.
GTCAAGAAGTCCCAAAGAATGCCGCAAAATGAGTTGGACACCGCACGTCGCCGCCTGAATAATTTAGAGAAGGATTAAGACATGAACAAAAAACATATCGGAAGCAACTTCGATGATTTCCTCAAAGAGAAGAAAATCTACGAACAGGCACAAGCCGCCGCGATCAAGCGCGTGGTCGCCTATCAAATCGCGGAAGATAATGAAGAAAAAGAAACTGACGAAAACCGAGATGGCTGGCCGCATGAAGACCAGCCGGGCGGCGTTGGAACGTCTGCTCGACCCGGACAACGCCTCGATCACTTTGATTACACTGGAGCGTGCCGCGTCCGTGTTGGGAAAGAAACTAACGGTCCAGTTGGGATGAGATGCTGAAATGAAGGGAAAATGCCGAAGTCACAATGCTTCGGAGTTTTATTTACCTGTCCGCGCTTGGGGTGGCGGGACGGGACCTCTCCTGATTGGGGGTGTGATCGGCGTGGTGACTGGTCTTTGCGCGAGTGGGTAAGTGTATAATATGCCCAGAACCCGAAAGGATTGACATGACCAAGGAATTTAACGTCATTATCGAACGAGACGAGGATGGCTATTACGTTGCCAGCGTCCCTGAATTGCAGGGATGCCACACGCAGGCCAAGTCACTGGATAAACTGATGGAGCGAATCCGTGAGGCGATTGAGTTGTGCCTGGAAGTGGAACCGGATTTACCCTCCAACCAGTTCATTGGCGTTCAGCGGATCGCAGTCGAAGTATGATGGCGAAACTGGCGCGGCTCACGGGGCAACAGGTCATTGCCGCTTTGAAGAAGGCGGGGTTTCGAGTCTTGCGTGTCAAGGGAAGTCATCATTTCTTGAGTCATCCAGATGGAAGAAGAACGGTTGTCTCTGTTCATCGAGGGGAAGTTGTCGGTCCAGGGTTGATGCTGAAAATCCTGCGCGACTGCGAGATGGAACGCGACGAGTTTATGGAATTGTTGAAATGAAAACGCTTGAAATGACAAAAGCCACCGCTCCACGGGCGGAATACGCGGAGAAAGTCAACAAAGAGCCTGTCATCTTGACGAAACACGGTAAGCCTTTTGCCGCGCTTGTGTCGCTGGAAGATGTGGATACCGAGATAGTAAAACTCAGTAGCAATCCAAAGTTCATGGCTTTGATTGAACGCTCGCGCGCACAGCGAAAAATCAAAGGCGGCATTTCCAGCGCGGAGATGCGGAAAAGATTGGGATTGAAGTAGAGAGAAACGGCGGCGAGAAACCGCCGTTTTTGTTTCAAGCGAGGATGTATGAGATGCCCGCCGCGCTTGGGGTGGCGGGACGGGACCTCTCCTGATTGGGAGTGTGATCGGCGTGGTGAATGGTCGAGACCTGACATGTCTCATACGCGCCGTTATCCATAATGGCGATTGCGGGGACACGATTGCCCTCACCCCCGACCCCTTCGCGACGCTTGCACCTGGCGCAAGTGCAGGTGAGCGTCCTTTAGGGCTTCCAAGCAGGGAGAGGGGAGTCCGCTGGCGGGAGGATGGAGTAAAATATGGGTATGAATCGCAAAGTCCCTCTGCGAATCAGGAAACTGATGAAGGAATTGAAGGAAGGGCTTGTCCGCATTTACGGGGACAGGTTGAAGGGCGTGTACCTGTACGGGTCGTACGCGCGCGGGGATTATCGTTCAGGCTCGGACGTGGATGTGATGATTTTGCTGAAAGATTATCGAAACTACTGGAAAGAGCAAAAGAAAATCAGCCAGTTGGCAAGCGATGTGTCCCTGGAATATGATGTTACGGTAAGTTGTATTTTCATCAAAGAATTACAGTGGAAGAATGACAGCAACGAAAGGCCGTTGATTTACAACATCCATAAAGAGGGATTGCCCGCATGAAAGACTATGCCAGCAAGTTGCTTTGGATGCCATTGAAGGCGCGGAGACGTTGTTGAATGTTGGCAAGGCTGAGATCGCGGTTGGACGCGCGTATTACTCCATGTTTTATGTTGCCGAGGCTTTGCTGTACAACGAGTTCGACTTGAAACTCAACCAGCATGGTCAAGTCATCGCGGCCTATGGGAAACATTTTGCGAAAACCAAACAGATTGATCGGAAGTTTCACCGTTGGTTGCGCGATGGGTTTGAAACACGTATTACTGGAGATTATGGGGGCGACACGGGAATTGAGGATGAAATCGCCGCGAACATGATCAACCAAGCGCGTGAATTCCTTGAGGTCGCGCGGGTGTATCTGAAAAGCAAATAGAAGAAGGAATATGATTTCAGCAAGGGCAAGCGCGGAGCAGTTGTCCGCGCGCCGAAAGGAAAGACCCGAATCACCATCCGCATTGACGATGATATTCTGGAATGGTTTCGAGGCCAAGTCGACGCGGCAGGCGGTGGGAATTATCAGACATTGATCAACGATGCTTTGCGAGAATACATCAGCCGTCAACAAGAGCCGATTGAAGTAATTCTTCGGCGAGTGGTTCGCGAGGCTTCGGATTTTTTGTTGGGAGTCGGCTGGCGAGGGGGAGTATTGGGATGGTACAGTCTCTCCGTCTGCCCCTGTAGTTCAGTGGACAGAGCGTCAGCCTCCGGAGCCGAAGAGGACAATTCGACCGGAGATACTGAATCCAACCGCCGCGAGGCAGTTTTTCTTTTAATGTAGCGACCTTCCATTCATGTTATTATGATTTTGTCGAATGTATGATCGCTTTGGAAGGATTTTCCGGGAGGGAAGATTCATGTCTGAAAAATGGCAATGTCCGCGTTGCAATACGGTCCATCGCAAACCGGCTCACGTGTTGCGGCTGGGACGCCTGCGCGAATCGCTGGGCGTCATCGGGTTGGGGAAGAGCGCGGAAGCCGCGCCGCGCTGTTCGAATTGTGGTTTCGAGGCGGATGTCAACGCCATGCTTGCGGGGGAATACGACGCGCTGGAAGAAAAGGTTCCTGTTGCTCCTCAAGAACCGGAAGAAAAGCCCTTGGCCGCGCCTTCCGCCATGCCTGCCAAAACGGACCGCGCGGCCCTGCTTGTGGTTGGCGGCCTAATCTTTATCCTGGTCTGTCTATGCGTCGCTGGGGCAAGCGGCGCGGCCATCTACCTCATCCGCTCGAAGGCTGAAGCGCTCGCATTGCCACAGGCAACGCCTCGCGAAACGGTCCCGCCTCTCCCTTCCGCGGTCACAACTCCGCCAGGGTTGGCCGTCAGGATGCTGGCGAAGACTGAAGCGCAGAGACTTTTCGAAACGCAGGATATCCCATTTCTGGCCCGCAGGGCTGTCGAGCAATATACCGAGGACGAGATCAACCAAATGGGATTGATGCTGACCTACACAATTCACCTCGACAAGTCGGAACCGCTTGCCTGGGGCATGGGTTGGTGTACAACCACGAAGGACATCCTCAATCAAAACTTCGAACATATTCGCTACACGTTCATCCTGAACGGAAAAACGATTTCCACCAGTCAGTTTGTGGTGTTCGATTTCTATTCCGAAAACCTGCAGGGATATTGCCGTCAATACTACGCCATTCTGACGGACTGGCCGGTAGGTGAAACGGTGATCCAAACAGTTGTTACATACGACCAGCCCATCAACGATGGATGGGACGATTATCCAGCCGGAACAAAGACCTACGAATACAGGGTGATTCTCAGACCGTAGCGGCTCTCGAAAGGAGAAACCCATGCCCACGCTGATCCTTTGCGGCCTGACCGAAGCAGAGAGCGGGGAATTTTTGGAGGCCGAGCGCGTTCTGCTCGAGGAGATCGCGGCCGAAGCCCGCGTCCACACTCTGCGGCTCAAGGAACTGCCCGACCCGGCGGACGAGGAGAAGGTCCGCACTTTGAGCCGCGAGTTGCTGGACGCGTTCGGTTTGGGGACAGAAGAATTCCAGGCGGAATTCCTCTCGAAAAACGGCTTCTCCTTCCTGGCGATCCGCGGGGGCGGGGAAAAGGCCGAAGCGCCGGTATCCGCGCCGGGTCCGAGGGCGGAAGCGAGGCGGAAAGTCTCGCGGTTGCTGTGGCAGGTCCCGGCTGTCGGCGCGGGCGTTCTCTTCCTCCTGGTCGTTCTCTATTACGGGATCGGCTTCTTACTGACCAGCCAGGTGAATGCCCGCTACGCCGATCGGGAGTGCGCCCGCCTGGTGGACCTGGCCGTGAGCGTGGAAACGCTCTACCCACTGACCCTCGCTCCCTTTACGGACGCGACGCGAAAACAGGCCGAGGAGTGCCGAGCCTACCTGAAGGCGGAAGCCTCGCGCGAGGCCGGGGATTGGGAAAATTCCTACCTGGCGTTCACGGCGTACGCGAAGACATACCCGCAGGGAATTTATGCGGCGGAGGCGCGGGAAAGGGAGGCGGATTCGCTGTACGAATGGGCATCCGAGCAACGCGGCAAGAAAGATTACTCCGGCGCGGTGGACAACCTGACCCTGCTCCTCGACGACTACAGCGACACTCCCGCCAACTCCAAAGCGGAAGCCGCGCTTCCCGAAACTTATTTGGAATGGGGACTGGATTGCCGCGCCGGCGGCGAATTCTCCGAAGCCGAGACGGTTTACCTGTCCCTGAACCAATGGGCCGAACAGGAGGACCAATCGTCTCTGGGCAGGCAGGCCCGCGCCGAACTTGCCCAAACCTATTTCGACTGGGGCAAGGACCTTCAGACGAAAGACGATTTTGCGATCGCCGCCGGCAAGTTCGACAAGGCGATCTCCATTGACCCGGACGCGGCTTCCGCGACCGGTATCGCCGCGCAAGCCCGCGCTCACCTGCCCGGCTTCCAGCGCGCCTGGGCAGACCATCTCTTTGCCCAGGGGAAATACTCGGAATCCATCCAGCATTACCGGACCAGCGCGGCGCTCTCCAGCAAGGAGGATGCAGAGGAAGCCAATGCGGTGCTGGTGCAGGCCTACCTGAAATGGGCGGAGATCCTGAGCGGAAAAGAAAATTATCGCGAAGCGCTCGATAGAATTGACGAAGCCCGCCAGGCCGCTGTGACGGACGACACCCGCGGCGATGCCGACGCAGCGCGCGAGACCTCGCTGAGCTCCTTCGCGCAATCCACAGGCGCGCAGGCAAAAAAGGTCATCGCGGACACCACCAATGGCATTTGCAAAACCGGGAAACCCATCGAGACCCTGCCCATCATCGGCATCCTGCAACCGAAACGACTCACCCTTTCCGGCCTCACCCTGACTCTGCCTGCCGATGTGCTGGCGAAGTCGCCCGGCAACTTGTATTATGTCGCATGCGGCGAGGAAGTGCAAACCACCGTCCAGCACTGCACTTATGGGTTTTACCGGTATTCCATCGACCGGATCCGATATGACTGGCGGATCAAGGTTTTCCACGCCTTGAGCGGAAAGCCATTCAAGGAATACACTTTTCGAGGCGGCCAACCGGAGACCTGCCCCTACCGCCACAGTTTCTCCCGCCTGTACGAAACGCATTATCACTATGGCGACAAGCCAAAATCATCCACCGTGATAGACTGGCTGGCTTCGCTGTTGCGGTGATCCCATCAAAAAGACCTCCGAACCAATCGCTCGGAGGTCTTCGCGTTACAGCCCTGCGGCTTTCTTCAGCGCCTCGGCCTTGTTCGTTTCCTCCCAGGGGAAACGGACATCGTCGCGGCCGAAGTGGCCGTAGGCGGCGGTCTGCCGATAGATTGGGCGGCGCAGGTCCAGGTCACGGATGATGGCGCCCGGGCGCAGGTCGAAATGTTCGAGGATGAGCGCGGCGATCTTGTCGTCGGGGATCTTCCCCGTCCCGAACGTCTCCACGTTGACCGAGAGCGGGTGCGCCACGCCGATGGCGTACGCCACCTGAATCTCGCAGCGGTCGGCGAGCCCGGCCGCGACCACGTTCTTGGCGGCCCAGCGCGCGGCGTAAGCGGCGGAACGGTCCACCTTCGTGGGGTCCTTGCCGCTGAAGGCGCCGCCGCCGTGGCGTCCCATCCCGCCGTAGGTGTCCACGATGATCTTGCGCCCGGTCACGCCCGCGTCGCCCTGCGGCCCGCCGATGACGAAGCGCCCGGTGGGGTTGATGAAGATCTTGAGGTCCTTATCCGCCATCCCATCCGGCATGGACGGCATGATGACGTGTTCGATGATCTGCTCGCGGATGTCGGCCTGCGACATTTCCGGGGCGTGCTGGGTCGAGACGAGGACGGTATCAATGCGTTTCGGTTTGCCGTGCGAATATTCAACAGTGACCTGGCTCTTGCCGTCCGGGCGCAGCCAGGGGAGTGTGCCGTCCTTGCGGAGTTCGGACAGGCGGCGGCTGAGTTTGTGCGCCAGGTAGATGGGCATGGGCATCAGTTCGGGCGTCTCGTTGCAGGCGTAACCGAACATCATGCCCTGATCGCCCGCGCCGATGGCTTCGATCTCGGCCTCGGTCACCTCGCCGGTCTTGGCTTCGAGCGCCTTGTCCACGCCCATGGCAATATCGCCGGATTGTTTGGCAATGGCCACCAGCACGCCGCAGGCATTCCCGTCGAAGCCTTTTTTGCTATCATCATAGCCGATCTCAAGGATGGTCTTGCGGACGAGTTCATCGAAATTGATCTGGGCCTGGGTGGTGATCTCGCCCAACAGCATCACGTAGCCGGTCTTGGTGGCGGTTTCGCAGGCGACGCGCGAGCGGGGGTCCTGCTCGAGGCAGGCATCCAGCACGGCGTCCGAGATCTGGTCGCAGATCTTGTCGGGGTGGCCCTCCGTCACCGATTCCGAGGTGAACATCAGTTTGGGGGAAGTCATAAAAGTGGTACTCATCAGGATTGGGTCTCCTTTGAAAATGAAATTGCCCCTCCGGTCACGCGAAAGGGCAATTTGCGAGGAAGCGCGGCTGCCCTCTCATCTTCCAGAACATCCGTCTGTCGGAATTGGCACCGTGTTTTGGTTTTGTAGTTACGCAGTTTTGTAGTTACGCGGTTCCGAACTACGTAACTATTGAACTATCCAACTACCGAACTAAAACCGGTTGTCGAGGCATCACAGGGCCGGTCCCTCCGCCTCTCTGGATAAGAGTTGCCGATTGGGGCTGAATTGTGGCGGGATTTATACCACAGGCAGGGAGGCGCGTCAATTAAAAAAAACCGCCGGGCAAACCCGGCGGCGTTGGAAACCTCCGCATCGTGGACTTTCAGTCCGCCCGGCAAGCAGACTGGAAGTCTGCGCTCCGTTATTGACCGCGCTAGTTGTCGGAAGCGCAGCGGAAACCGACGGTGGGCGCCGATTGGCCGTACCAGCGATCGGAGCCGACCTGAACAGTGGGGTCCGGTCCCAGCATGGAGGAGCGGGCGGCGACGCGCAGCATCTTCCAGCCATCGCCCCAGTGACCGCCGCGCACCACCCGCCAGAAGATTGCCGTGCGGCCGATCGGACCGGTGGGATTCATGGTGATGCCCAGGTCGTAATACTTCGCATCGTAAAAATCGTTTACCCACTCGGCCACGTTACCGGCCATATCCAGCACGCCGAAGGGACTGGCGCCGGCCGGGAAACTGCCGACCTTCATGGTATCGCCAACGGCATAGTTGAAGTTGGCGTAGGAATTATCCGGGCGATTATCACCCCACGGGAAGGTGATCAGGGAGGGGAAGGCGCCGCGCGCCGCGTATTCCCATTCCGCCTCGGTGGGCAGGCGGCGGCCGGCCCACTTGCAATAGGCATCGGCCGAGCCCCAGGGGACGTAAACCACCGGGTAATCGGCGTATTGCGGATCGCGCAGGTAATTCTCGCGTGTCTGGGATTTCGTCAGCATTTTCGCTCCATAGCGGGGCAACTCGCACGCGCCGGCCGTCACGCACAGCATGTACATGCCATTGGTGACTTCGAACTTGTCAATCCAGAAACTTTTCATGGTCACCTTGCTGGCGGGCATTTCGTTGGGATTGTTGTCGTTGTCCACGCCGCCGCGCATGAACGTGCCTTCGGGGATGTGAATTTGGATCATGCCGTCGGCGGAGGAAGCGCGCTCCTCGCCGGCCTCGGGCGCGCTGCTCTGCGGAGCCGCGGTCGGGTTCGGGGGCGCCGCTGTCGGGCTGGGAAGGATCTCCGCCGCCGGGGCAATGGGGGTCGGTTCGGCTTGCGCCGCGCCGCCCAACTGGCAAGCCGAGGCGAGAATCGCCGCGGCTATCAGAACCACGTATAATTTTTTCATCGCTGTCTCCTTTTTTTTCGATATGCGCAAAGTATAAAAGTTGCCGTGATATTCCCATATCACCCAAAAGTCATATTTCGGTGTTATTTTATTACTTTCTGTGACCGCATAAGCGGATTTTGCTTATAATACGATCATGCCGACTACAATTCCTCCCGAAGATCGTTCTCCCCTGCGCGTATATGTGGTTTGCGATCAAGCCGCCACCGCCCCCATCTGGGGGTATATGATTCGCGAAAAAGGGCTGGTAGCCATCCTCGAAACCGTGATGGAGCGCGCCATGCAGCACACCCTGGAGGACATCCCCGACCTGATCGTGATAGACGTAAACGCCGGCCACCAGCAGCGCATGGACCTGTGCCGCCGTTACCGCGCCCTGAGCGCCAGCCCGATCCTGCTCTTCCTGCCGGCCAGCAACGAAAGCGAGATTTTGGACGCCTACCAGGCCGGGGTGGACGAGTGCGTGGTGAAACCCGTCAGCCCGGCCATTTTTCTCGCCAAGATCACGGCCTGGGGACGGCGCAGTTGGACGCAGCCGATGAGTCCGCTTCGCACCGGACCGTTGAGGCTGGACCCCGCCCATCGCTCCGCCATCGCCGCTTCGGGCCGGGAGGCGCGCCTGACGAACCTGGAATTCCGCCTGCTGCACCTGCTGATGAGCCGCCCGGGGAACATCTTCAAGGCCGATGAGATCATGGAATCCGTTTGGGGCATGGAGAAGGCCGACCTGGCCCTGCTGAAGAACGTGGTCTATCGCCTGCGGAAAAAACTGGAGGAGGAGACGGGGGAATCTGCGCTCATCCACACCCAGCCGGGAGGGTACAGTTTTCTCGGTTAGCGAAGTCGAGCGAAATAGTATTTCGCTCATTGGCTTGGCGGGTATAATCACGCCATGCCCAAAGAAACCTCCCCCATCCTTCCCGATGAATTCCTCGCCGCCGAGTTCGAATACATCGCCAACAGCGCCTTTCAAGCCAACGAGGATCGAAGCAAGGCGGCTTCGTTCTTCATTGTCTCGGTCGGCTCGCTGGTGGCGGCGGTTTTCGGCGCGCAGCAGTTGAGCCAGTTGGCCGAGATCCCGCGCGCGCTCTACCTGTTGCTCGCCGGGTTGTTCGGGGTGTTGACCGCCCTGGGCGCGTTGACGGTGGCGCAACTGGCGCGCCTGCGCCTGGCCTGGCACGAGGCCGCCCTGGCGATGAACCAGATGAAGGAGTTCCACGCGGCGCGTTTCAAGGGATTGGAAAACGCTTTTCGCTGGCGCGTGGAAACCCTGCCCCCCACATACAAACCCAACAGCATTTCCTACTTCACCGCGCTGGAGGTATCCCTGCTCAGCGCGTTGACCTTCGGCGCGTGCGCGTATTTTTTGCAGATGGGCGCTGGAACCACGCGCTGCCTGTGGGCGTTCACCCTCAGCGCGGGCGCGCTGGCGTTCTTCGCGCTGCTGGCCTGGTACAAACGATTGCTGACGAAAAGAAGGAAACCATGAGCAAATATCACACCGGCACCGAGGAGTTCCGCGTGAACGGCGAGGAACTCGTCGCCAAGATCAAGCAACTGCTGCATGAAGGCAACATCCGCCGCATCATCATCAAGGACAGGGAAGGGCGCACGTTAATCGAAGTGCCGCTCACGCTGGGGGTGGTGGGCGCGCTCCTCGTCCCTGTGTGGGCGGCCATCGGCGCGATCGCCGCGCTGGTGGCCGAGGCGACTGTCGTGGTGGAAAAGGTGGAATGATGGCGCGCGACTACGATTTGACCTCCCAGCCGCCGAGCGCGGGACAACGCCTGCCCGAATACGCGCGTGACAAGGAGTGGATGCGCGCCTTCCTGCGCGCCGCTTCCGTCGGACACGTTGCCACGCTGTGGGACGACCAGCCCTTCGTCACGCCGACCTCGTTCTGGTTCGACGAGGCCAATCATCGGCTCATCTTTCATTCGAACATCGCCGGGCGCATGCGCGCCAATTTGGAACGCAACCCGAAGGCCTGCCTCGAAGCCAGCGAGATGGGGAAACTGCTCCCCTCGAATATCGCGCTGGAATTTTCGCTGCAATATCGCAGCGTGATGGTCTTCGGGACGGTTCGGTTTCTCGAATCGGACGAGGAGAAACGCGCCGCGCTGGTCGGCCTGATCAAGAAATATTTCCCCGAAATGGAAGCGGGACGCGAGTATCGTCCCATCACGAACAAGGAATTGAAGCGGACTTCGGTGTATGCGTTGGAGATCGAATCGTGGAGCGGGAAGGAAAACTGGAAGGACCGCGCCGATCAATCGGACGAGTGGCCCGCGCTGGATAAGAAGTTTTTCAATTAAAAGCCTGGTACACGGATTTCACGGATTGGACGGAGTCTCACGGATTTCTTTAATTTTAAAAAATCCGTGAGTCCACTGAAAAAACTAACCGCAGAGTGCGCCGAGAGCGCAGAGTTCTTCATTATCAAGTCTCTGCGTACTCTGCGGTCTCGGCGGTAAAATAACCT
>DAOUMJ010000009.1:0-3729 GCA_034411715.1 Anaerolineales bacterium | reverse complement strand
ACTTGAAGTCCGTTTTAGCCAAAATGTGGGGGAAGATTTCAACAACTGCGCCAAGGCGAAACAGCCTAGAATAGCAAGTTATGCGCTATTGCGTTTTTTGTTTTTCATCCATCTCTTTATATTGTTTGTTAGTCCAATACCCTATCCACACTGTCCTTTTACCTACGACCACAAACCGACGAATCCTAAAAACAAAGGTGAAGAATCCTGCTTCTTGGGTCAGTAACTTTAACATTTTTATTCTCTTAAGACCTCACATCGGCCAAAACACAATTACAAGGGACAGGACAAGAAGCAGAAGCAATGTAATGAAAATTAAGTGTCGAGGTTCTGGGAATATTTTCTCGGGCTCATAGTTTTTCTTCCAATCAGGTTCCAAATTTAATTTCTTATCAAAGATGTAATCGCTCATATGTTTATATCGTCGATGGGCATAATGAACTGACCACATACCACTTGCGCCTATCATAAAAACAACGAAGGCAATAATGGATTTGACCAAACAGTGTCATCAAGTTGGGTTAATCCAAGATCGCCAAATTTTGCTGCAATAATTCCGCCTAGAATTGCTATGAGCAAGGTTGTATACCAAGCTGAAACAGATAGTTCATAATCTCGATATCGGCGCATTTCTTGATACATTTCTTGGTAGGCAATATCGCTCGAAACTTTTTTAACAGCCATGGCAACCTTCTTTTAGTAGATTTACACCATCTTTGCTCAATCCGTGGAAGAAGTTTCTCTTTGTCCAGCTAGGGGTCAATCCAGCCTTCGGCTAGGAGACGCTGATATAACTCGTGGACGATGGGTTTGTCCTGCGAGACGTGGCAGAGGAGGGCGGAGCTTGCGACCAGCGGATGTCATAGCGGATAAGCGGATTTTGGCGAGATTATTCTTCGTAGACTCTTAGAAAATCGTCGCGGGAGATTCCACTTTGTGAAAGAATTGTGCGCAACGTGGAGCTTTTGATGGTGCGGTGATTGGGCATGGTCAACGGTGTGTTTGTGCCATCGGCGTTTTGTCGAACCATCGCAATGTGATTTCCCTCTCGAACCAAACGAAACCCAAGACGCTCGAACGCCTTGATCACCTTTCCCTTCGGCGCGTCTATGGGGAATTTGGGCATTAGACCGCCACTCCCGCCTCGGCCACAAAGGCTTCCAATACGGACGTCTCCGCGTTCAAGACCTCTTTTCCGAAGGTTTCGATGTGGAATTGAATGGCGGATTTCACGTCCGCGAGGGCTTCTTCATAGGTGTCACCCTCCGCAACGACAACACCTTTCAATCCCAGTGGATAGGCCACGTAGCCATCGGGATGTTTTTCAACGATAATTTTGATTTGCTGAACCATAGTTTCCTCTGGCGCTAATTATACGCCAATAAAACCTTCGGCGAGGAGTCGCTGGTCAACTCGCGGACGATGGGGTTGTCCCTGCGAGGCGTGGCAGAGAAAGACGCGGAGTTTGCGGGTGGGTCCGCTAGGTGACATGGATCAACTCCGCTTTTACCCGCTCGCGTATGTATGGTTTCAAACTGTCAGGAGTCCCCAGGTCAACGGGACAGCCGAAGAGTTTCTCAAGATAATCCTGTAAGGCGAACAGACCGAAATACCCAACGGGGCGGTTGAATTCGACCAGCAGATCAATGTCGCTGGCGGAGGTTGCTTCATCGCGCGCCACCGAGCCAAACAAGGTCAGCGACTTCACGCCAAATTGTTTGGCTATCTGAGCATTTTTCTCTTTGAGGAGGCGGAGGACTTGTTCGCGTTCCATGCGGCAATTATACCGCGAGGGCGAGGGTAAAAGAGCGGTGCAAGTATATGGAACAGCGGGCGAAAAAGGCCAAGGCGGTTCGGGAGGAAAACGAAAAGCGATTCGACCAGAGTGGAATTCGGGAACGGTTGCTCGCCCGAAAGCCCAAATAACCATGCTGTCCTTTGCATCGGACGAGAATTTCAACAACAATATCGTGCGCGGCCCGCTGCGCCGCAAGCCCGAATTGAGGATGATTTTGAGGGAACGGGAGTGGAGATTGTGGATCCGTGGAAAATGTAATTAATACAGAATCCCGTTTTCTTTTGGAAAACGGGATTCTAAAATCTGGGGAGCCTGATGGGTCTCGAACCCACAACCCCTTGATCCACAGTCAAGTGCTCTGCCATTGAGCTACAGGCTCCATGCTCAGGTTCCCTTTCGAGCGGGCAAAATTATATCATTTGTAACGCAAATTGCCAATTTGCGCTACAGAATTTTACGGATGACTTCCGCCGCCGCCTGGCGCGTGACGACGACCTGCTCGCCGCTTGCGAGATTTTTCACCGCCACCCGGCCGCTCGCGGCCTCGTCGGGACCGATCGTGACCGCGACCTTCATCTTCATCTTGTCCGCAAACTTGAATTGCTTCGGCAGTTTGGCGGGTTCGGGATAGACCATCACATTCAACCCCGCGCGGCGCAAGTCTGCGGCCAGCGCGTAGGATTGGAGGCACAACAATTCATCGAACACCGTCACCAGCACGGGCGCGGGGCTGGGATCGAACTCGGGGACAAGTCCCGCCTCTTGCAGGATGATGCCGATGACCACATCGCCCATCGCGAAGCCCGTGGCAGGGAGAGGCTGTCCGCCCACGTCGGCGAGCAGGTTGTCGTAGCGGCCGCCGCCGAGGATGGCGCGCCGCACCGAGCCGCTGATGTCGTAGGCCTCGAAGACGGTCCCCGTGTAATACAACAGGCCGCGCGCGATGTTCGGGTCGAATTTGACGTACTCTTTCACTCCCAACGCGTCGAGCGCGGCGAAGAGACGCGTCAATTCGGGGCTGGCCTTCCACGATTCAAGATCGGCGAGAATCGTCTTGAAGCCGTCGAGTTGCTTTTGGGTCAGGCCGACCTCCAGCGCGTACGCGTCCCATTTTTGCGCGTCCATTTTGGAGCGGCGGTCAATCAGGTTGAGCGCGTCGATTCGTCTTTCGGGGGGAATGCCGAGGGACGCGAACTGGGAATCCGTCAGCCGCCGATCGTTGACGAGGATCGCGGCCCGCTCGGGGTCCAGCCCGACCGAGCGCAGGAATGCCGCGGCGACCGCGATCAGTTCCGCGTCCGCTTCGGGCGAGTCCGCGCCGATCAAGTCCACGTTCCATTGGAAGAATTCGCGCGCGCGTCCCTTTTGCGGCTGCTCGTAGCGCCAGAACGGACCGAACGACCACCAGCGCAGGGGAAAGGTCAACTCGCCCTGTTTGGCCGCGATCATGCGCGCCAGGCTGGGCGTGAGTTCGGGGCGGAGAGTCACCTCGTCGCCGCCGCGGTCAGTGAAGGTGAAGGATTGCTTCTTGACGAGTTCCTCGCCCGACTTGGCCGCGTAGAGCGCAACGGGTTCGATGAAAGGCGCGTCCCATTCCACGTAGCCGAAAGCCTGCGAAGCGGCGCGCACCTTGTCGTTGATGAAGTTGCGCAGCGCCATCTGCTCGGGATAAAATTCGCGCGTCCCTTTGACGGGTTGGATTTTGGAAGTCATGGGTTCTCCTGTACGGCAAAATTTATTTTGCCAGTCGTTTCGCAAAATGAATTTTGCGGTACTTCAAAATTCAGTCGCTGAATTTTACTTCAATTTTGGTATAATTTCTGCGAAACAAGAAATTGGACTTTAGACAAAATTTGACAAAGAAGAGGAACTGTATCAAACTGGGAGCATGAACAAGCATGAACATGCCACGCAATTGATGCAGTTCCGGT
>DAOUMJ010000008.1:0-15007 GCA_034411715.1 Anaerolineales bacterium | reverse complement strand
GGTTCTTACCGCCAAAATGTACACGATGATCTGTCGGTTGTTAAGGTACCAAACGTACGCGATCAACTGGCGGAATAATCCTCACGATGTACTGTCGGCTCGCAACTATGAGACTAAAACTATGAAAACCACCCTCTTCCGCCAGCACGGCGGCCCCGAAGTCCTCGAATACACCGACTTCCCCTCTCCCGAACCGAAACCCGGCGAAGCCCTCATCCGCCTGCGCGCCGCGGCCCTCAACCGCATGGACGTGATGGTTCGCAACGGCTGGCCCGGCCTGAAACTGGAACTTCCCCACATCAACGGCGCCGACGGCGCAGGGGAAATCGTCTCCATCTCCCCTCTCCCCAAATGGGGAGAGGGGCCGGGGGTGAGGGCCGGCGACCGCGTCGTCATCAACGCCAACCTCGGCTGCGGCCGCTGCGACTACTGCCTCAGCGGGTGGGACAATATGTGCCGCGAATGGCATCTCCTCGGCGAGACCGTGCGCGGGACATACGCGGAATACATCTGCCTGCCCGTGCGTCAACTCTACAAACTGCCCGACGATTTCGACTTCCACAAAGCCGCGGCCGCGGCGCTCGTCTACCAGACCGCGTGGCATTCACTGATCACACGCGGGAATCTCAAAGCGGGCGAGACCGTCCTCATCGTCGGCGCGGGAGGTGGAGTCAACACCGCCAGCGTGCAAATCGCCAAATTCGCGGGCGCGCAGGTCATCGTCGTGGGTTCGGACGCGAAGAAACTCGAAGGCGCGGCCTCCATCGGCGCGGACATCCTGATTGACCGCTCGAAAAACGAGGACTGGTCGAAGGCCGTCTTCCTCGCTGCCAATAAACGCGGCGTGGACGTGGTCGTGGACAACGTCGGCACGACCTTC
Organism: Anaerolineales bacterium; assembly: GCA_034411715.1. Classification (GTDB taxonomy): domain Bacteria; phylum Chloroflexota; class Anaerolineae; order Anaerolineales; family Villigracilaceae; genus Denitrolinea. Next base: position 14,127 of record DAOUMJ010000008.1, on the reverse strand, counting down.
ATGCAATCCCTGCGCTGTCTCAAAAAAGGCGGACGTCTGCTCACTGTCGGCAACAGCGGCGGCCCGCGCTTCGAAATTGACAATCGCTACGTCTTCGCTAAACACCTCTCCATCATCGGTTCGACCATGAGCCATCTCAAGGATTTTTCGACGGCGATGGATTTGGTCGTGGCGGGCAAACTGAAACCTGTGATTGACAAAACCTTCCCCCTCAAAGACGCCGCCGCCGCGCAGGAACGTCTTTGGAAGGGCGGGAATTTTGGAAAAATTACGTTGGAGGTCTGATAGTCAAAGAGTCTGATAGTCTGATAGTCGAATAGTCAGGCCATCAGATCACGCGACCATGAGACTATCAGACCATAAGACCATAAGACTATGAGACAACCCTCCCGCCTCTTTGAAATCGCCCTCGTTGCCGTCGTCATGGCGATCTACATCTACGCGTCGCTGGCGGAGGCGCACAACTTCGTCACCGAGTGGTTCATCCGCGACGACGCTTTTTACTACTTCAAGGTCGCGCAAAACATCACCGAGGGACGCGGCCCCACGCTGGACGGCATCAACCTCACCAACGGCTACCACCCGCTGTGGATGCTGGTCTGCATCCCGATCTTCGCGCTCGCCCGCTTCGACCTGATCCTGCCCCTGCGCGTGCTGGTCGTCCTCTCGGGCGCGATCAGCGCGTGGACGGGCGTCCTGCTCTTCCGCCTCGTCAAGCGGACGCTCTCCACGCCCGCGGCCGTCATCGCCGCGTCCTACTGGGTCTTCGACCGCGCCATCCACTACAACGTGACCCAGTTCGGCCTCGAAACAGGATTGACCGCCCTGACGATGACCGCATTCCTGCTCGCGCTTTCCGACATCTCCCCACAGTACCGCGACCTTCATGTCGCCTCTCGCGGCAAGATGAATCTTGCAGTACTCGTCCTCCTCGCCGTTGCAATGACCTTCAGCCGCCTCGACACGGTCTTCCTCGCCCTCCTGGCGGGCGCGTGGATCCTCCTGCGCGGCACACCCGTCCGCATGCGACTGATGCTGGATATCGCCGTTATCGTCAGCGCGGCCTTTGTGAGCGTGGCCGCGCGGGCGGGATTGCCGCAATATTTCGCTTACACGAAAACGGGAGTTGTTTTCGCCGCGCTGGGATTGCTGATCCAAATCCCCGCGTTCTACTTGTTCGGGCTGTATCGCCCGCCAACAAAAATTACCAATCACTACTTACGATTTATCCTCGTCACCCTTGCCAGCGCGGGAGTCGTCTCCCTCGTGATGATCGGCCTGATGGTCGACAGCCAGTTACCGGGTCTGCCGCGCAGCGCCCTGCCCCTTTACGCGGGAATCGTCCTCGTCGGCGCGGGAATCGTCCGCCTGGCCGCGCGCAGCCCGTCGGAAAAAGTCGAATTGAATTGGCGGCGGTTGATTCGGGAGGGAATCCAATATTACGGCATCCTGGGCGGCGCGCTGGCCGCGTATATGCTCTTCAACAAGGTTGTGTTTGGCGCGTTCACGCCCGTCAGCGGGCAGGTGAAACACTGGTGGGGCTCCCTGCAAGGCTCGACCTACGGCAACCCGATCAACTCGCTTTCGGGCTTTCTGGGATTGGAAAGCCCCGAGGGGCTGAACGCCTGGGGGCCGGTCACATATCTGCTCGATAACGTACGGAACTGGCTTGGAGGCAACGTGTGGCTCGCTCTCGGCATGACCCTGGTGGCTGTCGCGCTCATCCTTGCCATACGCCCACAGCGCGCCAAACGCGCCGCCGTCTCCCTGGGATTGCCGCTCCTGCTGGCAGGCTCGCTGGCGCAGATGTTCTATTACAGGGGCCAGGGCTACGCCGGCGACAAGGACTGGTACTGGGTCAGCCAGATGCTGCTGTTCACCCTGCTCGGTGCGCTGCTCTTCGACCTGCTCACGCGCCCAATCCGAAGACTCCGCTTCCCCTTTGGAGGAAGGATCCGGGACGATGGCCGCCCCCCCTCCCCCGTCACCAGGAAAGAAACCGGGGGCGATAGTCGCCCCCCCTCCCCCGTCATCGAGAAAGGAACTGGGGATGATGGTCAGCCCCCCTCTCCCCGCATGGGGAGAGGGGCCGGGGGTGAGGGCCTTATATGGATTCTCACCTCCCTCATCGTCCTCGCCTATCTCCTCCCCTTCGCCACCGCCCTCGCCCAGCGCATGACGTGGGGCGCGGCGCGCGCCGACCTGCCCTACATGGACGTTCTCCCCTTCCTCGAATCCAACACGGAGGAGGGCGCGCTGATCGGCATGACCGGCGGCGGAAATGTGGGATACTTCATCGAGGGCCGCGTCATCGTCAACATGGACGGGCTGATCAACAGTTACCCGTATTTCCTCGCCCTGCGCGCCGGCCGCGCCGATGAGTATCTCGCCTCCATCGGCCTTGATTACATCTTCTCCAATCCCGACATCCTGCAAAATGCGCCATACAACGGGCAGTTCGATGAGTGGTCGGAAAAGGTGGAGGAATTTGGAAGGAAGGATTTGTTACATTACAACCCATGAACAGGAAACGCCCTCACTCTGTAACCAGCCTGTTATGGGCGGTGTTAATCCTAACAGCCTGGAACGCCATTCGACTCGGCGCGTCCATTGCGGATTGGGACACGCTGGCGGAATTTGCGCCGCGGCCCGGTCCCATCTACGTCGCCGTCACCGCTTCTTTCTGGACCCTGGGCGGGCTGGCCATCTTCGGCATGATCCAACGCCGAAACGTTCGCGTCCCCCTCTTTGCCACCCTGTACTTTTTTGGCTGCGCGGCCTGGTGGTGGCTGGACAGGCTCCTGCTTCAACAGCCGCGTCCCAACTGGCCCTTCGCGCTGGTTGTGACCGCCCTCCTTTTGGCAAGCGCGTGTTTCAACATTTTCGGCAGAAAAGCAAGAGAGTACTTTAGCGTCGGCCGGCAAAACGGACGTTAGAGAACGTCTGCCACGCGCCCGATCACGCCGCGCCTGACCAGGCGCAAGAGACGCTCTCCAGCGTCGGAACACATCACAGCATAGAAGACGCTCTCTAGCGTCGGAACACCAAACTAGAAATCCTTTCCAATCAAAGAGAAACCCATGACCAAACAAACACGGATTCAAACCCTGCGTGAACGCAAAGCCCAATCCCGTCTCGGCGGCGGGCAGGAACGCATCGAAACCCAGCACAAAAAGGGGCGCCTCACCGCGCGCGAGCGCCTCGATCTCCTGCTCGACAAAGGCTCATTTCGTGAGGTGGATACCTTCGTTGTCCACCGCACCAACGACTTCGGCCTCGACCGGCAGGTCTTCCCCGGCGATTCGGTCGTAACGGGCTGGGGCACCATCGAAGGCCGCCTCGTTTACGTCTTCTCGCAGGATTTCACAGTGCTGGGCGGCAGTCTGGGGGAAGTGCACGCGGAGAAAATCTGCAAGATCATGGACATGGCGATGAAGAACGGCGCGCCGGTCATCGGGCTGAACGATTCGGGCGGGGCGCGCATCCAGGAGGGCGTGGTCTCGCTGGCAGGCTACGCGGACATCTTCCTCAAAAACACACTGGCAAGCGGGATCATTCCACAAATCTCGGCCATCATGGGACCTTGCGCGGGCGGCGCGGTCTACTCCCCAGCCCTCACCGATTTCATCTTCATGGTGCGCGGCTCCTCCTACATGTTCGTGACGGGACCCGACGTGGTCAAATCCGTCACGCACGAGGAAGTCTCGTTCGAAGATCTGGGCGGGGCGAGCGTCCACTCTGAAAAATCGGGCGTCTGTCACATCGCCGCCGACTCAGAAGCCGACACGCTCTACCTCATCCGCAAACTTCTGGGCTACCTTCCGCAGAACAATATGGAAGACCCGCCCTTTGTGGATGGCGGCGACAATCCCCTGCGCATGGACGAAACGCTCGATAATCTCATCCCCGACGAGCCGGGCAAGCCATACGATATGAAAGATGTCATTCGCGCCGTAGTGGATGGCGGACAGTTCTTCGAGATCCACGAAAACTTCGCGCAGAACATCGTCGTCGGGTTTGCGCGCCTGGGCGGGCACTCGGTGGGTATCGTGGCGAACCAGCCCGTGGTCCTGGCCGGGGTGCTGGATATAGACGCCTCGGAGAAGGGCGCGCGCTTCGTCCGCACCTGCGACGCCTTCAACATCCCCGTGGTCACCTTCGAGGATGTGCCCGGATTTTTGCCCGGCACGGTGCAGGAACACGGCGGCATCATCCGCTCGGGGGCGAAACTGCTCTACGCCTACTGCGAAGCGACCGTCCCGAAACTGACCGTCATCACGCGCAAGGCCTACGGCGGCGCGTACGACGTGATGTCGAGCAAGCACATCCGCGGCGACTTCAACGTGGCCTGGCCGAGCGCCGAACTGGCCGTGATGGGCCCTGATGGTGCGGTGAACATCGTCTTCCGCAAGGAATTGGAAAAGGCCAAAGACCCTGTGAAGCGCAAGGCGGAATTGGTGGCTGATTATCGCGAGAAATTCGCCAATCCATACATCGCGGCCGAGCGCGGCTACCTCGACGATGTGATCGAGCCGAAAGAAACGCGCCCGCGCCTCATCAACGCGCTGGAGATGCTGAGCAATAAGCGCGATTCCAACCCGGCAAAGAAGCATGGGAACATTCCACTGTAATTATGACAACGCCAAACCAAACTCGCATCCAAAAAATCACCGAATTTGCGAAACGGCGCATCTTTGAAGTTGCGGCCAATCGCAAGGAGGACTACATTGATCCAGAGTATCGCTGGAACCACACTTTGCGCGTCAGCCAATACGGACGCCAACTGGCGGAAGCCGAAGGCGCGGACGTGGAATTGACCGTCGCGGCCTGTCTCCTGCACGATATGGCCTGGTTCGATACCGTCGGCGAAACGGAAGGCAAGGATCACGGGCGAATAGCCGCGCGCATCATCATCGAATTTCACGAACGAATCCTGGCCGAGCGGGACTTGAGCCAGCCTGTGGAGATGTAAAAACAATGGTCAATAAAGTATTAGTAGCCAACCGGGGCGAGATCGCCGTCCGCATCATCCGCGCCTGCCGCGAGTTGGGCGTGGACACGGTGGCGGTATATTCCGAGGCGGATCGGCAGGCGCTGCACGTCCGTTATGCGGATGAGGCCTACCTGCTCGGCCCCGCGCCCTCGCGCGATTCGTACCTGCGCCTCGATAAAATCATGGACATCGCGCGCAAATCGGGCGCGGACGCGGTCCACCCTGGCTACGGCTTTCTCGCGGAACGCGAGGATTTCGCGCAGGCATGTCTCGATGCGGGAATCACCTTCATCGGGCCGAAGCCGTCGGCGATTGCCGCAATGGGCGACAAGGGCGTGGCGCGTTCGACGGTGGTCAAGGCGGGAGTGCGGGTCGTCTCCGGGACAGAGGACGTAGGAAATTTGACCGACGAGGAATTGCTCGCCCTCGCGCCGAAGATCGGCTTCCCGCTGCTGATCAAGGCCACGGCAGGCGGAGGTGGGAAAGGCATGAGGGAGGTGCGCTCCCTCGAGGAGATGCCGGCCCTCCTCATGTCCGCGCGACGCGAGGCCGAGTCGGCGTTTGGGGATGGGAACGTCTATCTGGAGAAACTGGTCGAGGGGGCGCGTCACATCGAATTCCAGATCCTGGCCGATTCGCACGGAAACGTCATCCACCTCGGCGAGCGCGATTGCTCGTTGCAAAGGCGTCATCAAAAATTGGTGGAGGAGACTCCCTCCCCCGCCATGGACGAGGAACTGCGGGCGCGCATGGGCGCGGTGGCGGTGAAGGCCGCGCAATCCGTGGATTACCTCAACGCGGGGACGATCGAGTTCCTGCTCGACAAGGACAAGAATTTTTTCTTCCTCGAAATGAACACGCGCCTGCAAGTGGAGCATCCCATCACCGAGATGGCAACGGGGATTGACATTGTGAAGGAGCAGATCCGTATCGCGCGCGGACGGGCCTTGAGTTACAAGCAGGAGGACGTGAAACTGACGGGCGCGGCCATCGAATGCCGCATTAACGCGGAAGACCCATATAACGGCTTCCTGCCTTCGACGGGGCGGATCACACAGAGCATCCTCCCCACCGGTCCCGGCATCCGCGTGGACACGGGCGTCTATCCCGGCTTCGAGATCACGCCCTACTACGACCCGATGATCGCCAAACTCATCGTCTGGGGCGAGACGCGGGCGCAGGCCATTTTGCGGATGCGCCGCGCGCTGGAGGAGTATCGCATCGTCGGCGTGCGGACGAACATCCCCTTCCACCAGCGGTTGATGGACTCGACGCGCTTCCTGGCGGGACAATACGACACGCGCTTCGTGGAGGAACGCTTCTCGATCGGCGAACTTACCGAAAGCAAGGAATATTTCCCAGAGATCGCGGCCATCCTCGGCACGCTCGTCGCCCACCAGCAAACCCAGCGTTCCGCGCAGATCGTCCGCCGCGGAGAGCGCGATGCCAGTAACTGGAAGTGGGTGGGGCGGTGGGAGAGGATGCATCGGTAAGGCAGTATTCAGTTTTCAGTGAACAGTAATCGGTGATCAGTAATCTGTTTACGCGTTATTCCGTCATTGCGAGGGTGAACTCCCCGAAGCAATCCCCTGTTGAATGCGGAGATTGCTTCGACGGGAAAACGCCGTCTCGCAATGACGATACAAAACTCAGGTGAGCGATGAAATATATTACAACGCTGGATGGAAAAGAATATTTGATCGAGATCATTGACGAGCATCGCGTGGCGATTGACGGGCGCGTGGTGGAAGTGGATTTCGAGCCGGTCAGCGGACAGCCTGTCTATTCGCTGCTGATTGACGGAAAATCGTACGAGTCCTACGTCTACGAGACCGAGGAAGGCTGGCAGGTGTTGACGCGCGGGCGTCAGTACAACCTGACCGTCGAGGACGAGCGCGAGAAACGCCTGCGCGCCGCAGCGGGAGGAGGAGTGGCGGAGGCGGGCGAGTATCATCTCAAAGCGCCGATGCCTGGCCTCGTCGTCTCGATCTCCGTCAAAGAGGGTGACAAGGTTGAAAAGGGACAGGTGCTGGTCATTCTCGAATCGATGAAGATGCAGAACGAACTCAAATCCCCCAAGCCCGGCATGGTGGGACGCATCCGCGTCAAACAGGGCGAGACGGTGGAGCAGAGGCAGGCTTTGCTCAGTGTTCAGTAATCAGTTTTCAGTGATTGGTAATTGGTAACTGATGTTACGCAGTTCTTCAGTACCGCAACATTCATGTTGCCTGCCCGGGCGAGATAAATCTCGCGGTACTGCGTAACATGAGTTGGTAATTGGAGCAAATGGGTTTTGAAAGTAGTTCGCGGCATTCGTGTCATTCGCGATATTCGCGTTGAAGATTGTTTTCCTGCAACAGACTCAATCATTTACAAATAGGAGTCCACCATGAACATCCGTCCCGTGCGTGAAGAAGATATCGAAGCCATCATCAATTTATTTCGAGTCAATTATGGGGAGGATTACGCCATCCCCGAATTCTACGACCCCATGTGGGTGAAGCGCGGCATCTATTCGGATCACATCATCTGGCTGGTGGTGGAGGACGAGGGCCGCGTGGTCGCATCGGGCGCGTGCATTTTGAACGCGGGCGACTACAACGACAACATCGGCGAGATCGGACGCGTCGTGGTGGACCCCGAAGCGGGCGGCAAAGGCCTTGGACGCTCCCTGCTCGCGGCGTTGATTGACGCTTCCGACGAGCGCGTGGAATTCGCCTTCGCCGAAGCGCGGACGACCCACCCGAAGACACAAAAAATTTGCGAGCGGCTCGGCATGGTCCCGCTCGGATTCCTGCCGATGGCCTACCAAATGACCTGGCGCGAGAGTTTTTTCATTCACGGTCAATTGTTTGGAAACGGAAAACACCTGCGCGAACCTGGAAGTGTGGTTGTCATCCCCGAAGTGGAGCCGCTGGCGAAGTTGTCGCTCAAAAATTTGGGACTGGATGATTCGGTCGCGGTGCAGGCAAAGGTCGAGCCGTATCCGTCCAATGGAAAATTCGAATTCAAGCCGTTGACAGGCGAGGCGATGGTGCGCCTGCTCAAAATCGAGCATGGGCGCTACGTGGAGCCTGAGATCTTCTCCGCCCTGCAAGTGGACATGGGTTACGCCCAACTGCGCTCGCGCAAAGCCGATTACCTCGTGGCGCAGACGGGCGATCACGTCCTCGGCGCGGTCGGCTTCCATTTCGAGGAACACGACAAAACGGTCAGGTTGATCGAATTGATCGGCGAGGACGACACCGCGCAGGGGACTCTATTGCGTCTCGCAGTGGAAACCGCCGAGCAAAAGTACAACGCCGAAGTCCTGGTCTGCGACGTAAACGCCGAATCGCCGCGCCTGCAGCAGTCCCTGCTCGAGCTGGGCTTCCTGCCCGCCGCCTACATCCCCGGCATGGTCTTTCACCGCACGCACCGTCCCGACGTGGTGAAGATGATGAAACTGCGCCTGAAATGGGATTTGGGTCCGATGGAATTGACGGAGACATCGAAGGAGTATTTCGATGTGGTCGCGCCGGCGTTTGAGAAGGCGGGAATAAAATAGAAGCGCAAAACCAAAACGCCAACCCGAATGCGGTTATAATCTTCAAGAATAAGACGGCTTTCCAAAAGGAGCGCTGGACATGATCTACCCCACCTTACGGGCTACTGTCCACAAGGGCAAAATTCGATTGCTTGATAATGTACGCCTTCCCGAAGACGCGCTGGTTCTCGTCACCGTGATGGACGAAACGGCTTTGGATACCATGACCCTGGGCGAACATCTCGCGGCAGGATTGCAGGATATTCTGGAAGGTCGCGTGTCGCAAGTAGAAACATCTGAAGAATTGGCATCTCATCTTGACCAGGTATTCGAAGGCGCGTGATGAAATACCGCTTTGTCTTCACCGCCTGGTTTGAGCGAAATCTCAAATCGCTGCGCAAACATAATCCAAATTTGCGTGGCGATTTTGAGTCTTTTCTCGAATCGTTCGACGCGGAAGCGCATCCCATCATTCCAGGGACGGGTGGCGCACGAAAAGCTCGCATGGCCGCCAAAGGAGGCGGCAAGCGTGGAGGCTATCGCGTGATCTACTATCTGGTTCTCGAAAACACCGTCTGGCTTCTCACAATTTACGATAAGGTTCAAAAAGAAAACCTTTCCCCCGAAGAAGAGAAAACCATTCAACAATTAATCCGAAAAATCCGCGTCTCATAAAAGGCCAATATCCGCACTATACTCAAGCCATACTGATCGGAGGGACGCATGGAACTCAAAGGCATGGAGCAACTTCAAAGGCGCGTGCCAGACCTGAACTCGACGGGCGGGAGACTTCGCATGGGGCTGTACATTCTGGGGTGGTTTGCCCTCGTCACGTTCTATTTCATCTTCACCGACCGCATTCCCGACTGGATAATAATAGACAGCCAGATCGTGGTCATGGCGCTCGGCTTCCTCTGGCTCAGTCTCTTTTTCTCCCGCAAAAAAGCATACCAGCAAAAATACGGCGCGCTCGCCTATCGCAACGCATTCGCGCATTTCGGCATCCCTGGGCTGGCGCTGATTCTGAGCGCGGTGGCGCACACGGGCTACATGAACGGGCCCTTCGTCTCGTTTGGAGACTGGAAACCCGTCGTCATCGCGCTCGGCTGGCTCATGCTCCTCATCGGCGCGGCGCTCTGGATTCGCGGCGTGTTCGCCTTCGGCTTCGACAACCTCGCCCTGCTCTACGTCTACTTTCCCGAAGACGGCCGCATCGTGGACTCGAACATCTACAGCGTCGTCCGCCATCCCGTCTACGCGGCCGTTTTGCGCCTCATCATCGGACTCGGCCTGCTCAACGGCAACGCCAACGCCCTGGCCTTCGTCCTCCTCGCGCCGCTCGGACTATTCGGCTGGATTCGCCTCGTCGAAGAAAAGGAACTCATCGAACGCTTCGGACAGTCCTACCTCGATTACCGCGCCCGCGTCCCCGCCTTCTGGCCGCGCCTGCGCGACATTCCCACCTTCTTCCGTTTCCTCATCAAAGGAAAATAATATGTCCACCATCCTCATCCTCGGCGGTTACGGCGCGGCCGGACGACCCCTCGCGCGTCACCTCCTGACCCAGACCGACGCGCACCTCATCCTCGCGGGACGCAGCCTCGACAAAGCCCAATCCCTCGCGGACGAACTGTGCCGCGAAATTCATTTCGCAGACGCCTCGCGCCTGACCGCCGCGCGCGTGGACGCCTCCGACGCGGCCTCCCTCGCCTCCTCGCTTCGCGGCGTGGACCTCTGCCTGGTCGCCGCGCCGACGACTCAATTCACGGGACAGGTCGCCCGCGCCTGTCTCGACGCGGGCGCGGACTACCTCGATGTCCAATTCGCCGCGTCCAAACTCGCGGCCCTGCGCGCGCTCGAACCCGAGATCCTCAAATCGGGGCGATGCTTCGTCACCGAGGCGGGCTATCACCCTGGGCTGCCGTCCGCGCTCGTCCGCTATGCCGCGACGTTTCTCGATACCATCGAAAGCGCAATCACGGCGGGCTATCTCAGCGTGGGCAACCTCCCCTACACCGAAGCCGTGGACGAGGTGGTTGAAGCCTTCAAGGACTACGATGCGCGCGTCTACAAAAACGGCGCGTGGACGAAACGCGGCGCCTACGAAACGCGCAAGTTCGATTTCGGCGCGGGCGTCGGACAAAAGACCTGCTTCTCGATGTTCTTCGAAGAAATGAGCGGCCTGCCGAAAATGTATCCCTCGCTCAAAGAGACAGGCTTCTACCTCGCCAGCGTCAACCTGCTCGCAGACACGCTGCTCACGCCGCTCATCATGCTCGGAATCAAACTCTTCCCCAAGCGCGGCATCCGCCCGATTGGGAAACTGTTTTGGTGGGAGATGACCAAACTCAGCAAACCGCCGTACCTCGTCCGCCTGTCGGTGGAGGCGAAAGGGACTCGAAACGGGATCCCGCGCGAGGTCCGCGCGAGCATCGAACACGCCGACGGCTACGAGTTGACCGCCATCCCCGTCGTCGCGTTCCTCCAGCAGTATCTCGACGGCTCTGCCCGCAAGCCGGGTTTGTGGATGATGGGACATCTCGCCGAACCTGTCCGCTTGATGAAAGACATGGAAGCGATGGGCGCAAAAGTGGAAATGGTTGTAGAATGAATTGCTGTATAAAAAATCCCCTAATTTTCCGTCATTGCGAGAGCGGCGCACTTCCGCTCGAAGCAATCCCCGCGCAACAATGAGATTGCTTCGTCGCAAAAAACGCTCCTCGCAATGACGAATCACCGAGAAAACATGACACTCGAAAAACGCCCCAACGCACTGCAAAAATTCTTATTCAAAATTCCCGTCTGGATGTACAGACTCGGCTTCGGCGGCTGGGAGCGACTCATCGGCGCGCAATGGATGCTGATCACCACCGTCGGACGCAAAAGCGGAAAACCGCGCGACACGATGGTGGACGTGATGGACTACGACGCCGCGTCCGACACCTACTACATCGAGGCGGCCTATGGCTCGCGCGCCGACTGGTTTCGCAATATCCGGGCCAATCCCGTGTTCGATGCGCGCGTCGGCAGGCGAAAATTCAAAGCGCGCGCCGAAGCGTTGTCCAACGATGGCGCGGGCGAAATACTGGTTCGGTTCTATCGCAAGAAACCCGCCTACACGCGCTCGGTCATGGCGATGGTCGGAATGAAATTCGAAAGCGAAGAGCAACTCCGCGCCCTCGGATCTAAGTTGACCCTGCTCGCCGTCCATCCAACCACGTAACTACAAAACCACGAAACTATGAAACTAACCCTCGGCCCCCTCCTCGGCGGACTCTCCCACAACCGCGCAAACATCTGGGCGCGCGCCGATTCGCCCGCGCAACTCCACGCCTGGCTCGCGGCCAAAGACGATGCCAGCGACGCGAAATATCTCGGCGCGGCGGACTTGCTTCCTGAAAACGGCCACGCGGGAATCTTCCCGCTTTCCAAACTGAAACCCGACACGAAATACTTCTACGCCGTCAGTCTCAAAAAGGCCCGCCCGCCGAAAAGCGATTTCCACCCCTTCACCACCTTCCCCAAACCCAGCGCGAAGAAATCATTCAACTTCATGTTCGGCTCATGCTACCTCCCGCCCGATGAACACGGCGGACAGACCATGGACGAAGCGCGCCGCGCGATCGAAACCGAGTCCCTGCGCTTCGGCATCTTCCTCGGCGACCAGATCTACGCCGATGGCGTTCACGGCAACGGCCTCGGACGCGTGGCCGTGACCCTCGAAGAATATCGGCAAGTCTACGCGCACAACTGGTCGCATCCCGCCATGCGCGCCTTCCTCCCCAGCCTGCCGCTCTTCATGACCCTCGACGATCACGAAGTGGACGACGACTGGCATTGGCGCGATGCCTTCCGCCAATGGGCGGATAGTTCCATCTTGAAAAAGATCACGCGCTGGCTGAAAGGCCGCCCGCCCGAGGAACGTCATCTCTCCGCCTCACGCGTGCGCGCCGCGCTTAAAGCCTACGACGAACATCAGGCCATCCACGCGCCCGACCTGCTGTTGCCCTTCGAAACCGACGCGCTCGGCGAAGTCGTTTTCCATACGCACGATCCCGCCTCGTTTGCATACACCTTCTACTACGGCAACGCCGCCTTCTTCGTCCTCGACACGCGCACCATGCGCGTCAGCGGCCGAAACAAAACCATGCTCGGCGAAGGCCAGTGGCGCGTGCTGGAGGCCTGGCTCAGGGAAGTCAACGAGGAATACAAGGTCAAGTTTATTGTCTCCTCCTGCTCCCTGCTCCATCCCTTTTTCTTCGACATCGCCCAGGATCGCTGGTCGGGCTTCCCCAAAGAACGCGACCGCCTGCTGGAATTCCTGGCGGTCAACGAGATCGAAGGCGTGCGCATCCTCACGGGCGACCTTCATTCGGGTCATGCCATCACCGCGCAACTCAAGTGTCCCGGCGGAAAACGCATTCCCATCGCCGAGTTTTGCGCCTCGCCCTTCGAGCAAAAGAGCGTGTGGATCAGTTTCGGCTACATTCCCCTCTTTTCCAAATGGCTGGCGCGCCAAAAGCGTCACTTCTACCGCGCCTTTCCCAACTTCGGAATCGTGCGCGTGGATTTCGACTCCTCCGAACCGACTGTCACGTTCACGCTGCGCTACAACAACAAAGGCTGGAAGACCGCTTCGATCACAGCCTGACGAGCCGCCGCTCCCCCTCCCAAATCAATTTCTCGACCTTTCCCGGCTCTCCCAACAACTTTGGCAAAAGGGATTCGACTGCTACCGCGTCTCCCGACGTATAAAACTGGACTCGTCCGCGCCTCCCCGACAGATTCCTCATCCCTCCCGCCTCAAGCAGACGTTCGGCCTGTTTCGCCACCGAGGGGGCTGGATCAATCACCCGAACCGACTCTCCCGCGATCCGCTCGATCAGCGGAATCACGAAAGGATAGTGCGTGCATCCCAGCACCACCGTATCCACATTCTTCTCCAGCATCGGCAACAGCGCGGACTCCAAAATTCGACGCGTCTCCTCCCCCTCCAAATTTCCCTTCTCGATCTCCTGCACCAGGCCTGGACAGGTGTTTTGCAGAATCTCCACGCCGTTCGCGAAGCGTTCCACCACCGAAGCGTACAGCGCGCCCTGAAAGGTCGCGGGCGTGGCAAGCACACCCACGACGCGCGAACGCGTCCATTCCGCCGCGGGCTTGACGGCCGGCTCCATCCCCACGAATTTCACGTCGGGAAAGGTCTCGCGCAAATATTTCAGCGCCGCCGCGGAGGCGGTGTTGCACGCCGCCACGATCAACTTCGCGCCTTCTTCCAACAGCCAGCGCGTGATCCCCACCGAAAACGCCCTCACCTCCTCCAGCGGACGCGGCCCGTACGGCACGTGTCCCTGGTCGCCGAAGAAGATCACATTCTCCGAAGGCATCAACGCCCGCATCGCGCGCAACACAGATAGTCCGCCCACTCCTGAGTCGAAGATGCCGATAGGATTCGCTGAAGTCATGAGATAATGATACTACCTGACACACAACTCCTCAAGAAGCATTATAGTACATGTATAGCGTCTGAACTGGGAGTAGCGGCGAGCAAAAAGTCAAGGACTGAAATCCGTAAAAGCAAGGTCAAAAGTCGGTAGGCAACTTTATC
>DAOUMJ010000007.1:0-11639 GCA_034411715.1 Anaerolineales bacterium | reverse complement strand
CCGGTTGCCTATGATAGCGATGACAACACCAATGCCCTTTTTATCATCCAGGGGACAGCCGGCGGGTGTTTTCTGCCCGGCACGCTGGTGCAAAGCGGGACAGGAGCAAAGAAGATCGAAGACATCAAGGTCGGGGACAGGGTGGCTTCGTTTGCCGCTTCTACTTCTTCGGCCAGATCGCCAGTTCCAGCGTGACCCTCTCGAAGTAACTCTTTTCGGGCAGGTTACTGTAACCGTATTCCAGGTCCACCACAGTGGCAAGCAGTTGGAGCGTGGCCGTTGTAAGCATCACTTGTCCCTGCGGCTGGATCGGTACCAGTTCGCCTTTGGCCTCCAGGCGGGCGCGTATGACCTCATCGTTATAGGCATACTGGCTCATCAACACCTTGGTGGCGGTCTTGATGTCGTTCTTGTCGAACAGCCAGATCTCGATGGCAGTCACTTTCTTGGGTTCGCCGGAAACCATCGTCTCGGAAATGCCCACCCCGTATTCGCCGAGGAACTCGCCTGCCGGGGAATCGATGCTGAACGATTCGTCGTACAGGTCGTCGCCCAGGACGTAGGTGGTCATCGTCTGGGTGATGGGCGCCTCCAGTCCCAGCCGGGAAAAATCCGTTTTTTCGGTCGCGCGGGTGATCTCCTGCGCCTGCCGCGCAGCGGAAACCTCTCCGGTGGCGGGCTGCCTTCCATACAGGACCGGCTTTACCAGATAACGATACACTGTCCAGCCGATCACGCCCAAAGCCAGGAGCGAGCCCAGGGCGATCAACAAAATCCTGGTTGTGGTGGGAGGCGTTGCAGGTTGCGGCGGCGAGGGAGCGGCCGAAATGGGGCCGATGTAGTCCTCGATGGCGGCTTTGAAGGCGAGGATATCGCCCACATCCTGGCTGCCGGGATTGCGCGAGATCGCCACGAACAACGGCACGGCCTTATCCCCCAGGCTGGCCCAGCGCTGCGCGGCCAGTTCGGGGTCGGGATGGATGCTGTAGGAATCGATCGCCATCCGCAGATAATCTTCCTGGAAGTCCTGCCGCAGGATGGCCGGTACGGCGTCCGTGTATTCCACCGGCCACAGCACCCAGCCAACCAGCAGGCCAAGCGCCAGCCCAAGAATGACCCCTGCGATGGCGGCCACGCGCGGATTTTTGAAAATGTCGGGAAGGCGCATACCATGCTCCTTGTTCTGTGTTGCCCTCATTATACAGTTTAGTGGTCAAACCGCCAACGGATACAAGGGAACTAATCCCGTTTTTCCAGAAGATACATCCGCCGCTCGGATTCGCGGACCTCCGTCAACTCGCGGACGTGGAAGCGCGCCGCGAAAGCGGATTCGAATCCCTCGCGGGTGTACGTCTCGAATATGTCCTTGCGCGTCCGCAGCAATTTCTGAACCTGCGAGTCGCTCTTGGGCGCCCATTCGATCACCAGCCAGCGGCAGAGACCCGCGAAGAAATCCGCCAGCATCGGCAGGGGGACGTTGTTCGAGATGGCGAGGTGATGGATCAGCGCCAGCGCGAAGACCGCATCCACGGGGCCGCGTTGCGCGAGCGAATCGCGTTCGGCGTTGTCCCAGCCCAGCGCGGGACTGGGGTTCGTCAGGTCGAGAAGCAGGGGGAGAAGGTTTTGTTCCTTTTCGGTTTTCACGCGCAGATAATCCTGCTCCACCGCCGAGGGGTCAATGTCCCACGCCACGGTGGGAATTCCCGCCGCGCTCGCCAGGCGGCTGAACTCGCCGTTGTTCGCGCCCAGATCCCAGACGGATTTCGGCGCGATCGTTTTCAGCCAACCAGAGATGATTTCCTTTTTGTGCGCGAAGCCCGCATCGGTGTAATTGGTGATCTCGTAGTAGTTGCCCCACTCTGTTCCAGCGGGTTTCCAGGTTAATTTCCTGACCGTATTTTCGAGACTGTCAATCAAACCGATAAGAGCATTTTTACTCACGCCTCGTTGACTCGCCGACTCGCTGATTCGCTTCACGTCCGCGTCCGCGAAACGCGTTTGCGCCGAGGCGTGGATGTGGATATGCGTCAGCAGGCCGAAATCGAGCCGCGTGGAAAACGGCAGCAGCCTGCCGGCGAGATCGAGCGGAATCCCGTCAATGTGAACGCGCAAAAGTTGACCGAGCCGAATGTCCACGCGCGACATCAAAGCCAGCGGCGCGAGGAAGTGCTGGCAAAACTGGCGATAGGCGTCCCAGGGTTTGCCCTCCTTGTAAATCTCGAAGGAGAGCGTATCAATCAGGATCGGCTTGCCGTTGACGAACTGGATGTTGTACGCGCTGGCATCCTTGAGCGACATGCCCGCTTTGAGAGCGCGCTTCTGGATGGACAGGGTGGCGAGGGCGGCGTCCTTCAACTGCGAAAACGACCACTCGTACGGATATGAGATGAACGACACGCGCTCGGGACGAACGACCTTGAAGGCGATGGATTCATCGGCGGGTTTCTCGTCCACTTCGGCGTGAGGGATGAGCAGGTTCGCTTTGACGAGTTTGTCGTACAGCCCCGATTCGATGAAACGCGCGTAGTCGTCCGCGCCGGCGCGGTTGACCTGTCGGAACAGGATTCCGCCGCGGGAAAACAGGAATCCGCCCGGGTCCCGGAAGGAGGCGCCGAGGGATTCGTCTTTATTCGGCATCGTCTTCGCCGATTTCGTCCGTTGTGGGCTTGATCCCAAACCAGCCTTTGATCCTGCTCCACGAGGCGCGCACCGCGACGGCAATGCCGAGCGCGGCCGCGATGAGGATCTGGATCAGGAACGAGCCGGAGCCGGGGTCGAGGTATGCGGGAGGTGAAAAGTGCATGGTTTTCCTTTCTGTGATTCGACCGTCATTGCGAGCGTTCTTCGCGAAGCAATCTCGTGTTGCGTGGGGATTGCTTCCCGAAGGCTCGCAATGACGAACCAGAGGACTAACGATATACTATTCAGCCGTTTCAGGGATGATCTCTTCGAGCATGAACGATTCGGAGCAGACGGTGCATTGCGCTTCGCGTTTGTTCGCGATCACGAGCAGCCCGCCGCATTTGGGACACGGCTGCGGAAGCGGTTTCTTCCACGAGGTGAAATCGCAGTTCGGGTAATTCATGCAGCCGTAGAAGACGCGCCTCTTGCGCGTCTTGCGCTCCACGATGTCGCCGCCGTCCTTCGGGCAGGCCACGCCGATCTTTTCGAGCCATGGCTCTTTGTAACGACATTCGGGGAAACCCGAACACGCGATGAACTTTCCATAACGACCATAGCGGATGAGGAGCTCGTGTCCGCTTTCGGGACAGGCGCGGCCGATCGGTTCGGGTCCCGACTTGGTGACGGGCATCTCGGCCTGCGCCTTCGCGACCTCGAGGGAGAACGACCCCCAGAACTCGCGCATCACCCGCACCCAGTCCTCGTTCCCCGCCGCGATTTTGTCGAGGTCCTCCTCCATGCGCGCCGTGAATTTGTAGTCCACGATGTCGGCAAAATACTGCAACATCAGGTCGTTGACGAGGAAGCCCGTCTCGGTGGGGATGAGGCGGCGATCCACCCGTTCCACGTAGCCGCGCGCCTGGATGGTGGAGATGGTCGGCGCGTAAGTGGACGGGCGGCCGATGCCGTTTTCTTCGAGCGTCGCCACGAGCGAGGCCTCGCTGTAGCGCGGCGGCGGCTGTGTGAAATGCTGTTCGGGGATGAGGCGCACCAGTTCCTGCTTCTGCCCCTCCGCGATTCCCGCAGGGATACGGACGTTCTCCTCTTCATCCTCGGCTTTCACATCCTCGTTCTTCGCCTCTTCATAGACGACGAGGAAGCCGGGGAATTTCACCGCCGAACCCGAAGCGCGCAGGAGATACACATGATCGCTCTGGCCGGTCACTTCCACCTGCAATGTGTCGTAGACCGCGGCCTCCATCTGCGAAGCGACGAATCTCTGCCAGATGAGTTGGTACAGCTTGAACATGGCAGGCTCGAGGAAGGGTTTCACCTTTTCGGGTTCGCGCATCACCGAGGTCGGGCGGACGGCCTCGTGCGCCTCCTGCGCGCCCGCCGATTTGGTCTTGTACTTCGGCGCTTCGGCGGGTAGGAAATCGCCGCCATATTTCGACGTGACGAATTGCCGCGCCTCGTTCTGCGCCAGTTCCGAGACGTTGGTCGAGTCGGTTCGCATGTACGTGATGAGACCCGTCGTGCCGCCCTCGCCCACGTCCTGGCCTTCGTAGAGTCCCTGCGCGAGGCCCATCGTCCGTTTGGCGGTGAAGCCCAGTTTGCGCGAAGCCTCCTGTTGCAGCGTGGAGGTGGTGAACGGCGCGGACGGCCTGCGCCTGCGCTCGCCGCGCTTGATCTTCGAGATGACGTAGGTTGCCTTTTCCATATCCACGAGGATCGGCTTGACGACCTCCTCGTTGGGCAATTCCGGCTCTTTGTCGTCAATGCGCGCCAACTTCGTGATGAAAGTCTGGCGGATACCTTCTGGCTTGAACTCCGCGCCGATGCTCCAGTATTCCACGGGGACGAAGGCCTCGATCTCGCGTTCCCTTTCGACAATGAGCCGCAGCGCCACCGACTGGACGCGTCCCGCCGAAAGCCGCGAGCGCACCTTCTCCCACAGGATCGGGCTGATGCTGTAACCGACGAGGCGATCCAGCACGCGGCGCGCCTGCTGCGCGTTGACCAGGTCCATGTTGATCTCGCGCGGATGCGAAAAGGCCTCGTTGATGGCCGGCTCGGTGATCTCGTGGAAGACCACGCGCCGCGTCAAAGACGGCGGAATCTCCGCGGCCTCGAGCAGGTGCCACGAGATGGCCTCGCCCTCGCGGTCGGGGTCGGTGGCGAGATAGATCTCGGCGTGTTCCTTCGCCAGTTGCTTGAGTTCCTTCACCACCGCTTTCTTTTCGTTCGGCACGCGGTACTTCGGCTCGAAGTTATTGTTCACGTCCACCGAGAGTTGCGAGCGCAGCAGGTCGCGGATGTGGCCGACGGAGGCCTTTACCGTGTAGCCCTTGCCGAGGAACCGTCCCACCGTCCGCGCCTTGGCGGGCGATTCGACGATGACCAGTTTGCCTTCGCGCTCCTTCACCTTCTTTTCGGGGGGGGGCAATCCCGCGTGCGCCTCGGTCGCGCCCATGCGGTACAACTTCGTCCCGCACACGGAGCAAACGCCGATCGTCACGGGCGAGCCCTTGGCGTTGAAGGCCGCCTGCGGCTCGTTCATCTCGCGTTTGGTCTTGCACTTCATACAATAGGCTTCCATGTTCCCTCCACCCTCACCCCAACCCCTCTCCCGAAATCGGGAGAGGGGTTGGGATGAGGGGAATTTATGTGTACTTCTCTTTATCTGAATTTTTCAAATCTTCCACAACCTTGCGGACTTGCTGGGCGTGATCCTTGTGGCAGACGAGCATCACGTCGCGCGTATCCACCACGATCAGGTCGTCCACGCCGATGGTGACGATGAGACGCTCGCCGTTGCTATCGTACACCAGCGTATGATGCGTATCCTCCGATATGTGCTTGTCGGTAAAGACGATGTTGCCGTTCTTGTCGGGCAAAAGCACGTCGAACAGCGAATCCCACGAACCGACGTCGCTCCACTCGAGTCCGCCCGCAGGCAGGACGGCCACCTTTTCGGCGTTTTCCATGACCCCATAGTCCACGCTGACCGGCTCGAGGTCCGGCCAGACGCGCTGGATGACCCGCTCGCGTCGCGCGGACGGTGAGGCGGCCGCGATCTCGTCGAGCGCCTTCTTCAACTTCGGCAGTTGCCGGCCAATCTCCGCCAGGATGGCCTCGACCCGCCAAACGAACATGCCCGAGTTCCAGGAATGATCGCCCGTGGAGAGCATTTCGCGCGCCTGGGTTTCGTCGGGTTTTTCCTTGAATTTCAGCACCCGATAGACGGGATAGATCACGCGCTCGGGGATGGGTTCGCCCCGCTGGATGTAGCCGTAGCCCGTGGCCGCGTAGGTGGGCGTGATGCCCAGCGTGACGAGGTAGCCTTTCTCGGCCACGTCCACCGCCACGCGGATGAGCAGGTGGAACAGATCGCGGTTGCGGATGAAGTGATCCGACGGCAGCACAGCCATCATCGCCTCGGGATCGCGCTGGCGCAGGATCGCCGCCGCCAGCCCCACCACCGAAGCCGTGTTGCGCGGCACCGGCTCCACCAGGAAATTTTCCGCAGGGATTTCGGGAGACTGGGCGCGCAAAACGTCCACCTGCTCCGCGACGGTCACGACATAGATTCGATCCGGGGGGA
The DNA here is from genome assembly GCA_034411715.1 of Anaerolineales bacterium. Lineage (GTDB taxonomy): Bacteria > Chloroflexota > Anaerolineae > Anaerolineales > Villigracilaceae > Denitrolinea. Next base: position 5,413 of record DAOUMJ010000007.1, on the reverse strand, counting down.
GCAAGCCATCCAGCCGCTGGACGGTGGTCTGAAAGAGCGTGCGGTGCTCCTCCACGAGCGGGATCATCTGCTTGGGTTTGTCGCGGCGCGAGAGCGGCCAGAGACGCGTCCCGCCTCCGCCGGCCATGATGACTGCGTAAGCATGATTGAGGATGTCGGTCATTTGACTAAGCAGAATAATCCGCCTGCCCCTCGCGGACGGAGATGTAGTTCATCCCGCCCACCTGGCGTACCATTCCTTTTAACTCCATGAGCGTAAGTGTAGCGGAGACTTTCTCAATCGGCAAGCCCGTCTGGTTGCGGATTTCGTCCACGTGGAGAGGCTCCGCGCCCAGGGCGGAGAGCAGTTGCGCCTCCAGCGCGTCGGCGGGGATGGCCTTGCGGGCGGCCTTGAACTCGCCCGCGCGCGTCAGGTTGAGCGCCTGCATCAAATCCTGGGGACTCAATAACGGGTGCGCGCCGTTCTGGATGAGTTTGTTCGCGCCTTTGCTTTGCGGGGCAAGGATGCTCCCCGGCACGGCAAAGACCTCGCGTCCCTGCTCGGCGGCAAATTCGGCGGTGATCAGCGCGCCGCTGGTCTCGCCCGCTTCGACCACCACCGTCGCCATGGAAAGCCCGGAGATGATGCGGTTGCGCGGCGGAAAGTTGGACGACTCGGGCGCGGTTCCCACCGCGTAATCGCTGACGAGCGCGCCCTGCTTCATCATCTTCCCGGCCATCTGGGAATGTTCGGGCGGGTAGATCTTGTCCACGCCCGAGCCGAGGACGGCAATGGTACGCCCGCCCGCTTTGAGCGCCGCGGAGTGCGCCACCGCATCCACACCGCGCGCCAGCCCCGAAACGACGGTGATGCCCTGCCCCGCGAGGAAGGAGGCCAGTTCTTCGGCGATCTGCCGTCCGTAGGCGGTGACGCGCCGCGTCCCGACAATGGCGACCGCGAAATGGTCGTCGAGCGTGATCTCGCCGCGCACGTAAATGACGGGCGGCGGCTGTTCGATCTCTTTCAGGCGCGGGGGATAGAGTTCATCGTCCCAGGTCAGGATAGCGATGCCCTGTTTCTCGAATTGATTCCAGACGCGTTCCAAATCCACGCTTGCGCGGACCTTCGCGATCAACTCGGCCAGTTTGGGGCTGAGACCCGCTTCCTGCAACTGTTCGGGGGGCGCGTTCCAGGCGTCTTCGAGCGAATCGAAATACGAAAGCAGGGCGCGCATCCGCACCGCGCCGATGCCTTTCACGAGATTGAAACCGACCCAGAAGCGTCTGTCCATAGGAGCGTTACGCAACACGCAGTACTTCGTATTTCGTATTGCGTATTACGGTTCCGAAACCAACCCATCCAACAAATGCACTTTGATCTCGCCGTTCGCCAGGTCGAACCCCAGAATCACATCGTCAATGGCGGGAAGCAGGATTTCCTTTCCTTCCGCCGTTTCCACCACGTAGACCTTGTTCGCGCCCGTCTCGAAGATATCCACCAGTTTGCCCAGTTCGCGGCCCTCGTCGGTGACGACGCGCAAGCCGAGAACCTGGTGCTGGTAGGCTTCCCCGTCGGGCAGGGGCGGACGGTCCGCGGCGGGGACGTAAACCCAGGTGTTGCGCCAGCGTCCCGCTTCCTCGGGAGAGTCGAGTCCCTGAAACGCAACCAGCAGCGAGGTCCCGTGCGGACGCGCCGAGGCGAGTTGGGCGGGATGATGTTCCTCGCCGAGGTAAACCTCCGTCCCGGCGCGCAGCCGCTCGGGGAAGTCCGTGTGGATGTCCATGATGAGTTCGCCGCGCACGCCGTGCGGACGGCGGATGTATCCCACCGCCAAATAGACAGGCTCGCCGCGTGGCGAGCCTGAACCAGCGGGCGCTGGGGAGGTTCTTCGTGGCATCAGGGTTCCAGAACGTCGAGCGTGATCTGTTTGCCTTTGCGCTCGGCGCCCACTCTTAGCAATGTGCGAATCGAATTTGCCACCCGTCCGCTCCGCCCGATGACGCGCCCCATATCGTCCGCGTGGACTTTCAGTTCGAGGCGGACGCGGCTGTCGTTGCCCGATTCGCGCACTTCCACTTCTTCGGGATGATCCACCAGCGATTTGGCGATGAACTCGATGAGGTCTTTCATGTGTTCAACTCGTTCCCCCTCTCCTTGCAGGAGAGGGGGGGTAGGGGGTGAGGTTACTTCGACTTCTTCGGCGCGCGCTTGGCGATTGCCTCGGCGCCTTCCTGGACGAGGGCTTCCACATCCTCGCCCTTCTTGAATCGCTCGAAGCGCTCCAGCACGCCCACGCTCTTGAAGAGTTGCTCCACAGACTCGGTCGGCTGGGCGCCGTTCTTCATCCAGTGGTAGACACGGTCTTCCTTGACGCTGAGCGTGGAGGGATCGGTGCGCGGGTTGTAATGACCCAGGATTTCGAGGAAACGGCCATCGCGGGCGTTTTCCTTGTCCGCCGCGACGATGCGGTAGGACGGCTGGCCCTTGAGGCCGATGCGGCGTAAACGAATGCGAACCATCGAACACGTACTCCTTGTGAGGTTGAATGTTTTCGGTTGAAGTTTGCAGGTTCGGCGGGTGAGAGAGGGGTACGTCAAAGGAAACGCGCTCACGGGCAGAAACTGACAGGGCAATATTTTACCAGAGAAACCACAGAGGAAAGAGATGAAAGGGATATTTCATCAGCCGAGCGTAAAGGCAATTCGAGTCCCGCCGCCATCCGCGTTTTCCGCACGGATCGTCCCGCCGTGCGCCTCCACGAGATATTTCGCAATCGAAAGCCCCAGCCCCATCCCGCCTGAGTCGCTGGATTTGTAGAATCGCTCGAAGACGCGCGGCAACGCTTCGGGCGGGATGCCCGCTCCCTCGTCCGTCACGGAAATCGTTTTGCCATCGTACGCCAATCGAATCACTCCCCCGCTCGGCGAATATCGCACCGCGTTCGAAAGCAGATTTTTGACGACCTCGCGCACGCGCGCGGGATCAACCTTCACCGATGGGGATTCCGCCGACGAAGACTCGATCCGCACCCCTTTCGCTTCGGCCGCGGACCTGAAAGCGGCTCCCGTTTCGACGAGCAGCGCGGCCACGTCGGTGGGTTCGCGCTTCAGTTCGAGCGCGCCGGCTTCGGCCAGGGCGAGAGTCCGCAAATCGTCCACGAGGCGCGAGAGCAGTTGGGTCTCCTCCAGAATGGACTTCAGCCGCGGCTCGTCCGCAGGGTAGAGGCCGTCGAGCATGCCTTCCACTTCGCCACGGATGACGGTGAGCGGAGTCCGCAGTTCGTGGGTCACATCCGCGAGCATCTCGCGCCGCTGACGGTCGCTGGTTTCGAGACGTTCCGCCATCGAGTTGAAGGCGCGCGTCAACGAGCGGACTCCGCGCGGCCCCTTCTCCTCCACGCGGGCGGAGTAATCTCCCTCGGCCACGCGGTCGGAGGCCGCCAACAATTCATCCAACGGACGGGTGAACCGCCGCAACGTCCAAATAAAGGCGGGGACAAAGATGACAGAAAAAACAAAGATGCCCGCCGCAAGAGAAATGACCCAACGAAACGGTTCCAGCGGGGATTCGATCCATCCGAGCGATGATGCAATCCAACCAATTACCAAAATAAAAAGCGCGAAGGCGATGAAGTTGCCGAGTCCAAAAATACACCCCATGCGGCGAAAGAAGGCGCGGCGCGGAAGTTGTCCACGTTGCGGAGGCCAGGGTTCGTTTTCAGGCCACCAGGGAGGGCGGTGGGGAGAATGTTTCATAGTTTGGTAGTTGCGTAGTTACGTAGTCGGATGGTCGCGTGGTCGGGTGGTCGCATGGTCACGTGGTCGTTTAGTCTGACGCCTACATTGCACCTGTTTACCTGTGTACCTGTGTTACTTGTCTGCAAACTTATACCCCACCCCATACACCGTCAATACATACCGAGGTTCCGGCGGGACGGGTTCGATTTTCTTGCGGATGTTCTTGATGTGGGCGTCAATCGCGCGTTCATAGGATTCAAAGGCCACGCCATGGATCGCGTCCAGAAGTTGGGCGCGGGTGAAGACGCGTCCAGGCTGGCGGGCGAGGGCGGCGAGAAGTTCGAATTCGGTGGGAGTCAGTTCCTCGAGGCCGCGCCCGCTCGCAGTCACGCGGAGACGCGGAATGTCGAGGGTCAGGTCTGCGGCGCGGATGACCTCCATCCCCGCGTCCGCCGCGTTCTCGATCCGCCGAAAGACGACGCGCACGCGCGCCACCAGTTCCTTGGGGCTGAACGGCTTGGTCATGTAATCGTCGGCGCCGAGTTCGAGGCCGATGAGTTTGTCCACTTCTTCGGCGCGGGCGGTGAGCATGATGATGGGCGCGTTGGAGAATTTGCGGAACTCGCGGGTGAAGTCGAGGCCGTCGAGGAAGGGCAGGCCGAGGTCGAGGACGATCATGTCGGGTTTTTCGGCGCGGGCCGCGGCGAGGGCGGTTTTCCCGTCGTACGCGATGCGGACGGTGTACCCAGCCCGTTCGAGGTAATCGCGCACGAGTTGGGTGATCTTGGGTTCGTCGTCAACTACGAGGATGGTTTTCATTATCTTTTGTACACGGATTGCACGGATTGCGCGGACGGACACGGATTCTTTTTTGTTTTTTGCCAGTACCGCAAAATTTATTTTGCACTCCCCGCGCGAGCAAGATAAATCTTGCAGTACTAAGTCGTAGGTCGGACTGGTAGTCCGACCTACATTATAGCCGAGCGCTTACTCTTTCTTCTCTTCGGCGGGCGCTTCGCCGCCCCCTACGGGGACTTCGTGTGCGCGCTTGTGCCACTCTTCGAAAAACGGCGGGACGCGGTTCTCGCCCCAGTCGTGACGCCACGGGCCGTGCGCATGATGTCCCCCGCGCGAATTCCACACCGCGAAACGATAGGCTTTCATGGCGATGACGAAGAAGGCGATCATGAAGAAGATGCCGAAGCATCCGAAGCCAAACCAGAAGGGATGGAAGGGCATTCCCCAACCGTAATAGGGATACGGCGCGGGCGCGACCTGTCCCTCGGGCGCCTGGATGGTGATCGGCGATCCCTGCGCCACGCCCGCGTTGAACGCAAACCAGGCGATGCCCGCGATAGCCGCGACCATTACGAGGGCGGCGATGAGGCGAAATACGAATTTACCGTTCATGGTTCACTCCTTTGTGAATTGAATTCTGAACGGGAGTATAGAGCCAGGTTGTGAAGTGGGTGTGAAGGGGGGAAGGAAGTTTTGTGGTCGGGTGGTCTACCCAAATAACCTCCCCAACCCTCTCGTCCCCGATTTCTGAATCATCTTCATCATCTTCTGCATTTCGCGGAACTGCTTCATCAGGCGGTTCACCTTCTGCACGTCGGCGCCGCGGTGCGCTCTAGGCAGTTCTCGTTGAAGGCTTTCATCTTCTGCATTTTGTCCCCCGGCCAGCACGTATTCTTTG
>DAOUMJ010000006.1:0-9112 GCA_034411715.1 Anaerolineales bacterium | reverse complement strand
GGCGGCGGCGGCCAAGGCGGACAGGGCGGTCAAGGTGGCGGCGGCCAAGGTGGTCAAGGCGGACAGGGCGGTCAAGGCGGACAGGGCGGTCAAGGTGGCCAGGAAGTACGCGGTACCAACTCCGGAAAGCCCGATCCATGCCTTGGCGCGAATCAATTGCCGTGTGGAAAAGGTGATCATGGCAAGGGCAACCCTGTGAATGGAAGTTTGCATGCCAATTGCCGTGCGGCGCAAGGCGAGGTGGATCCCGTTTGCACTCCGGAGAATGTCACTCCTCCCAACAATCCACCGAATCCTCCCATACTGCCTCCTCCTCCTCCCATCAACATTCCTCCCGCTCCTCCTCCCGTTGTTCCTCCCGTCATTCCTCCAGGTGTTCCCGTTGCTCCTCTTCCACCTGACCCGAACAATCCGGATGCCCCGGGTGTGTGCATAAACTGGATCATGTTCCATTCCTTCCGCACCGGCACGCTCGACATTTTCCGCCTGGATGGATTTGAAGGAACGGAGGGCGGCAAACTTTACAACCTTTCCAACAGCCCTGCCATGGACTCCCGTCCCAGCCGCTCGCCGAACAACGCCTGGGTGGTGTTCCAAAGCGATCGCCATGGCAACGTGGAACTCTACATTACGGACAGCGAGGGCAAGGCCCAGAGCCGCCTGACAACGACGGAAGCCAACAACGTCAATGCGATGTTCAGTCCCGACAACCGGCACGTGATCTTCCAAAGCGACCGCAACGGTAACTGGGACCTGTTCCTGCTGGACACTCAGACCGGCCAGGAGACCCAGATGACCACCGACCCGGGCGACGATGTGAACCCCTACTTCTCGCCCGATAGCGACTGGCTCGTGTTCCAAAGCAATCGCACCGGTTCCTGGGATATGTTCATGCTTCAAATCTCCACCGGCACGGAATACCAGGTGACCTCCTTCGCCCAGGATGTGCTCTTTCCCTCCTGGTCGCCCAACGGCAAGCAACTGGCCTTCCTCGCAAACTTCAACGGCACGTTGGATCTGTACGTCACCGACCTGCAGGGGAAAAATTTCCGGCAGATCTCCATCAACGGAAATGCCGGTAATGCGAGTTGGTCGCCGGAAGGGAACCGCCTGGCCTACCAGGTCACCAGCGGAGACAACGTGGACGTCTTCACTTTCGACCTGACCACCAACACGGAATACCAGTTGACCGATTTCGCGGGACCGGATTCCGCCCCCTCGTGGAACTGCGGCGGCACCGACGTCGCCTTCACCTCCATCCGCAACGGCAACCCCGATATCTTCTCCACCTGGTGGCAGGGTGGCAGCGACATCTACGTCATCACCACCGACCCGGCCACGGACAAGTGGGCCGAGTGGACTCCCTCGAAGGAGCCCGGCTCACGCGGTTACTAGTCTGCGCATGGTAGCAATCGAGGCGGCAGCGGCTCATCCCGCTGTCGCCTCCCTCCATTTCCCTGGTCAAGACAGGACAAGGAAGCCTGGCGGCTTCCGACTCCGCAGAAGCAAAGGTATCATTCTTCTCATGTCCCTGACATCCATCCCGGCGGTTGCGGTTGCGGCGCTCATCCCCTTTGGATACCTGTACTGGGTGTCCACACGCGACTATTTCAAAACGCGCAAGATCCAATGGATCATCGCCTGTTTTTTGTGGGGGTTGGCCGCTTACCTGCTGGCGTACATCGTCCAGTCCAATTTGATTGCCGACGGTATTCTCAGCCGGGAACAGGTGGTACGCTACAGCGCGCCCATCCTGGAGGAGATCTTGAAAGGCGCGATCCTCTTTTACCTGGTTCGCCGCCCTGAGTTCACCTACTTCGTGGACGGGGCCATCTATGGCTTCACGGTAGGCATCGGTTTCGCCATCGTCGAGAATTTCGAATACGTGCTTTCCAACCCGTACACGGGCTTGAGCCTGGCGTTGATGCGCGTCCTTTCTACCAACCTGATCCACGCCACGGCCAGCGGCATGATCGGCGTCGCGCTCGGTTATTCGCGCTTCGAGCGTTCCAGTTCCGGGCGCCGCCAATTGACCCTGGTTTTCAGCGTTCTGGTCGCCATGGCGATCCATACAATTTTCAACAACCTGGTCAGCAATCGCATTCCCCTCCTGGCGGCTATTCTGCTCGGGATCGGCGGCGGTAGCGGCATCTACCTGATCATCCGCCAGGGGCTGAAGGACCTGCAAGGCTGGGTGGAAGGACAATTAAAACGGGAAGATGCGGCCGTCACCCACACCGAGACGGTCACCGCGCACGAAGCCTCCGTGATCCAGAAACTGGATACTTTGGATAAGGTGCTGGAAGACTTTAAAAAGGTTTTTGGAGAACCATATACCGCCCTGGCAAAGGACTTGTTACTCATGCAGGCTCAAATGGGGATTAATATGGAGTCGGCCGAAAAGCACCAGGAGGAAAACATGCGCAGGGCCGCCGAAGAACAGACCGCGGCCCTGCGCGAGGGGATGAATGAAATCCGCAAGAAACAAGGATATTATCGCATGTTGTACCTGCGTAATATTTTTCCCGAAAAATCCAGCCCGTTGTGGGGACGACTCGAAACGATCATGCAAACGAACAAAGTGCCTCGCGAGTTGGCCGGCACGGGTGTATGGTCCACCCTGAACCGGCGGGTGGCGGAATCCACAGCGAAAGGCGGGTCGGAATGAACAACGAGACCCTGCGCCTCAAAAAAGCCTTTCTCTTCCACGGCCTGCCGGATGAGGTGCTGGAAGCCCTGGCGCAAAAGGTGACGCGCCAGAAACTGGGGCAGGACGAGGTTCTCTTCCGCCGCGGCGACCGCGGCGACGCGCTCTACATCATTGACGAAGGCAGGGTGAAGATCGTCCGCGAAGACGAAGGGGGCGGCGAACTGGTGCTTAATCAGTGCGGACCGGGCGAGGCCATCGGCGAGATGTCGTTGTTCGACCGGGAGCCGCGCTCGGCCGGCGTCATCGCGGTGACCGACTCGGAGGTCCTGGAATTGAAGCGGGAGGCGTTTTTCGAGTTGCTCAATCAACGCCCGGACGTGTCGCTGGTCCTGCTCCAGAGTCTTTCCTCCCGTTTGCGTTTCGCGTCCACATATATCCAGAAGGCCATCGAGTGGAGCAAGAAGATCGCCGAGGGCGATTATTCGTTCATGGATCAGATCCAACCCCAGGAAGCCGAGTCCGATGAAGACAAGGCCGGGCAGATGCTGGCCGCGTTCTTCCAGATGGTGAAAGGCGTGAAGGAGCGCGAAGACGATCTGAAACAGCAGGTACAAAAGTTGACGTTGGTCATTGACGAGGCCCGCCGCAAACGCGAATTCGAGGAACTGACCGGCACCGAGTTCTATTCGCAATTGAAAGAGCAGGCGCAGAAGATCCGCGCGCAGCGCAAGGATAAATCATAGTAGGACAAGTCTAAGACTTGTTCTACCCCAGGAGATTGTCAGCATGGGCAAAATCGTTTCCATCCATTCCTTTCGCGGGGGGACGGGCAAATCGAACACCACCGCAAACCTGGCCGCGCAGGCCGCGCTTGCGGGGAAACGCGTCGGCGTGGTGGATACCGACATCCAATCGCCGGGCATCCACGTGTTGTTTGGGTTGGACGAGAACAGCATGGGCCGCACCCTGAACGATTTTCTCTACGGTCTGTGCGAGATTCAGGAAGTGGCGTTTGCAGTTGGGGAACACGCCGCGCAAAATGGGGCAGTAGGACGGCGATTGCTGGCTGGGTACAACCTATGGCTCATCCCCTCCAGCATTCGCGGCCGCGAGATCAGCCGTGTCCTGCGCGAGGGCTATGACGTCAACCGCCTGAACGAGGGCCTGCAAAACCTGATCGCGGATATGAAACTGGATTACCTGTTCATTGACACGCATCCCGGCCTGAACGAGGAAACGCTCCTCTCCATCGCCATTTCCGACATCCTGCTCATCATCCTGCGTCCCGACGAACAGGATTTCCAGGGGACGGCTGTCACCGTGGATATTGCCCGCAGCCTGGACGTGACTAATCTCTTCCTCATGGTAAACAAGGCCGTTCCCAAATACGACCAAAAGGATTTGAGAAAACAGATCGAAAACACCTATAAAGCCCCGCTGACGGGCATCCTGCCTCTCAGTTTCGATCTCGCCGATAACGCCAGCAAGGACCTGTTCTCGCTGCGCTTCCCCGACCACGACTGGTCGAAGGAACTGCGTAAAGTGGCCGCGGCTATCCTCGAGGTCAAGTAGGAGGCGCTCGATGAAATGCTGGTACTGCGAAGAGGAACCGCGCGCCGCCTGTTGCTTTTGCGGACGGTTCGTCTGCAAGGATCACCTGAAAACGATGTCCACGTTCTTATCCATGTACGTCGGCGCGAACAACGTCCCCAAAGGGCTGGCCGTTGCCAACGTGATCTGGTGCGGCGAATGTGAGCCCCAGCCCGAGCCGATTTCCATGCCCGAGCTGTATTAGGAGGCGAACATGGCCGGCGTATTCGATCGCTTGCAAAACCAGATTGACGACAAACGCAAGGAAGGCGGTATCACCGCGCTCGACCTGGCGGACCTGCCCCCCGCCCTGCGCAGGATCATGCGCCTCATGCTGCGGAAATTGCAGATGAACTACCCCCAACTCTGCGAGGCCATGGACAACATGCCCGAGAACGAGCGCCTCTCGCGCGCCGACCTGAACGCGTCGCTCGAAGCCCTGACGCAGCAGGCCTGGCTGACGCGCCTGGGCGAGGGCGAACGGGCCGTGTACAAGGTGAATCTCAGGGCCAAAGCGGGAAGCACGCTCGCCGGCGGCATCTGGTCGGCATTGGATGAAAAATTGAAGAAATGACATTTGATGGATCGTACTACGCCTTCGGTCCCACCAATTCGAAAATGGGGACGGGCGCGCTCTTGCCCTTGAGCGAAACCGCCTCCAACGCATTACAGGTAAAGTAAGGAGCAATCGCTTCGTGAACCCGCCCGCTGAGAAGAATTTGATTCTTTCCCGCCCGGTCCATCAGGCGCGCCGTGGTGTTGACCGTGTCGCCCAGCACGTTGAACTCGCGGCGGCCGCGCGGCTCGCCGATCTCGGCCGCGAAGCAGGGGCCGCTCGAAATCCCGATCTGGCAGCGGATCTCCGGCTGGATGTTTCCCACCGTGGGCGGCTTGATGTTCGCGACGATCTCGCGGACGGCCAGCGCGGCCGAAGCGGCCCGCACCGGGTCGTTGGTGTGGGCGGTCGGGACGCCGAAATAGATGACGATGTCCGAACCCGAAAGGTGATAGGTGACCTTCTTCAACATGCCGCCGCGCGCCTCCACCGCCGCGTTGATCTGGGCGAAAGCGCGCGAAAAACTGCTCACCACCTTGAGTTCCTCGCCGGGCAGGGCGCGGTCCACCAGTTCGGGCAGGCCGATGAAGTTGACGAAGACGATGGTCGGCTCGGGGAAGTCGGGCGGGATGCGGCGGTCGGTGGCGCTTTCCACCAGCAGGCCCAGCACCGGCTGCGGCAAAAAACTCGCCAGCGGCTCGATGGCTTTGAGCGCCCCGTTGATCTCGTTCATCACCCCGGCCACACTGCGCTCGAAGAGCACCGCGCTCGCCATGCGGCGGCGCGGCGTGATCTCGTATTCGCCCAGTTGCGCCTCGCTCAGATCGTCTGCCACCAGGCGGTAGCCGGGTTTGCCCTCCTCGAAGCGGAAGTCTGCCGCCACACGCTGGAAGGCCGCCTCCGAAAGGCACACCCGCCCCGTCGCGCCGTTGCTCTCCGTCAGTTTGGCCTGCTGCACCGCCGTCCCGAGCAGCACATGCTCCATGCGGCGCGGCGTCCCCAGGTCGGCCATCAGGAAGCGCCCGCTGTGGATGCCGACGCGCATTCCCAAATGCAGGTGTCCCTGCGGCGTTTCGATTTCCTGAAAGGGCGTCATCGCCCGTTGCATTCGCAAACCGGCGCGCACCGCCTGCATGGTGTCGTTGCGCTTCCCGTCCGAGGGGAAGAGCGCCAGCAGGGCGTCGCCGGTGAATTCCAACAGGTCGCCGCCCGATTTGCTGACGATTTCCAGCATTTCGGAGAAGTAGGCGTTCAGCACCTTCAAAAGATTCTGCGCGCCCGCCTTGCCGAACGCGGCGTTGGCTTCCATCAAGCGCGTGAAACCGGCCATGTCGGTGAACATCAACGAGCCGCGCTGCCACGAAAAACGCGCCTCGCCCGGCTGCGGCGGATTCTCGGAAATGTGCCGCGAGGTGTAATCGTGCAGGATGCGCTGCAGGGTCCGTAAATGTTCGAAAACCTTCTCCAGCGTTGTTGGGGAAGGATCCATCCACGCCGCCGCGTACAGGTCCGCAGGAAGCAGGGACCGCAGGCGGGTTTCAATGGACGCCAAAGGAGATGTCGAAGACAGCATACGAAGAATTATACTTGGATTATCCGCTTATCGAATTCAGATACCCCAACCGGAAAGAGGAACCCATGAAAAAACTGTTTTCCCTTATGCAAGCCCCGTTGATTCTATTGACCCTGGCCGCGTTTGCGCTGTCTGCCTGCGCCCCCGCACAGGCACCTGCTGGCGGAAGCCAGGCCACGCCGGTTTCCCCGCCTGCCGCCAGCGGCGGGCAGGGAGGCGGCTCGGCCGGATCGGCGATGTCCATTTCCAAAGATATCCTGCTCGATCCCGCCAACGCGGAAGATGCCGATTCCCTGCGCGTGCTTGGCTACCTGTACGAAGGCCTGGTGAAATTGGAAGGGAACGGCGTCGCGCCCGCCCTGGCCGAATCGTGGACGGTCTCGGACGACGGCCTCGATTACATCTTCACCCTGCGACGCGGCGTCGCCTTCCACGACGGCGCGCCCTTCGACGCCGACGCCGTGATCGCCAACTTCAACCGCTGGTTCGACAGGGAAGACCCCGCGCACGGCGCGGGCGACTACGCCGCCTGGGCCTCCCTCTTTGGCGGGTTCAAAGGCGAGACGAATGAGGACGGCGCGCCGAAATCCCTCTTCGACGGCGCGGAAAAAGTGGACGATTACACCGTCCTCATCCACCTGACGCGGCCCGACACCGAATTCCTGACGAAACTGGTCAACCCGGCCTTTTCCATCGTCAGCCCGGCCGCTTTCGGCGCGGACTATTTCGGCACCTCGCTGGGGACTGTCTCCGGCACCGGCCCTTACAGGTTGAGCGATTGGAGCGATTCGGGCCTGACCCTCGAGCCGTTCGCCGATTACTGGGGCGGCGCGCCCAGCGGCGCGCTGGAGTTTCAGTTCAAATAATCCGAAAGTAGAACTTTCGGATTCCGAAAAACTTCAAGACAAACGAGCCGCCTGTAAACCAGGCGGCTCGACCGTCATCATTTCTCAATATGAGAGGATTCGGTATTAACCACAGATGAAAGGGATAAAATCCATTCCTTTCCATGTCTGGCGAGAATAGACACGGGCAAGCTCTCCTGTATCTCTTTTATCGCTTTTATTTGTGGTCGTTCTGAATTGCCGAACGCTCTCAATATCAGCAGGTCACGGCGCGAAATTGCCGATAAAGTCTATTGCGCCCAGGCAGGATCGCCATCGAAGGAGGGGGAATCCGTCAGGCGGGTCATTTCGCTGGTATCCACAACGATGAAAAAGATTTCCATGTCCCCGCCCGCGTCGGCCTGAAAGGCCAGCCGCGCCCCCTCCGGCGACCAGACTGGGTCACCGCGGATTTCCAGCCCGGTGACCAGCGTGCGGAGGCTGTAATCGGCCAGGGTCAGCACGTCTATGCCCAGCGGCACGCGGAAGGCCAGCCGCGTCCCGTCCGGCGACCAGGCCGGGAGGCCGTCGCCCCGTGTGAGGCAGCGCGCGTCTGTCCCATCGGCCTGGATGATGCAGATCTCGGCGGTCTCGCTGGCGGGCCAGGAGCGGTAGGCGATCTGCGTTCCATCCGGCGACCAGGTCGGGTCGGAGGTGCGGAACGGGTCGTTCGTCAGGTTGACCAGCCCGCTCCCGTCGGCGTTGACGAGGAAGATGTCCGAGTTGCCGACGCGGTTGCTGACGAAGGCGATCCGCCGCCCATCGGGCGACCACGCAGGGTTGCTGTCTCCGCCGGGGTCGTCGGTGAGACGCGCCAGTCCGCTCCCATCCGCGTCGATGACGTAGATCTCGTAGTTGCCGTCGCGGATGGATTCGAAGGCCAGGCGCGCGCCGTCGGGCGACCAGGCCGGGGAGGCGTCGCGGGCGGGATCGTCCGTCAGGCGGAGGAGGCCGCTCCCATCGGCGTTGACGATGTAAAGGTCGGTGTTGCCGTCCACGGTGGAGGCGAAAGCCAGGCGGCGGCCGTCGGGCGACCAGCGCGGCGGGTCGTCCGAGAAAGAGGCGCCGGTCAGGCGGGTGGGGTTCGCGCCCGCGGCGTCCATCACGTGCAGGTTCTTCGCGCCGTCGCGTTCGGAAAGAAAAGCGATGCGACCGGAGGCGGGAGGAATGGGCGCAGCCCGTTCCTCGGTGGGGAGCGTCTCCTCGAGGGTCGGTTCGAGCGTGGGATCGCCGCCTGCCGCGCCGCCGCCTCCCCCAAGTTGGGCGGGATCGAGGCCGCAGGCCGCCAGCAGCGTGCCCAGCAGTGCGATAGCCAGAATTCGGTACAACATGGGTGTTGTTTTCATGAGTCTCCAAACCCGCCCGGTTGTTCAGCGGAAAGATGTTGTTTCGTTAATTTTAGTGGGGATTTGGGGTGAGATTGGGTCGCGTTTGCAGAAGTGAAAGAATCACTTCTTCTTCTCGCGCATGGAACGCGCCTGGTCATGCAAGCGCTTGAAATATTGCGTGTCGGTGATCTCGGCCACCTGTTTGGCGCGGCGCGACTCGTCAATTTCGATGCGAAGTTGCGCGATCTCCTGGCGCAGTTTTTCCTCGCGGATGTAGCCATTCAGCGCGGCGGAGGCGAGCAGCACGAGCGTCTCCAACGCGTCGTCCGATTCGAACGGGACGATGGCGCCGCTTTCGGGGTCTTTGGCGTTGATGAGTTGCAGCACGCCGATGACCTGTTCCTCCGCGCCAAGCAGGGGGATGGTGAGGAAGGATTTGGAGCGATAGCCCGTGCGCGCGTCGAAGGCCTTGGTGCCCGAAAAATCGAAGCCTTCGGCCTGGTAGGCGTCGGCAATGTTGATGCGTTGGCG
>DAOUMJ010000005.1:0-32908 GCA_034411715.1 Anaerolineales bacterium | reverse complement strand
ACACGGGAAATATAGCCGGTTTCGTTTATTCGGTGCGGTGCTTTAGGGCATTCCTTTGATTGGAAACATCCCCCTGCGCGAAGCGCTTAGTTCAACTGCTTACAGATTCCAATCCGGCTAATCACCGAAATTGTTTTAGGAATTAGGCCGCAAAAGATTATTCCAGAGAGATCGCTAAACATATTCTACTCATTTCTTCCCCCTCCCGCAATTGCCATTTGTAACCTTCCATCCCTCCCTGCAACTTTTCCCCTCCCCAAACTGTATTACACTACGAACATGGACGCGCCCACCGACCGCGACCTCATCCTCCGTGCCCGGCGCGGTCTTGCTGACGTATTTCCAACGCAATAAGTAAAGTTGGCTCGCCTGTAATCTGGATCAAAAAGGCGTATCGCATCTCTGCGTACGCCCTTTGCTTTTCATTACGCAATACGCAACTACTCAAACTCTTTTGAAAAATGGGCAGCGAGTTTACCTTTTGGGCAGCAACCGGTTTTGGTGTGAGCAGCTACTCGTGGTTTTACGGAATCCAATTCGATAGCACGTTCACGACCAGGTCTGGATTCCTGGGATCGTTCGTAATGAGGTGAACTGCGAAGTTATGCGGCCCGTCCATGCCTTCGTGCATCATGAAGACGCTGGATTGGATGAGCGTGCTTTCGCCGGGCTTGAGGACCATCGAACCGATGGTCAATTGGGGAGGTCAGCACCCCTCCACGATCTCGATGTACGGCTCTTCCTTGAACCGAAGCGTGCCGTCACCCGTGTTGGTGACTTTGATGACAAAGGTCTTGGGGACGTTGAACTTGACATCGCCATAATCAATCCGTTGTTGATCCACTGCAATGGAGGGAGTCCCGCCGCCGTCATCTCCACTTTGATTGGCGAAGAGGAAGAAGGCGGCGATTAGAAGAATCCCGCCGAAAGCCACCAGCGGCCAGGGGAAACTTTGCCTGCGCTTTTGTTTTTTATATTTCTTGCTCATAGTGTCTCCTTGATTGAAGTTGCGTAGGACGCGTTCTCTAACGCGCCTGCGACGTTAGAGAACGTCGCTTACGCGTTCGGCGCCCGCGCGTTATTCGTAATGGAATTGAAACGAGTAAATGAATGCGATCAAGTCCCGGATTTGCTCCTCGGTAAAAATCGAGCCCCACATGGGCATGCCCGTGCCCATTCCGCCGCGCAGGATTTTGCCTTGCAGGAGAGCGGGACTTGCGCCGAGCATCCGCTTTGGGTCGGTAAAGTCAACAGGCGTCTGCATGGACATTTCCATCGAGCCGCTCAGGCTCTGCATGGATTCTTCGCCAGCCTGCGCGAGATCGTCGGCAAAGACGCCATCGCCCGCGCCGTTCTCGCCGTGACAGGCGGCGCAGTTTTGGGCGTAGAGTTTCCGTCCATTGGCGAGGGATTCCTTTGATGTGTTCAATTGCCACAGAAAAGCGACAACATCCCAGCGCTCAGATTCGGTAAGCGGAGAGTCGGGTAAATCCGTGAAAACTTGATAGGGCGAGTGTGAGCGGTAGTAATCGGGTGATTGGTAATTGGCAAGTGGTAATCGGGCTGCGAGTTGCGCACCGCGAATCGCCGAAGGTTTTTGAGAGGGGACGGTTGGCGCGTCGTGAGGAGCGTCGAGATTGAGGCCGAGGGTGACGTAGAGGGGCGGTTCGGACTCACCCGAGGCGGGTTCGGCCTCCGAGGGCGAACCGCTGACCTCAATCGTGCCGCGCATGCGCCAGTGATTCAGTCCGCACCAGCGCGTGCAGTAGAAAGTGTAAGTGCCAGGCTTGTCGAAGGTAAGGGTGACATCCGTGACCTTGCCTGGCTCGATGTCCACCGACTCCATGTCCATTTGGCCGACAGCAAAACCGTGAACCACGTCGTCGGAGGTGAGGCGCAGGCGGAGTGGCTGACCGACTTCGGCGCGGAGGAGGTCGGGAGTCCAGCCGCCGTTTTCGGCCATGCGCGCGTGGAGGAGCGGCGTGCGCGACCAAAAGTAGAGCGGCGCGCCGACGGCGAGGAGGAGCGCGGCGAAGATGAGGAGGCGGGTGAGGCGTTCGGGGCGGGTCATATCATTGTTGTTTCGTCATTGCGAGGAGCGCTTTTTGCGACGAAGCAATCTCCTCAACGTGGCGGGGATTGCTTCCCTTCGACAGGCTCAGGGCAGGCGCTTCGCTCGCAATGATAGGTAAAAAGTTTCGGAGTCATAGCAATAACCAGAACATGATAGAGGTAACAATGAAGCAGTAAACGATAACAGGGATGGGCGAGACTTTCGCTTCGGTCGCGGCTTTCTGCACGACGTTCGCCGACCATACCAGTCCGCCGACGAGGGCGAGGGTCTGCGCGGGGGCGAGGAGGGAGGTGAGGAGCGGCTGCCAGGAGATGTTCGCGGTGTTGAATAAGTCCCAGCCGAGGCCGAGGGGGTCGGAGAGGGAGGCGAGGATGTAGGTGGCGTTGGTGAGGACGAAGGAGAGGCTGAACGCGACCCAGAACATCAAGCCGAGAGGAATGAGAGAATTGGAGAATTGGGCGAATCGTTTTTTGAAGGTTTCGCGTCGCGCAGTTCCGTCATTGCGAGGAGGGTGCGCTTCCCGACGAAGCAATCCCACGGTCGTGGAAGGAGATTGCTTCGCTTCGCTCGCAATGACGACGCTGCTTGTTCCGTCATTGCGAGGAGGGCGCTCTTCCCGACGAAGCAATCCTACGGTCATGAGATGAGATTGCTTCGCTTCGCTCGCAATGACGGGAAGAAGTAGTTGGCGAGGAGAGAGGGTGACTGCAATAGAAAATAGTCCTGGAAGCAGAATGAAGATACCTGCCAGAAATACCGCCGCGTAGATGAACCACGCGGTTGTGCCAACGTTGTAGGCCGCGTCTTTGAGCGTGCCCGAGGAGCCGAGCAGGACGGCGGCGTAAATCATGGCGGAGCCGAGCATGATGAAGGCTTTGAAGGCTTCATCCATGCGGGCGGAGGGTTTGGCGAGGTCGGCGGCGAAGGGACGGGCGTTGATAGCGATGTTGTCGTGCGGGCAGGTGCGGAGACATTCCATGCACAGGCCGCAGTGGGTGTTCTTCGTCAGGCCGCCAGGGAAGACGTCCCAGGGACAGCCGTAGCCCGTGTCCGAGCCGTTATAGCAGGGTTTGCCCACACACTGCGCGCAGACTTGTTTGTCTTTGATCCGCAATTCGATGGGCGCGGTTTGGGAGTAGAGGCCGATGAATCCGCCTACGGGACAGAGGTAGCGGCAGAAGGCGCGGCGCTCGAAGACCATGGACAATCCAACTGCCGCGAAGAGCATGGCGGCGAGGACGATGGCGGTGACGGTGGGATTGGTGAGGAGGACTGTGCTAAAGAGGGCGAGGAGGAGGAAGGAGATGTTTTGCAGCCAGATGTTGCGGAGGAATCTCGGCCAGCGGAGGTGGGATAGAGGACGCGGACCGCGAAGCGCGCGGACGGACGCGGAGGGCGACACGTAGGAGACGCTCTCTAGCGTCGGATTTACGGCGGGTAGAGCGGACGTTAGAGAACCTCCGCTACGCGAGGAGAGATTGGGCGCGAGGACTGCGCCGCGTTGGAGCCAATCGCCGGGCAAAGGAATCGGGCAGACGGCGCACCAGCCGCGGCCGAAGAAGGGGACAGCGGCGAGAATCAGAATCGCCCACCACGCGATCCACACGAAGACGATGGCGAAGTTGCGGCTGCCGACGGGCGTGCCGATGAGACCTGCAACAATCGTAAAGATGAATCCCGCCAGCATGACCACAAAGGCCGCCAATTGAGGGTAGCGGGATTTGAGGGCGGATTTGAGGAGGGGGAGGCGGGTGAGTTCCATGTTCCAAGTGTCAAGTTCCAAGTTCCAGGTGTCAGGTGTCAGGTGTCAGGCTGCGTGGTGCGTATTGCGTACTGCGTGTTGAGGGTCGGTAGTTGGAGAACGAAGTACGAAATACGCAATACTGGCAAGAGCGGCGATTGAGGCAAGTGCAATTGATCGGTAAAGCCATTCGTTTCTGCCGACAGTCAACTTGCCGATCATAAACGGGTGCATGGCGCCGCAGGTGACGTTACAGCGGAAACGAAAGGAACCTGGTTTGTCCGCGACGAAGGTGAGGGCGGCGGTTTGGCCTGGGTCGGCGGTGACAGAGATATCGTAGCCGTCGAGGTAGAGGCCGTGAACCACGTCGGCGCTGACGAGTTGGAGTGCCACGGTGTCGCCGGGGTTGACGCGGAGTTCGGAGGGAGAAAACGCGAATTGACGCGCGTCCAGCCTGAAGGTCCGCGCTTGAGGCGAGGGGGAGGAGACGGGCAGGGGCGCGAAGGCGACGATCGTCGCAAGGAGTCCCATCAAAAGCCAGGCCGTCTTCTTCGTCATCGTGTGTACCTGTTTACCTGTGTACCTGTCTACGTCTTCATGGAATGTTCGACGTGCCGTATTTGGAATAGGTCGCGTCAATATAGGCGCGGATCTCCTGCGGAGTTTTTCCTTCGCGCGTCAGCCGCATGGCGTCCTGGGTGATGTCCACGCAGATGGAACAGCCGAGGGCGTGATTGTCGAAGGTGATGTTGCCCTGCGCGTCCATGCTCGCGACGTAGCAATCGTAGTTGGAAGTGTGACCGATGTCGCCGCAGCCGCAGTAGCAGGGGATGTTTTTCATCAGTTCGGGATTGGTGGCCGCGAACTGGTATGCCTGCTGGACGACAACGGGCGCGGCTTGAACGTCGGCGGGCAGTTGATCCAGGGACAGCATGTGGAGGTCGCTGGTGGGAGACGCCGAGCAGGCGGAGAGCGCGGTGGATAAGAGGGCAATGACGAGGAGGAAGAGGAGTTTGCGGGTCGGTGATCGCATGAGGTCTCCGATTCGGATGAGGCAATGGTAGCCGTTGCGCGGCGTCCATTACAGCGCAGGATGGCGGAAAGGGGTATGCGCCAAATGGCTTATGATGAATGTCATGGAGGTATAATTTGTAAGGCGAAATTCATTTCGCCGTGTGGCAAACCAAATTCCACGAAAGGGACGAAATAAATTTCGTCGAACAGGGATGAGCGACTTTTACCGCCGCAAACTTCCACACTGGCACCCTGAAGGGCAGATGTTCTTCATCACCTTTCGGCTGGCGGACTCTCTGCCCCTATACGTTATTCAAGAATTGGAAGAACAGCGTGAGCGGGAACGACAGGCCATCCGCGCTCAATTCAGCGGGACAAAACAGCGAGAGGAACTCTACACACTGGATAAGAAATATTTCGGCTATTTCGATTCATGGCTCGACCGTTGTGTTGAAGAAAGTCCGCGCTGGCTGGCGGAGGGGCGAATCGCGCGAATCGTCGCGGATGAAATTCACAAATTGGATGGTGAACGCTACGACCTGGTCGCATACTGCCTCATGTCAAATCACGGTCATGTGCTGATTGATACATGCGAATACAAAGTAAAGCCGACCCATATCGGAGCAACCGCCTCATACCCGCTGACAGACACGCTCAAACTGCTGAAAGGACGCACGGCGCGCTATTGCAATCAGGCGCTCAACCGAAGCGGAAAATTCTGGCACCACGAAAGTTATGACCACGTAGTTCGGAATCAAGAAGAATTTGAGCGAATCGTTTGGTACATTCTCAATAATCCCGTGAAGGCGGGACTAGTGGAAAAGTGGGAAGATTGGGAATTCACGTATCTAAAATTGTAGGGCGAAATTAATTTCGCCCTACACGATAGTCGAAATGAATTTCGACTTACTCCACGATCAACTTCCCGCGTATCATCCCCATCTGGCACTGAAAACCGAACTCGCCCGCTTTCTCGGGCGTGAACTCCAACGTCACCTGCTCGCCTTCGGGCAGGGAGGCGGCCTGGTTGAAATCGGGAAATAGAACCTTTTCGGTGCAGGCCGCGCTTTCGTGACGCGTGAACGTCAGGCGGACGGGGCGTCCCTTTTGAACGACGATCACATCGGGGCTGTATCCGCCCTTGACGCTGATGGCCGCCTCCTGCGCGCCCGAAGCGGACATGGCCAGCCGCGTCTGCGCTTTGGGCGCGAACCAGAAGTACCAGGCGATGAGGACGGTCAGGACGATTCCTGAGAGGATGACGAGGATTTGGAGGGTGGACATGTTATGCCTCCTTGAATTGTTCGAGTTGTTGTTTCAGCATTTGGACGGTTGGAAATCCCTTCATGCCTTCTGATGTTGGATACACGCGGCAACTCAACGAATATTGCTCGCGCTCCTCAGGCCACAGATCGCGGCCGTCCACGCGGAAATGGGGCGAGCCGAGAAACTTCAAGCGAGTCGCGTCGTCATCGTCCGTGACCTTGACCATTTCCACGGAAGCGGACACGCCTTCCTCCTGCAATGCGGCTTCGAGATTTTTCAATCCGTTTTGCCAGGAGGGACAACCATCGAAGTAGAGAAGTTCGATTTTCATATGGAAATTAATCCTCAAGTCTTTTGACAGCGCGCAGCATGGACAGCGCGCCGAAGACAGTTGTGATATGGAAGGTTTCTTCGATTTGTCGCAATCCAGCGGACTGAATCATGCCAGGCAGGCGGCCTTCCGCGTTGTCGCGCGCCTCTTCGAGACGTTTGTCAAATACAGCAGCGATTCGTTCGTAAAAATTGCGCGGCGCTCCGAAGTCAACCAGGTGAAATTCACCGTCAGGGCGCAGAACGCGGCGAACCTCCTGAAAGGCGCGCACTTTGTCTTCGCTGACCAGATGGTGAATGACGAGACTGCTGACCACTCGGTCGAATGAATTGTCAGGGTAAGGCAGGTTGGTTGCCAGCCCCTTGTCCCACTGAATGTTCGCGCCAGATTGGGCGGACTTTGATCGCGCGATGGCAAGCACGTCATCGTCGCCATCCAAGCCCGTGACGTTTGCTTCGGGATGGGCGCGCCTGAGCATGATGGTCAACGTGCCGGTGCCGCAGCCAAGGTCGAGGACGCGCATGTTCGGCTGGATGTTCGCCTGCTGGATGAGTCTGCGTTTGAAGGTCTCTTCGCGCATGACCCATTTGAGGAGAGGGTCGTAGAGCGGGGTGAGCCAGCGGAAACTGAGGGCGGGGATGTAACGGGTCATATTATTTCACACTGAATCTCGGCTTGAACCCGCGCAGGCGGTTGGCGTTGCCAACAACAGTGACAGACGAAAATGCCATCGCCGCGCCCGCGATGAGCGGACTGAGCAACAAGCCGAAGAAGGGGAAGAGCAGTCCCATGGCGACGGGAATGCCGAGGGTGTTGTAGATGAACGCGCCGAACAGATTCTGGTAGATGTTCTTCATCGTGGCGCGGCTGACTTCGATGGCCGTGACCACGCCCTTGAGACTGCCTTTGATGAGCGTGATGTCCGAGGCTTCGATGGCCACGTCCGTGCCTGTGCCGATGGCGAGACCGACGTCCGCTTGGGCGAGGGCGGGGGCGTCATTAATGCCATCTCCAACCATTGCGACAATGTGTTGCGTGGTGCGTGTTGCGTGTTCCGTTTGGAGTTTCCTGACTTCGTTGGATTTATCTTCGGGCAGGACTTCGGCGAGGACTTTGGTGACGCCGACTTTCCGCGCAATCGCTTCGGCGGTGCGGCGGTTGTCGCCTGTGATCATCACGACTTCGATTCCCAGTCTTTGCAGGGCTTTGATGGCTTCAGCGGAATCTTCCTTCACCGTGTCGGCCACCGCGACAATGCCCGCGGCTTTTCCGTCCAGCGCGATGAACATCGGGGTCTTGCCGTCGTCGGCGAGCGATTTGGATTTTTCTTCGAGCGAACCGAGCGCGATATTTTCGCGGTTCATCAACTTGAGATTGCCAATCAACACGCTTCGCCCCTCGACCTTCGCCGAGACGCCGTGACCTGGAATGGCTTCGAAGTCTTTCACCTCCGCCAACTCTAACTTCCGCGCCTGCGCGCCTTCGACAATCGCCTGCGCCAACGGGTGCTCGCTGACTTTCTCGACGGACGCCGCGAGTCGAAGCAACTGATCACTGTTCACTGATAACTGATCACTAATCACTGTATCCGTCAACTCAGGCTTGCCCTTCGTAATCGTTCCCGTCTTATCCAGCACCACCGTTTGAATATTACGCGCGGTTTGCAGGGCTTCGCCAGAGCGAATCAGAATCCCGTGCTCCGCACCTTTGCCGATACCGACCATCAGGCTCATCGGCGTGGCGAGGCCGAGCGCGCAGGGACAGGCAATGATGAGGACGGTCACGCTCGTGACCAGCGCGTAGACCAACTGCGGCTGAGGTCCGATGACGAACCAGACAACGAACGTCCACACGGCGAGGATCATCACGATGGGGACGAAGTAGCCAGAGATGGTATCGGCGAGCCGCGCAATCGGCGCTTTGGAGTTTTGCGCGTCCTGCACCATCTTGACGATTTGCGCCAGCGCGGTGTCCTTGCCGACCTTCGTGGCGCGGAACTTGAACGCGCCCGTCTTGTTGAGGGTCGCGCCGATGACTTCATCGCCTTTCTTCTTCGAGACGGGAAGCGACTCACCTGTCAGCATGGACTCGTCCACGGCAGAACTGCCCTCGACGATAACGCCGTCCACTGGCACCTTCTCGCCAGGGCGGACTTGAATCACATCACCGACCAGAACTTCCTCGACGGGCAAATCCATCTCGACGCCGTCGCGAATCACGCGGGCGGTCTTGGCTTGCAGTCCGAGCAACTTTTTGATGGCCGCGCTGGATTGTCCTTTGGCGCGCAGTTCGAGCGCTTGTCCCAAAACAACCAACGCAATCACGACAGCAACTACATCGTAGAACGGTTCGGATGTCCCTTCGGGAAAAATCGCGGGGAACACAATCGCAACGGTCGAGTACAGCCAGGCCGCGCCCGTGCCGAGCGCAATGAGCGTATTCATGTTCGCGGAGCGATGTTTGAACGCCGCCCACGCGCCTGTGAAAAAGTCATAACCTGAATAGAACAGCACGGGCAACGTCACAACCGCCGAAGCGATCCACGCCCAGCGGATGGTCGTCATCGGCAAATCTTGAATCACGGGAACGTACTGCGGATACGCAAACAGAAGCACGGGCAACGAGACAATCGCCGCGAACCAAAACATATTCATCAAACGGCGGTACTCGCGCGCGTGCGCCTCTTCCTGTTTGTCCACGGGCGCGTCGCTGGTTGCGGCGCGCGGCTTGTAGCCCCACGCCTCGATCGCGGCGTTGAATTGCGAAAGCGCCGCCTCCTGCGGCAGATACTCAATCGCGGCCTCCTGCGTGGCGATGTTCACCGCCGCGTTCAGCACGCCCTTCGTGGACTTCAACTCGTCCTCGATGAACTTCACGCACGAGGCGCAGCGCAGGTTTTCGATTCCGATGCGCGTCTGCGCGCCGACCTGGATTCCGAGCGACTTGACCGCGCCGACGATCCGCGCCGCGTCCACGCGCGCCGCGTCATACCTGACCTCGAGCCTGCCACTGTTTCGATTGACTGTTGCCTCGTCCACGCCGACGAGCGCGCGCAGAGTCGCCTCGAGGTGAGTCGAATGCTCGGTCAGCGCCGACCCGCTCAGGGGTAGGTCGAGGCGGGTGAGAGTCCGTTCGGGGTTGAATCCTGTCGTCGCGGAGGTCGTCATGTAACGGTGTGGATCTTTGTCGAATTGGTCCACGCAGGATTGAGAGCAAAAATAAAACGTCTGCCCATTATGTTCGCGTTTGGCGAACGCGCTCTGGGGTTCGATTTCCATTCCACAAACAGGGTCGCGTACGGTCATGGATAACTCCTTGCGTAAAGTGTACATTGCATGGACGCGGCGTGCGAGCGATTTCTCGCCTGAATCAGTATAAGCAAAATGGCCTATCGGGGATAGGCCATTCGCGGGGGATGGGTCGCGATTGCGCTTCAGGCAGTTCGCTGGCGCGCGGCGAAGTAGTTATAGGGGAGCGCGATCAGCGCCGCGGCGTAGAGGCTGTAGCCGATGAGCCAGAGAAGCCCGAGCAGGTATTCTCCGAAACTCACAGGCCATGCGAAGCCAGGCAAAAGCGGCGCCCACGCCTGATACATCGTCCAGCCGAACAACGCGTCGCCGAGGATGCAGAGCGTGAAACTGACCGACAGCGCGATGAACAGGGCAATCGCAAGGGCTCGAAAACTGATGGTCGTCTTCATGACGGCCTCCTTTCCGATTTCATTGTCGCGCAGACAGGTTCGAGGAGGAAGCGCAAGGCGGCGCGTTCGAGGGAAAGCAAAATGGCTTATGGGCGGGAGACCGTTGACACGATAGACAGTAAACATTACAATATTCTAAATTTGTAATATAGTGGAGACGCCCGATGGCCGACCGTCAACTTTACGAACTGCATGCGAGTATCTGCCAAACGCTGTCCAATCCGAAACGGTTGGAGATCATTGACCATTTGCGCGCCGGGGAATTGACGGTGACGGAACTGGCGGAAGCGCTGGAGATCGGCCAGTCCAACCTGTCGCAGCACCTGTCGCTGATGCGGCAGAAGGGAATCGTCAGCGCGCGGCGCGAGGGATTGAACATTTACTACTCGTTGAAGAACCCCAAGATCATCAAAGCCTGCGACCTGATGCGGCAGGTTCTGCTGGAGCATTTGGAGAACGCCGCCGAATTGGCGCGAGGATAAATTCAAAAAAGAATTCTCTGCCGTACAAACTTCTGAGATTCGTCATTGCGAGACGCCAGTGCACTTCTCTGGCGACGAAGCAATCTCCGCCTGACGGGGAACAAATTGCAAAATCAGGGGATTGCTTCGGGAAGAACGCCCTCGCAATGACGAATGTACGGTAGAGAAAAAAGGAGTAAACATGGCTGAAACCAAAAAGACAAACTACCTGTTCATCATCAACGATTCGCCCTACGGCAACGAGCGCCCCTACAACGCCTTGCGCCTCGCGCTGAACCTGGTCAAGCGCGAAGACGCCAGCGTGCGCGTGTTCCTGATGGGCGACGGCGTCAATTGCGCCATCGCGAGTCAGAAGACGCCCGAGGGATACTACAACGTCGAACGCATGTTGAAGTCGCTGGCGAAACGCGGCGAGGCGGCAACCTGAGGGACTTGTGTCGAGGCTCGCGGGCTCGAGCCTGAACGGTTGGTGGAGGGAGTGCGGCCTGGCAGTTTGGATTTGGCGGGCGAGTGGACGGTTGCGGCCGATAAGGTTTTGGTGTTTTAACTTTCGAGGGTGAAATGGCGCGGCAGATAAAGATTCAAGTCAGGTTCGAGAACTGCCGCGCCTGTCGCCGCTGTCTCGCGGCGGAGGTTTGCAAGGTGCGCGCCATCGTCCGCGTGGACGCCGACGAACTGCCGTACATTGACATCGAACGCTGTTACGATTGCCGATTGTGCGTTCCCGCGTGTCCCTTCGAGGCGTTGTGGATCGCGGGCGACTCGCGTCCATCCGTTGAAGTGATTGCTGAAAATAGAGGTGTATGGTGACTCAAAAAACCGTGCTGATCCTCGGAGGCGGGATCGGGGGATTGGTCGCCGCCAATGAACTTCGGCGTTTGCTGCCGTCGGAACACCGTATCGTGTTGGTCGAGAAAAACGCCCAACACGCCTTCCCGCCCTCCTTCCTGTGGTTGATGACGGGCGACCGCCAGCCGCAGCAGATCACGCGGGACGTGAGGCGGCTCCTCCGCCCTGGCGTCGAGTTGATTCTCGCCGAGGCGCAGGCGATTGACCTCTCGAACCGACGCGTGCAAACCAGCGCACAGTCGCTCGACTACGATTATCTGGTCGTTGCGCTCGGCGCGGAACTCGCTTTCGACGCGATCCCCGGCCTGGCGGAAAGCGCGCAGACGTTCTACACCTTCGACGGCGCGGTGAAACTGCGCGACGCCTTGCGAAATTTCGCGGGCGGGAAAGTGGCGGTGGTCGTCAGCGCCGCGCCTTATAAATGCCCTGGCGCGCCGCACGAAGGCGCGATGCTGATCGCCAACCTGTTGCAAAGGCGCGGCTTGAAGAATAGCGAAGTGCATTTATTCACGCCCGAACCCCAACCCATGCCAGTGGCGGGACCCATCCTGGGCGAGGCGGTGAAGCAAATGCTGGCGGATCGAGGCGTCGCCTTTCATCCCTTGCATAAATTAACCCAGGTCAATCCCGATGCGCGCGAGATCGCGTTCGATGGAAGAGACTTGTTTCGCTACGACCTGTTGGTCGCCATCCCGCCCCACCGCGGTCCCCGTATCGCCGGCGAGGCCGGGTTGGCCAACGAGGCGGGCTGGATACCCGTGGATCGCCCCACGCTGCGAACCCAACACGAAAACGTTTTCGCGATCGGCGACGCAACCGCCGTCTCCATTCCCGGAAGATGGAAACCCGACGCGCCGCTGATGCTGCCAAAAGCCGGGGTGTTCGCCCACGCACAGGCCGAAGTTGTGGCGCGCCGCATCGCGGCTGAAATCGCAGGCGCGGGCGAGAGCGGCGATTTTCCCGGTATCGGCTATTGTATGTTGGAGGCGGGCGAAAGCCTGGCGGGATTCGCGTATGGCGACTTCTTCGCCGAGCCATCGCCGCAGATCGAACTTCACAAAATGGGAAAGTCCTGGCATTTCGGTAAAGTGTTATTCGAACAATGGTGGTTGTCCCCGTACGGCCTGAAACGCGAATCCCTGCGCTTGGCCATGACGCTTGGCGGCAGGGCGCTCGGTATTCCGATCAAGGCTTGAACGACTCTGGAATCCAAACCGCCAGCAAATTCGCGCTGGCGGTTGTAGAGGGGGCGAAATAAATTTCGCGGTACTGCAACATTCATGTTGCGAGGGCGAAATAAATTTCGCGTTACTTCAGTTTCGTGCCGCAGTAGGGGCAGTTTTGCCAATCAGCCTGCGCGCCGCGTCCGCAGTTGGGGCAGGGAGCGAGAGGAGCGGAGGGCGGGGGATTTCCAGTGTTGCGCGCCAGCGCGACGACTCCGTACACGATGAGCGCGATCACGCCGATGGGGATGAGCCACATGAAGGCCATGCCGATCCAGCCGAAGGGAGAGAAGCCCCAGCCCATCATTCCGGGTCCCATCATTCCCCATCCGCCGTAACCTCTGGAACCATACCCCCAACCACCCAGCAGACTCGCAACCAGTTGGACGACAAGCAGCGCGGCGATGGCGAAAAGTGCAATCGCGGTCCAGTTAGTTTTTTTCATTTTTCTGCCTCCAGTTCTATCATGTTGATGAAATCTCCATGCCAGGTGTGATACCACACCTCGCCAGTATAGCCATTCACACTTAACATTCCGTAAATTTGGTCTCCTTTCATTACATGGATCGTATAGTAGCCATAGAACGCGTCCGCCTCTTGCGCAATCGAAGTTCCAGGCAGATACCGATCCAGCCATTGTTGAGCAATTTCCTGCGCCTGTTCAGGGCTAACAGACAGCGCGCCAGTTTGCGACGTTCCCCAACCGCCCATCATCCCGCCCATGTGACCATATTTTGTGTTCCACATCATGTTCGGTCCAGGCTCAGGATAGGCATAGCCAGTGAAGCGGTCAATGAGAAATTCGAAAGCATGGACTCCCGTGCTTTGTTCTGCAACCTCGGCGTAGAAATTACTTGAAAACTCCATGACCTCAGTCAATACCAAGTCGGGATTTGCGTACGAGGCCAGATATTGGCGGGCAGACTCAACGGCCTGTTCCAGCGTTAGCGGAGTCCCGCCGCTTGTATAACCCCAACCCTGGGAAGCGTTGCCTCCCATCATGCCGGGTCCCATACCCCAGCTGCCGTTGCCCGGCCCGCCGCGGCCCATCATGCCTGGACCGTAGCCCCATGGCTGGTTGGTAGGATAAGCGGTCGCTTGAATCGCAGGTTGTGTTGTCACGGGGAGCGATGGCAACGGTTGTCGAATTGTGGTGGGAGCGCAAGCCGTTGTCAGCGCGGTCACTGCCAGGAATGCAATCAGTCCCACCGCCTTGAGAATTGGTTTCTTCATAAGTGGCCTCCAGATAGAGTGGAATTCTCCACATCAATACTAGTGATGCGCCGCGTGTTCGTGGGTTTCGCCCAACGGCGAGCCGCAGTAGGCGCAGGTCTTCCACGATTGGTCAACCTTTTGTCCGCAGGCGGAGCATTTCGCCGAGCGCAGATTCATCCCGCAGCTGGGACAGAACGCGTAGCCCGCCTGGAGGGGAAAGCCGCAGTGCGCGCATTTATAGTCCGAGGCGGACGCGGCGGCGACGGGCGCGGACGCGGCGGGCGCGCCTCCCGCTTGCGGCGCGGCTTGATGTCCGTCATGGTTCATCGTCGCGTGCATGAGCATACAACCACACATGACAACCTCCTTACAGGGTCTGTCCGCAATGCGGGCAGGTTTTCCAATCTGCTTGCGCGGGCTTGCTGCAATTCGGACAAGCGCGGCGGACGGCGGGTTGGAACGCATTGGCGAGATTCCCGCCTGAGATGGCGTAGGCGACCAGGACAATCAGGGCGAGAGGGACGATCCACATGAGAAACATGGTTTGCTCCTTTTTTGATGACCCAAGAATAACAGGCGCACGTAAAGGAATTGTAAAGGCGCGGCAAAGAGGGGTTGAAGATTTCGGGGGAAGGCGGTACACGGATTTCACGGATTACGCAGATGGGCACGGATTTCTTCATAAAAAAATCCGTGAGACTCCGCCGAAGGATCCGTGTACAAACAAATGACCCGCCCAAGCGGGCGGATCATTTGTGGGGAATGGATTAGTGGTGATGGGCAGGTTCGCCCGCTTTGGCGTACTTCTCAGGCTCCTTATCGAAGGCTTTCTTGCAGCCGAGCGAGCAGAAGTAGTAGGTCTGCCCGTTGTATTCGGATTTACCAGCGGCGGACTCGGGCGTCACGTCCATGCCGCAGATGGGGTCTTTGAAGGTTTGGGACATAGCGGTTTCTCCTTTGGACTGATTATCGTCCTCGCGTCCCGTTCAAGCGAGCGCAAAATCGCTTGGGAGGATATAGGCCGTTTGGCGCGGGGGTGGTAATTGGTAAATGGTAATTGGTTCATGGGTAAGAGCCTTTGCCCAAGCCGACGCTAGAGAGCGTCGCCTACGCATAGTGGGCGCGTAGCGGACGTTCTCTAACGTCCGCTTACACTCTGCCATAGTCGAATCGCGCGGCGGTCGGGTTTGGGGCAGGAGGCGCGTAGACTGCACCCCAGACAGCCTTCGCCGCAATCCACGTATTCCTGGATCAGGCCACTCCGTTGCAGATGTTCGAGCATGGCTTCGATGAGTTGCGGGGAGGCGTCGAGGCGCGCGGCCAGTCGGCTGGTTTCAAGCGTGCCGCCCGCGCGAATTTCGGTGAGGAGTTGGTTGAGCATGGTTACGAATATTCCTTGTTCAAGACGCAGTTGCACTGCGTCCTGCTCGCAGTGTAACTGCTCGCGAACAATGCAACGACTACAATCCCAGCACAAGCGCGAGATGATAGACGCCCGCGCCCGCAAGGATGGAGATGACCAGCGGCAGGGCAATACTGAGGAGAGTCCAACCCCACGAGTGCGTCTCCTGGCGGATCACGGCGACAGTGGCCATGCAAGGGATGAAGAGCATGGTCACGGCGAGGAAGGAGAGGGCGGAGGCCGTCGAGAAGGTGGAGGTCAACGTTTGAGCGAGGCCAACGTCGGGACTGCTGCCGAAGAGGACGCCGAGCGTGGCGATGGCGTTTTCTTTCGCGGGGAAACTTGTAATCAGCGCGACGGTCAAACGCCAATCAAAGCCCATCCATTCACCGACGGGCGAAATCCATTTCCCGAATTGAACAAGAAAACTATCGTTCAGGTTTCCGTTCGGGAGGATGGACAGCGCCCAAACGACCAGCGCCATCGCGAGAATGTTCGTCCCTGCTTTTTTGATGAACGACAACGAGCGCGACCACACGAGCAATCCAATCGTTCGGCTGTTTGGGAGATGATAGAGCGGCATTTCCATGATGAAGGCCGAACGCTGTCCTTTGAAAATGATCTTGTTCATCAGGACGCCGCTTACCACCAATAAAAACATTGAAAGCAAAACCAATCCCCACGAGACGAAGACGGCTTTCGCGCCGAAGAACGCGGGCGCGAGAAAGGCGACCACGCCCATGCGCGCCGCGCACGGAACCAACGGCGCGATCAGGATGGTCAGGAAGCGCGCGGGCTTGGAGTCAATGACGCGCGTGCCCATGATGGCGGGGACGTTGCAGCCGAATCCGAGGAACAGCGGCAGGAACGATTTGCCGTGCAAGCCCATCAGGTGCATGAGGTTGTCCATCACGAACGCGGCGCGCGCCATGTAGCCCGTATCTTCGAGCAGGCCGAACACCGCGAAGAAGATGACCATGATCGGCAGGAAGGTCAGCACCGCGCCGAGGCCGCCGAAGATTCCGTCCACGATGAGACTGCGGAACCAGAACGGCGCGCCCGCGAGGAGTTGAGTCGCGAGGGCGGAGAGTCCGCCCACGATTTGCGTATCCAGCCAGGTTTGGATCGGCGAACCGATGGCGAAGGTCAGCCAGAAGACGAGTCCGAGAATCCCCGCGAGGACGGTCAAGCCCCAGAACGGGTGAGCCGCCCAACGGTCGAGTTGATTCGTGAGCGAGAGTTGGCCGATCTTCGGGCGGACGACCGCGGCGCGCACGAGTCGCCCAATCCACTCGTAACGTCCCGAAGCGATGGCGAGCAGCGCGTCGTCGTGCTGGCGGAGGAGCGCGGAGACCGCGTCCCATTTTTCGGCGGGAAGTTCGCTCCTCATCGTGCGCGTGATTTCGGCGTCGCCTTCGAGCAGTTTGAGTGCGACCCAACTTTCAGGATACGGCGCGGGGACGTAGCCCGCGACCGCGCGCGTGATTTCATCGAGGACGGCGACATGGTCGGCGCGGATCTCGGGCTGGCGTGGAGTCGAGACGCGGCGCCCCTCAAGAATGTCGAGGATGACGCGCTCCAGATTCTTGACCCCGCCCCCGCGCGTCGCAGTCATCGGGATGACGGGGACGCCGAGCGCGGCTTCGAGGACTTCGGGTTCGATTCGGACGCCCTCCTGCTCGGCCACGTCCATCATGTTCAGCACGACCGCGAGCGGCGACGAAAGCGAAATCAATTCGGCGACGAGGTAGAGGCTGCGTTCGAGGATCGCCGCGTCGACGATTGCAACGACGAGGTCGGGCTGTTCGCGCAAAATAAATTCGCGGGCGATCACTTCTTCGGGCGAGTTGGCGGTGAGACTGTACGTGCCTGGCAGGTCAACGACGCCGATTTCGCGGCCGTCGAGGTCGAAGCGACCCGCGCGGCGTTCGATGGTTTTGCCAGGCCAGTTGCCGACGTGTTGATGAAGCCCAGTCAGTAAATTGAAGAGCGTGGACTTGCCGACGTTCGGCTGGCCTGCGAGCGCGATGAGCGGCATACGCTCGCGGAGGATGACTTGGGAATCAACGGCGGTGGAATGGCAGTCGCTCATTCGGCGTGACTCCGTTCGACGAGAATTTTTATCGCCTCGCCGCGGCCAAGCGCCACACGCGCCCCGCGCACGTTGACAATGAGAGGGCCGCGGCCATAATTTTGAACCATGCTCACAGGAGCGCCAGGAGTAAGCCCCAGTGAGGCGAAGCGGCTGGCGGCGTGACGCCCGACGGCGAAGGAGAGAATTCGGGCGCGGTCGTTCGCGGCGAGTTCGGTGAGGGAGAGGGGCGGAGAGGAATCCATTGGGTATCCTTGAAGGAGGTTTCGGAAAATGGGACGCGGACGAGCGCGGAAAATTATCCGTGTAAATCCGCGTCCATCAGCGTTTATCCGTGTCCCACATCCAGGGCTTATAATAAGGTTCGGGTTTGGTGGTTTGCCACCGTCGTTAGTATATGCTAATTCTAAATGTTAGTATAATGCAATTGGTAGGGTTTCTCCCTGACAAAAATCACATAGTTGGACAACCCCATGAAAAAACTCAGCACAACCATCGAAGATTATCTCTCGTTCATCTACGTCCTGGAGCGGGACAACGAACCCATCGTCGGCGCGCATTTGGCGGAACTTTTGCGCGTCTCGCCACCGACCGTGACCAACACCCTCAAGCGGATGGTGCGCGACGGGCTGATCGTGATGGACAAAAAAGGGACGCGTCTCACCAAATCAGGCCGCGAGTCGGCGCGCACGGTCATGCGCCGCCACATGCTGACCGAGTGGATGATGACGCGCATGTTGCCGTGGTCGAAAGTCCACGGCGAAGCGCACAACCTGGAACATGCCATCTCCGCTGAGGTTGAGAACGCGCTCTACGAAGAACACGGTCATCCGCGGACTTGTCCGCATGGGAATCCATTGCCAGGGAACGAAGAGTTCGTCGCGGATTGGGTTCCGCTGACCAGCCTCTCCTCCAACGAAAAAGTGACCATTCGCCGCGTGCACGAACTGGCGGAGCATAATTCGGAATTGATGGCGTTTCTCGAAAATAAGGGAATCGTGCCTGGGGCGGAGGCGGTCTTTCGCGAGGTTCTCCCCTTCAATCAGACGGTCACATTGGAGGTTGGAGGAAAATCAGTGATATTAGGGTTTGCCGCAGCCAGGTATGTGTTTGTTGAGGTGGGGGGATAAAGGCGGTACACGGATGACACGGATCCTTCGGCGGAGTGTCACGGATTCTTTTTAAAGTTCCGTGTAAATCCGTCCAACACCTGCACTTGCAGCGCAGGTGCAAGTGTCCGCGAAATCCGTGTACAAAGTTTTACGCTGTTTGCACAAACTTCATCGGATCGCCGAGAAACTCATCCCTGCACCCGCGCGCACAGAAGAAATATTCACCCCCGTTCCATTCCGCGCGCAGGGCTTTCTCGCGCTGCACAGACATTCCGCAGACGGGGTCAATCGCCATCGTCACCATCTCTTTGAATTCGCCATCTTCGAGCCATAGCACGCGGTCGGCGATGTCTTGAATGCGCTGGTCGTGCGAGACGATGACGACACTGCGTCCCTGCTCCTTGGCGATATTCCGAAGCAGGCGCATGATCTCGTGGCCGATCTTCGAGTCGAGGTTGGCGGTCGGTTCGTCGGCGAGGATGAGGGTTGGGTCGTTGATCAGGGCGCGCGCAATCGCCACGCGTTGTTTCTCTCCGCCTGATAATTTTTCGGGGAGGAAATTGAGTCGTTCGCCGAGGCCGAGGTCCGTCAGGATGGAAGCGGCCTTTTTTCGCGCCGCGCCCGCTCCCAGTCCCGCGAGTTCCGCAACGATGGCGACGTTCTCGGAGGCGGTCAGCGCGGAGAGCAGGTTGAAGTCCTGAAAGACGAATCCGAATTGCTTGAGTCGAATATCAGGCAGACGATTTTCGGCCAGTGCGCTGATGACCGCACCATTAAGATGAATCTCGCCTTCGGTCGGTTTGAGCAGCGCGCCCAACATCGAAAGCAGGGTGGTCTTGCCTGAGCCCGAGGGTCCCATAATGAGGACGATCTCGCCAGGCGCGACGGAGAGCGACACGTCGCGCACGGCGGTCACCTCGGTCGCGCCCGAGCCGTAGCGTTTGGTCGCGTGATTAATTTGCAAAGTTGCAGTTGTCATTTTATTTTCCTCGGAACACCAGCGCGGGATCGAGACCCGCGATCTGTCGGATGGGCAGGATGGCGGAGAAGGCGGTGATGACCAGCGAAACGATTCCCACTTTGACGAGCGAGGCGCGGCTGACTTCGAGTGTCATGTTCAAGCCCAGGCGCGGGACGGCGGCGGAGATCAACAGCGTAAATGCCAGCCCGACGATGAATCCCAACAGCACGCTCATCAACGCCTGCGCCAGCACGGCGCGATATAGATGGCCGTTGCGCGCGCCGAGCGCCTTCAACACGCCGAACTCGCGGCGGCGCGACAGGACGGCGGTATAAACCGTCAGCGCCATCACGGCCATGCCGATGAGAAAACCAATCGAGTTCATGATCGCCAGCACGTCGGTGCTCATGTCTTTGACGACGCGCGCCTCCTGACTCGAAAACGACTCAGTCGGCAACGCGGTGACCCCGTTCACTTCGTCTTCGATACGCGACGCAACCGCTTCAGCCGTGACGTCCGACTGGGTTCTGACCAGCAAATAACTCACCACGCCCGAACTGCCGCGTGCCGCCTGAAAGTCCGCGGCGGAGATGAACGCAATCGAGTTGACGATGTTCGTTGTCTCTTCTGAAAAGCCCACCACCGTAAACTCGCGCGCCAAAATTTCAATCGTGTCGCCGAGTTCCACGCGCGATTTTTGCGCCACGCGTCGGTCAATGATGGCCTCGCCCGCTTCGGGAACCTTTTTGCCCGAGGCCATCTTCCACGGCGCGCCCATCGCCGCGTCCTCGGGCAGGCCGATGATGTACGCCAGCGTGCGCTCGTCGCCGACCACGATCATGTTGCCGACGTACCAAATCGGCGTCACAGCCTCCACACCGTCTATCGCCTCGACCTCCTCGATCACAGTCATCGGCAGGGACGAGGAAGCCATGTGCATATTGCGCACGTCTTTTTGCGCCACGAAAATATCCGCGCCGCTGTTGTCAATGAACGCGGTGGTTTGGTGTTCGACGCCCGTGAAGATCGCGTCGAGCGCGAGGATCAAAAGCAGAGCCAGCGAGACGCCGCCCACGGAAATCACGAGGCGCGTCTTGTTTTGAAAAAGGTTGCGGAACGCGAGTCGGATCATTTTCGAAACACCTCCGCAGGCGCGAGCCCTGCAATCACACGCGCCGGGAATAAAGCCGCCGCCAGCGCCATGCCGAGTCCCGCCGCGAGCGCCCAGGCCATATCCGCGTAATTGAACACGATCAGGAATTGTGGGCGAAGTGACATGATCAGATCCGCCGCGCCGTACGCGAACAGGATTCCCGCCGCCGAACCCGCCAGCGACGCGAACAACGCCTGCGCCGCCACCACGCCATACAACACGCGGTTCGACGCGCCGATGGCTTTTAGCACGCCGTACTCGCGCTGGCGCTCGACCGTCGCGGTGTAGATGACAAGGCCGACAACCATGATCCCGACGAGAAACGCGATGGCGATCATCAATCGAAGCGGCGCGGAAAAGACGCGTGCGAACAGTTTGATGTCGTTGACTTTCATCTCGTCTTTGGTCAGGATGTTGACGCCATCCAGTTCATTCAGGCGATCCACCACTTCGCTTCCATCCTGACCCTGAGCGGGTTCCACCAAAACGAAACTGAGCGCCCCCTCGGCGCGCAAGAGACTCTCCACCGCGCTCCGACGCATGAACAGGAAACTGGTCATCCACGAGGTCGTCCCATCCGAGAGGCCAACGATGGTGAAGTCGCGGCCCATGATCTCGATCTCGTCGTCAATCGCCAGGTCGTGACGCAACGCCAGGATTCGGTCGAGGATGATCTCGTCATCTTCGAGCGGCGCGCGTCCCTGCGCGATCTCCCAGGGACCTCCGCCCTGCTCGGTGTCGTAGCCGATCAAATAGACGGGCTGTTTCTTTCCATGCAAGTCGAGAATGATGAATTGCGAAAGGATGGGGATCGCCTCCGAAACGCCGTCCACCGCCTCCACGTCCGATTCGACGCGGGGCGGCAGGAGGGAGGTCGCGCCGAGCAGGTTGCTGATCCCCTTTTGCGCGACGATGATCGAGCCGTCCGAGTGATCCAGGTACGAGGTGATCTGGCGATTCATCCCCGCGAGAAAGCCAGTCATAATGAGGATGAGCATGACGGCCAGCGCCACCCCGCCGATGCTCAGGGCGAGGCGGGTTTTGTCTTGAAAGAGGTTGCGGCGCGCGAGGGACATGGTGATTCCTAAAAGACGTCCCCGCGCCAGCGATACCACAGCCAGCCGATGGGGATTCCTAGAAGACCACCACCAAGCCCTGAAAGCCAGTGATATGGATGCGGCCACGCATCCAGTGCTACTCTGCCAACCAAGTAACCAAGAATTGCCAGTCCGAATGCCCAAAAGTAAATAACGGCAGGCCATTCTTTTCGTTGCGGAATCGGCCGTGATCTCTTCGTGTGTATTTTACTCATGGTTCCTCCATATCAATTCGCGCAACTACCGCCTTGACTGGGCGCTTGTGGTAACACACCGCTCGCCTGCAATTGCTGGTGAACGACGGCGAATCCTGACCCCGATGAAAATTGCGCGCTGACGATCACGCGCGGATCGGCATCCTCGTAATCCAGATTTTGGCTGGCTTTGAGATACATGGCGGTTTCGATGTTCTGTTGGGGGAACCAAAAAGCGTTGACGTATTTCGCGGCTTCGAACATCTCGTCAACCGTCGCGCCGTTCGCCGCCATCATCTCCAACAAGCCGAGCATAGCCATGCCGTGATTGCAATCGGGGAAGAGGGTTGAATTGTTGCAACACGGACGGTACACCGCCGCGGCCACCTGTTCCACGCGGGCCTGCTGTTCGGCGGTAAGCGGGATCAAATCCAGGCTGGCGTAGATGTCGGTGATTGGCCTGGCAGCCAGAGTCCAACCGCCCGTAGAGGCGAAGCGTTCCACCTGTCCTTCGCTGTATTCAATCATCATTCCGTCGGTGAGAATAGTATTTCTGTTGGCAAGCCCCACCGCCCAGAAGAAATTCAACAGAAAATGGGCATTCTCGCGCGTGATGACGATTTCTTCGTCGCTGTCATTTTTCAAAATCTCAATCTGACGGTTGCTGATGGTGTCGCCGCCAGCCGACATTACTTGCACGAAGGCGTCGGCATCAATGACGCCTGCTTCGACCAGTTGAGGTCCCAGATCGCCATAGGTGACGCCGAGCGAGTACCCCTCCGCGGGGTTGACCTGCTCGAAGAGCCGCGTCAGTTCTTTCTCCCGATTAGCCTGGGCAGTTTCGTCGCGCCCCCATTGGAGGTAGCCGCTTCCAAGCCCGCCAAGGAAGACAACGACAAGGGCAATGACAATCCATGCCGCTTGTTTGATCCTGCGATTCGCGGCAGAGGTTTCGCTGGCAGGTTCGAGGGCTTCTTCTTCGATGGCTTCTTCAATGATGGGTTCTGTCATGGAGTTTTCTCCTGTTCTTTTTCGGTCTTGATATATTTCTCAGGCTCGCGGTCGAACAACTGCTTACAGAGCGCGGAGCAAAAATAGTACGTTTGCCCTTTGTAAGTGGATTTTGCCGCGGCTGTCGCATCCGCGATGTTCATGCCGCAAACGGGATCTGTGACCATTAGGTTTGCTCCTTATTGTTCAATTTCGTATCCTGCCCGTTCCCAGTCCACCATCCCGCCCGTGAGATTCCAGAGGTTGGTGTAGCCTAATCCCACCAACGTTTCCGCGGCGATGGCGCTCATGCGTCCACTTCGACAGTACAGGACGATCTTCGCGTTCTTGTCGGCGGGCAGTTGCGAGAGATATTGCGATTCGGCGATCTGGTCGTAGGGGAGGGACAGGTCGGTATTGGCAATGTCGCCTTCAAATGGGATGTGAACGTTGACGAAGACAAAGTCCTTGTTCTTCAACATGGCATTCAATTCATCGGGGGCGACGTTTTGGTACGAGCCGCCCGCGACCGAGACGGTTTTTCCAGAGACCTGCGCGGGCTGTCCCTGGCAGGCGGCGAGGAGGAAGGGGAGGAGGATGAGTAACGATAAGAGAGGGCGTTTCATGGTGGTTTCCTGATTCATTCGTCATGTAGTACCACAAGATTTATCTTGCCGCGCGAGGCAACATGAATGTTGCGGTACTTCGGTTTCCGTCATTGCGTAGTACTGCAAGATTTATCTTGCTTGCTACGGAAGGCAGCATGAATGTTGCGGTACTTCGGTTTCCGTCATTGCGTAGTACTGCAAGATTTATCTTGCTTGCTACGGAAGGCAGCACGAATGTTGCGGTACTTCGGTTTCCGTCATTGCGTAGTACTGCAAGAATTATCTTGCTTGCTACGGGAGGCAGCATGAATGTTGCGGTACTGAAGCCGATTACTGGATGGCATGTCCACTCAAATAACCGAGATACGCGGGGACGAGGGGAAGTACGCACGGCGAGAGGAACGACAACAGGCCCGCGAGGATGGCGGTGAAATATGTGGGCGCGGCGGCGAAGAGCGCGAACTTTTCGATGTAGAGTCCGTTCTTGAAAGCCCAAATAGCGATCAGGCTCATCGTATTGGTAAACAAAAGCACGCCAATTGTGATGATTAAGATACCGCTCGCGATTCGAAAATACTTCTGGTACGGTCTCATACGTTTGACCCAGCCCGACGCGCGCTCGAGTCCCAGCGCCATGACGAGGAAGGGGAGTCCCAGCCCGAGCGAATAGCCCGAGGCCAGCCACATGGCCTGGCCGACCGTCTGCTGGCTGAGCCCCATCGTCAGGATCGCGCCGAGGGTCGCGCCGATGCACGGACTCCAGCCCGCGGCGAAGAAAACGCCCATGGCGGCCGATCCGCCCAAGGTCCCGCGCTGACCCGTGTATTGGGCGCGCGTGTCCGAGTAGAAAAAAGGGAGGCGAATCACTTCGAGAGTCGCGAGTCCGAACAGGATCACGACGATTCCCCCGATGCGACCAAGTTCGGTTTTGTATGCGAGAAAGAGTTGGCCGAGCGCGGTTACCGATCCGCCCCAGCCGACGACGAAGACGAACGAAAACCCCAGCACGAAGAGGAGGGCGTGCGCGAAGACTTTCAGCCGCTCGCTTGTTGATGGAAGCGATGTGGTTGTAATTTCTGTCGTCATCGTTCAATAATAGACCCAATCCCTCCCTCGCATGAGGGCAGGATGGCGGGAGGGCACATAGGCAAAATGGCTTATTTGGGTCATTCGTCCCGACAGAGACGCAAAGGCCCACGCAATCGTCCTGAATAACGGCCTTAGGAGATTCTTGATCGCGTCCGCCTCAAAGTTGCACCTTTAACCTCGTCCCCCTCCCCAACGCGGACTCCACCTCGAGCCGCGCGCCGATCAACTCGGCGCGTTCGCGGATTCCCAGCAGGCCAAAATGTCCGCTGGCCGCGAAGTCGGTGGGACTCTTCGGCATATCGAAACCAACGCCGTCGTCGCGGATCTCCAATTTGATTTCGCGTTCATCGTAGGCGATGGCGAGCGCGGCGCGTTCCGCCTTCGAGTGGCGCGCCACATTGCTCAACGCCTCCTGCGCGATGCGATAGAGCGACAATTCCACTTCGCGGGAGAGGCGGCGTTCCTGTCCCGTTTTTTGAAAGTCAATGTCCACGCGATTGTTCTGGCTCGTCTCGCGCGAGAGCATTTCCAGCGCGGTGACCAGCCCCAGATCTTCGAGATAGATGGGACGCAAGGCGCGCGTCATGCGGCGCAGGTTTTCCACGGTCTGCTCGGCCAGCGTTTCCAATTCGGCCAGGGTTCGGCGCGAGGCCGGGTCCTTCACCGACTTCTCCGCCAATTGCACGCGTTGTTTCAGGGCGATCACAGATTGGATGGTATCGTCGTGCAGTTCGCGCGCCAGGCGTAAACGTTCGTCCTCCTGCGCGGCGGTGATCGCGCCGATGTAGTCGTGCAGTCCCTCCTGCGCGGCCTGCACCTTGCGCGACATTTCGGCCAGTTCCAGTTGCAGGTGTTGCACTTCAGAAATGCCGCCAACCGAATCCTTGATGGCGTCAAAGTCTCCCCAGGCCAGCGCGGCGGCTTTGGATTCCAATTTTTGCAGGGGTTGAATGATCTGCTTTGCGGCAAACCACAGCGCGGCCACCGAAAACAACAATGGAGGAATCAACACCAGCGGCGCGACCAGCGTCAACTCCAGCGCGGGATCGGTGGCGAGCCTGTAATCCTCCTCGGACAAATGCAGGCGCATTTCCCGCTGGTGGGCAATCACACTCCCAACCGCGATGACCATCGAAAGCATCGTCAGCGGAACGAAGATCATTGCGATCTTACGCAGGGTGGAACTGCGCCAGAAACGGGGAGGGGGTTGTTGTTCAGTAGGTTTCATTGTATGGTGTCGTTCAGTACACAACATGAATGTCCCTGGCACCGCCCGCCAGGGCAGGTGTGCGGTACTACCCTCAACCTACTCCTCCGCCAGCGTTCCCGTGCTTTGCGAAATCAGCCCCAATGAAACGCCGCGCATGACCGCCTCGGTGCGGCTGGCGGCTTGCAGTTTGGCGAAGATGTGCGCGAGGTGACCCTGCACGGTGCGGTCGCTGATATTCAGTTGCACGCCGATGGCCTTGTTGGTGAATCCCTTCGCGGCCAGCCGAAGCACTTCCAGTTCGCGTTCGGTGAGCGGCTCCACAGGAGTTTTGTCGGGACGCTTGAACAGGCTGGACATCAGTTTTTGCGTCACGGCGGGGTCGAGCGCGGACTTGCCCTCGTTCACGTCGCGCACCGCCTGGATCAGATCGTCGGCCTGCGCGGTCTTCAACACATACCCGTTCGCGCCCGCATGCAAAACGGCCATCACGTACGGGTCGTCATCGTAGGCCGTGAGGATCAATACGCCCACTTCGGGCATACGCGAACGCACCCAGCGCGTGACTTCGATTCCGCTGGCCTTCGGCATTTGGATGTCGAGCACGGCTACATCGGGCTTATGCTTGTGGATCAGCGACTGCGCCTCTTCGCCGTCCCCCGCCTCGGCAATGACCCGAATGTCGCCCGCGCTCTCGAGCAGTTGATGAATCCCCGCGCGGACGATGTGGTGGTCATCCGCTAAAAGGACGCGGATTTTGGCTTTTGATTTGTTCGATGACTTTGCCATAATCGTATCCGTCCAATTCCTGGTTCAGGGTCTGCGTTTGGAAAAGATAGGGGAAGGCCAGCCAGACGATGGCGAGTCCAGCCAAAAGTCCGGTGGCGAGGCGCATGATCGAGTTGAACGAGCCGAGCGCGTCGCCCGCGTAGAACGTCGCGGGGAGGGAGTTGTCGGTCAGCGCGGCCAGCCACGCATTTGTATCACGGAATCCGTTTCCAATGCCAGCCAGATCGCTGACCAGATGCGTGCCGCCGTCAACAGCCATGGGAAGCAGGAGCAGGACGAATCCCCACCACGTCAGTGGTTTGATTTTTCGGCGGAAGGGAAACCACAGCGCCGCGAACAACCAGACGCTGGCGTAGAACGAGATCATGCGGTCCGACCAGGCGACCTTCCAGCCCATCGTCTCGTTGCCGATGAATTGACGGAGGACGAGCGGATCGGAAGTGTCCCGCCAGGCGGACTGAATCTCGGCGAGCGCGTACATGGCCTTTTCGCCGAAGAGGAAGAAGGAACGTTCGGGGAGTTGATGACAGAAAAACGAGTAGACGAAGTAAACCGCCCTGCCCGCGCTTTCCCAGCCGAGTTGCATGAAGAGGGGCGCGAGGAAAGGGGTGAACACCCACAGACCATAGATGAGGAGAAAGGTTTCAAACCAATGACGGGAAACCAGAAG
The DNA here is from genome assembly GCA_034411715.1 of Anaerolineales bacterium. GTDB lineage: Bacteria > Chloroflexota > Anaerolineae > Anaerolineales > Villigracilaceae > Denitrolinea. The sequence goes on along the minus strand of DAOUMJ010000005.1, from coordinate 5,649 downwards.
CAAAATGCGTTTCATCGTTAAACCACATCGCCGCGCCAGCGAAACCACATCCAACCCAGGCCGATGCCTATCACGCCTCCAACCACACCTGAAAGCCAGTGAATTGGATGGGGTTTCATTTCAAAGATCATCTCGCCGATCACCAGATAACCGACAAGCCCCAAACCCACCGCCCATACATAAACCACCAGCGGCCATTCTTTATCCGTTTTTCGGGGAACATCCTTGTGTTTGGAATGTTTGTGGGACATTTTTACTCCTTCGATAACTGCCATCCGTCATTTTGAGCCGTTGCCCTTCGCCTTCGCTGCGCTCCGCTCAGGGCAACGACGAAGCAATCCATTCCACGAAGCGGGGATGGCTGCACCCGCAACGACGAATGAGACTTCCTGCTTCCTACGGCGCGTTGGGTTCAGGCGCTTTGTTTAGATTCGCGCGATAAAAGGCCTTGGCCTGCTCCGCATTGAACGAATCGAATTTCTGGATTCTGCCCCATGAGGTCATGGCAAAGGGAGCATCCAGCGAAGGCCAGGGATAGGCAATGATTTTGAAATCGCCGAGTTCGTCCATCACTGCGCGAATCTGCGATTTCAATTCCGCGCAAGCGGACTCATCCAGCAGGTCGCAGTTGTACCAGAAGATGACGTAACCATGCTCCAGGTTGTGGACGAGATACCCAGCAGGGAATGGGTACTCGTTGGTTTCATAGAATCCAGCCGCCAATTCATCCGCGTAATGAGGTCCCGATGAAGGCGGATTGGAATTGTACTCGCCAGGGTCGGAGTCTGTTTCGATGTGCGAACTGCCCATGATCGGGATGGACTCGCCCTGGGCAGGTTTGGCCCCTTGCGAGACGAAGAAACCAATCACGGCGAGAACGGCGATTCCGATCCCGCCCCAGACGAGTCTGGAAATCAGTTTATGTCTCTTGTTCTTTTCGCGCAACAATTGTCGTTTCGATTTTGTACTCATAAATGTCCTCTTTCGACGGGATGGAAAACAGGCGTCAACACAGTATTGACGCCTGTTCCTGTAAAACCTTTACGGAATATTAAACTCGTATCGCGCGCTCATTTGACAACGATGGAAAGTTTCATTCCCGCCTCATAGTGACCAGGCACGTGGCAGGCGAACTCCAGGGTCCCCGCAGGCGCGGCTTCGGTGAAGGTGAAATCGAGCGTCGCGGTCGCGCCCGCAGGCAGGTCTGCCGCTTCGATCATCGCCAGTGCCGTCTCATCCAGTTCGCCCATATCCATGGCCATACCCATCTGGCCTTCCGTCAGCGGCGGCATGATCATGAACTCGTGTTCCACCTGGCCTTCGTTGGTCACAACGAAATGATAGGGAACGCCGACCTTGAATTCAGTCACCGACGACTCGATTCCGAAATCGGTCAATGTGATTTGGACCTCTCCCGAATCGGCCGCGCCGCCTCCGCCGCAGGCAGTCAACAGCAAAACAGCCGCAGCCATGACAATTGTGATTTTTTTGAACAGTAACATCTCTACTCCTTTTGGCTTGAGAATTTATGGATAAAACCAAGTGTAGGCCATCCGACCATGAAGTCCAGCGCAATTTGACGCGGTGACCGATAAGCCATTTGGCCTATACGGTTTGATGAATGGAATCAGACGCCTCCAACGCCTCTCGAATCCCAGCCAGCAGTTTCGGGTCCGCGCGTTGAGGCGGATTGTCCGCGATCGAGAGCCAGGTCTGCCCGTCGTTGCCGTGCAGCAAAAGCGTCACAGGTCGCTCGGCATCTCCGTAAACGAGCAGAACCACCATCTGGCAGTCGCAATCCTCCGTCCCGTGATTCGGGCAGGCGCAGTCGTGCAGACCCGCGCGCGCGGCGTGCAGGTCGAAGGTCTGCAAGGCGCGCAGACCCGCCCGCGACAATTTCCTCTTCGTCATTTGCAGCGTCAAATCGCAGGGCAGATCAACGGTAAGAAAAGAAGGAATGGACATAGGATGTCCCCATTGTATGAATGTTTTCAAGGCAATTGGAGAGCCGCGTGGCGTATGAAGAGGTAGGCAATATCGCCTATAAGCATTTCTGCTCATCCCCTCCAACCGCCATCTGGCGCAAGACAGACGCAGACGCAAGGATTACGATAAGCGCAAAGGAGACCATTGATGAAACGCACTCTCATTCCCATCGCCGCATTTTTATTCGGTTCCGCGCTCATGGCAGGAATCTACTTCGGCATCCTCGCCTGGGCGCAGGGATGGGATTACGCCGCCAGCCAGTTTTCGCTCAATCGTTGGTACGTCCTCCCGATCTGGCTCGGCTTCGGCGTTCAAGCCGCGCTCTATTCCATTTTGCGCTTCCGCCTTTTTATTCCAACCACTTCCACTAGCCACACAGGCGCAGTCATGGGAGCGAGCGGCGGAACAAGCGCGACAGCGATGATTGCCTGCTGTCTCCATCACGTCACCGACGTTTTGCCCGTCCTGGCCCTCGGCGCGGCGGCAAATTTCCTCACGCGCTACCAGCGCCCCTTCATGCTCATCGGCCTCGGCATGGAAATCGTTGGCGTCGCCTTCATGCTCGTTGTGCTTTATCGCGAACGAAGAAAACTCCAACCGGCTTCGCCCTCATTATCTTTTGCGGAGACAAAATGAGACGCTTCCTCCTCCCCATCTTTTTGACTTTGACCCTGACTCTCGCGGCCTGCTCCGCGTCCCCCTCCTCGCTTCCCTCCGACGTTGAGGCGGTTCCCGTTTCGACGGAGGTTTCCTCCCCCGAATTTGACTCGACCGTCCGCATTGACGAGCAAGGCGCCATCGTCTTCAACGTGACTCCGCTAAACCTCAACGCTCCCTCCGAAACATTGGAATTCGACGTTGTGATGGATACCCATTCCATTGACCTGAGCATGGACCTGGCAACTGCATCCACCCTCACCACCGACACGGGAATCACCGTCCAGGCCGCGCTCTGGGACGCGCCGCGCGGCGGCCATCACGTCAGCGGCAGGTTGATCTTCCCTGCGGCGAAAGGTGGCAAGTCCATCCTCGACGGCGCGACCAAACTCACGCTCACCATCCTCAACGTGGACGCTCCCTCGCGCGTCTTCGAATGGGAGTTGAAATGAGCAGGCTCTCGCGCCGCGACTTCCTCAAAGCCTCCATCGCCGCCATCGGCGGATTCATCGGCGCGCTGACGGGACTCCCCTCGGCGGGGTATCTGCTTTCCCCCGCAAACCGGGCTGGGGCGGAGGATGAAGCGATCATCCCGCTCGGCGCGCTCGAAAAATATCCGATCAGCGTCCCAACCCGTTTCGATTTCACGCGCACCCGAGTCAACGGCTGGGAGCGGACAGCCAAAAATTACGGGTTGTATGTCGTTAGGACGGGCGAACGCGAGGTGCGGGTCTTCTCGGACATCTGCACTCACCTTGGTTGCCGCGTCACCTGGCACGCGGACATCGAGCATTACGTCAGCCCGTGCCACGATGGTCATTTCGACCTCCTCGGGAAAAACATCAGCGGCCCTCCGCCGCGTCCGTTGGATGAGTTCGTCACAACCATTGAGAATGGAAACCTGTTTGTCGCCCTTCCGCCATTTAAACGGACTGGTTGAGAAACCAGGTAATGATCCCCACACCCGCTCGCAATAGAGACAATAAACAGTTCGAGTAATTAAGTAACCCCAAATCTGAAACTGTCCCCTTCGCTCATTGCAACAATTCCCATTTTTGCTCCAATTACAAAAGTTCAATTGCCCAACGCCCCGCCTCATGGACAGCCCGCGCCATGCCTCGACAGGGTTTCGCCAGTCGACAACCAGGCGTGGACTCATTGCGAGCGGACAAACCCGAAGCCAACCAACACCCCACCGCATGGACAAGTCCGCGCCATGTCTCGAAGGCTCGACAACCATGTCTCGAACTCGACAACCAAGCATGGACTCATCTTCACGTTCATAACCCGCCTGGAAAACGTACAAGGTTTGCAATTCCTCGGGGTATAATCCAAGCATGGACGCGACGAGACGATCTCCCTATGTTTGGGATTACGAAATCGACCAGGATGGCTTTCTCGACATTCTGGCAGGCCGCCGCGTTTTTGGGCGGTTGGATCAGGATTGGGCTTCGCTTCGACTTTTGGAGTATGCGCCGTACGAGGAGACCATCCGCCTGATCGGTTTCAAGAGGCTGGTGGAAAACTGGTCGCGCTGGCGCGGACGCGTCCGCTCAAAAAGCCGTGTGCGTGGATTCGATTTTCTCGTCCGCTGGCTGCCCGAAAAACATCCCGAATTACTTCATGACTAACGCGTCCTTCTACTTCGATATTCTTTATCCCTTGCAGGATCGCGCCATCCAATCCATTCTGCAAGCGGACACCGAGTTTTACCTGACGGGCGGCACAGCCTCCTCACGCGGCTATCTTCATCACCGCTTTTCCGACGACCTGGATTACTTCGTCAACGACGATGACCGCTTCGGTTTATGGGCGGAACGGGTAATTCAGTCGCTGGCAAAAAACTCAGCCTGGGCTTGCAACGTGTTGATGAAAGAGGAGCGGTTTGTCCGCTTGAATCTCGTCGCTGCCAATGCCAATCTCAAACTGGAATTTGTCAACGATGTCCCCGCGCATGTTGGAGAGATTCGCTCCGATCCTGTTTTGAGACGATTCGACAGCGCCGAAAACATCCTCGCCAACAAAGTGACTGCCGTGCTGGACAGAAAAGCGCCAAAAGACCTGGCCGATATTTGGGGATTTTGCACGAAGATGAATCTGTCCCTCCATAAGGCGATCACAGGCGCGCAGGGAAAGGCCGCGGGGGTCTTTCCCGCCGATTTGGGACGCGCGCTTTGCTCAGTCACACGCGAAGATTGGGAGGCGATTCGCTGGATCACTGCCCCGCCTGTGGAAACATATATTGCACAATTGAATCAATTGGGGGAAAATTTGTTATTGCCCTAATCTTTCCTGCAACTTTTCATCCCCCAACACCCCGCCGCATGGACAGTCCGCGCCATGTCCCGAAGGCTCGACAACCAAGCATGGACTCCTCCCGAGCAGACAAAACCCGAAGCCAGAGAAGTACTTGGGATTCCAGCACCAAGCACAAGCTGTGTTGATCACATTTTGTTGAACCTAAACAATCGTTTCACCTTTGTAGAGAAATATCGCCTCTCATCCTTTCAAACCGCCTTGGATGAGAGTTGCTTATTCATCCCAAGGTAATCTGAGTCTTTTGATTATTTCAGTGTACTCTTTTGGTATCTGTAAAGTATCCCACTCATCTTTTATTTGCTTTCCTTCTCTATATGGAAAGGTCTTTTCGAGCCAAGGAGAATCGGCGAATTTCTTGCCTAGCCGTCCACTCAAAAATAACGCCTCACAATTACACGTCAAAAAGCTTCCACAAAATCTGCACTGCAACATTGTGACATCCTTTCTTTATTGCGAATCGCTATAATCTCTTGTTAATTATATAGTGGTTGGCAATCCATAAAAAGGTGATGAATACTGGACTTTGGCCAATTTACAATGAGTAGCAGGCTGAATCCAGTAGGGAAAACAGGGCCGCCTGCGGAATTGGGAACAGGTCGGGGTTTTGGGGCGACCTGCCGTAATTGGAGCAGCTCCATAAGTGGTGACGCACAGCTGCTAACGCGTCGCTGAAGGTTGCGTCCTCTT
>DAOUMJ010000004.1:0-22830 GCA_034411715.1 Anaerolineales bacterium | reverse complement strand
AGATAGGAGTTAGGAGATAGGAGATGTGGGACAGAAGTTACACGTTACGCGTGACCTGTGTACTTGTATACCTGCCTACGCTCCCAACTCAAACACCGGATACGACTCACCCGTCACCAGCCCCGCGTAGTTTTTCAAGACGCGTTTCGGGCCGAATTCTGCAAGCGACTTCAATTGACCATCATCCAGCGCGCCGAGTTGGCGGAGGATCTCCAGCGTCGCCGCGGGGCGAACGCGGGCGCGCGAGACGAGGGCGTCGTTCATGCGGCCGGGGTCGCCGTCGGTCACTTTAAAGGCGATTCCCACGCCGCGCTCGCCGATCACGCCGGGCAGGAGGCCGACGATCTGGAATCCCTCCGCGCCGCGCTTGGCGACGATCCTCCCCGCGCCGATTTTCATCAACTCGCAATCGAACTCGCCGAATCCGCTCACCATTTCGGGATGCGCGGTCATGGCGGAGACGATTTTGTTGCAGGCCAGCGCGCGTGTTTCGGTCAATTCGCGCGGGTCGCACAGGCGCGCCGTGGCCAGCGCGGCGTTGTAGAGCGGGAGGGCGAAGTTGGGCGCGGAACAGCCGTCCACGCCGAGGCGAATCGAATCGGGGGAGAGTCCGCTCAGGTTGGAGAGGGCCGCCAGAATGTCGCGCTGAATCGGGTGGTCGGGCGAGAGATAAGAGTCGAGGGGAAGTCCGCGCATTCTGGCGTGGGCGAGCATGGCGGTGTGCTTTCCCGAACAGTTGTTGAAGTTGGCGGTCGGGCGGAGGTCGTTCCTGACGACGTGCCGAAGCATGTCGGCGTCGCCGGGCAGGTGCGGGCCGCATTGCAGGTCGGATTCGCGAATCCCGATCTTTTCCTGCATGCTCCCGAGCGCCGCGAGGTGGATTTGCGCGGTCTCGTGCGAGGCGCAGGCCAGGGCGAGTTCGAGAGGCGTGAGGCGGAAATGCTCCACGCCGCCGCGCTCCACGAAAGGCAGGACTTGAAACGGCTTGGCCGAGGAGCGCAAAAAGGCGACCGTGTGGGGGTCGCCGAGGGAATAAAGGAGCGCGCCCTGCGAATCCACGACCGCGATAGCGCCGTAGTGTGTGGATTCGACCACGCCGCCGCGCGTGAGTTCGAGCAGGGGAGCGTACGCGTTATTCGTCATCCGCGCCGTTGGTGGGATGATAGTGACGGGTGTAGTACTTGCGCAATCCATAGCGCAATCGCTGGGCGTAGTTTTTCTGGCGCGCCACGGGAGCCTTGTAGCCGCCGACCAGGTGATCCACCAGTCTTTCGGCGGCTTCGGGCGCGGCGTTGCGGGCGGAGAGTTTCTCCAGGCGGTCGTGCATGTGTTTGATGATTTCAAGTTGGGTCTTGACCGCCTGCGCGTTGACGACCCCGCCGCGTCCGCTGACGACGGTGAAGCCCTTGAAATCGGCGCCCATCAAAACCTTGAGCGATTCGATCCACTGCGGCAGGTTGGCGTTGGAGAGGAAGGGCGGTTGGTTTTTGAGAACCAGGTCGCCAACGAAGACGATCTTCTCCACCAGCAGGATGACCCATGAGGCGCCCGCGGCCGGCCCGGGATGGTGTTCGATGCGGATGGGATTCCCACCCCAATACAGGGTGAGATCGTGGATGAAAGAAATTTCGGGCGGCGCCCAACGGACGGACCCTAGGCCGGGGATGGATTCCCAATTTGCGCCGGTCTCGTCGCCCTGCGCCTTGAACGTGGTGGGACGGTTGCGAAAGGCCTGGGCGGTTTTCTCGTGGGCGACGATGGTGCAATCCATGGCGCGCGCGCCCAGCGTACGGTCGGGATGGGAATCGAGGTTGATGAGGACGCGGTCGGGGCCTGCCCCCAAATTCATGAGCGAGGCGCGCCAGGTGCGGCCGTCATCCGGCGAGGGCGGCGCGTCGATCTGGATCAGTCCGCGCGGCGCGCTGATCGCCCCAAGCGTGACGCCCGGCAGGGAATCTTCCATGTAAACTTTATCGGCGATGGATTGCATAGAGAGCTCCGTAATCGTTTCGGAGTCCAACGCCTCCCGATGTTGAGGGTTTCACAGTCCCACAAAGTCTGGAGACTTTGGAGTCCACTAATCAGTCTTTGCTCTTCGTCACGATCTGTTGCGGCGCGGCAAGCGGCAGGGTGAAGTGGAAGGACGCGCCGCGATCGTCCGGGCTTTCCACCCAGATGCGGCCGCCGTGTCTCTGCACCGCGAGGCGGCAGAAGGCCAGTCCCACGCCCAGCCCGCCGGGTTTGTCCTTGCCGCGCAATCTGGTGAATTTGTCGAAGATGCGCTCCCGCTCGGCGGGCGGAATGCCGGGGCCGTTATCGCGCACCCAGAATTGCAGCCAGTCGCCGTTCTTTTTTGCGCCAACTTCGATGACCCCTTCGGTGGGCGTGAACTTGATGGCGTTTTCGAGCAGGTTGACCAGGACGCGGTGACACATGCCCGCGTCCACCCACAGGGGGGGCAATCGCTCCGGCAGGCTGGGAACCAGTCTTTGGCGGCGGCCTTCGGCGGCGGGAGAGACATCCCTGAGCGCCTGCCGGACGAGGAAAATGGGATCCACCAATTTCTGCTCCACCACCGGCTGACCGGCCTCGAGGCGGTTCAGGTCGAGCAGGGAATCCACCAGCCGTTGGATGCGCGCCGTGGAGTTGGACGCGATACCGAGAACGACGTGGGCCTGCGAATCGGATTCATTCAGCATCCCGGAAAGCACTTCAATGCTGGAGACGATGTTCGCCAGCGGCGAGCGCAGGTCGTGATAGATCATGGAGGTCAGGTCTTCGCGCAGGGCGTCCAGGTCCTTGCGCTCGGTGATGTCGCGCAGCATCCACTGGAGCGAATCGGATTCCTCGAATTCCACGCGGCGCACGTGAACCTCGACCGGCGCGCTGCCGCCATCATTTTTCCGCAGGGACGATTCGTACACCCCCGGCTCGCCGCCGCGCAGCGCCTCGAATTTCTCCCCGATGCGGCTCCAGTTGACCTCGTGCAGCTGGTCAATGCTCCGGGTTCGCAATTCCTCGTCGCTCAGGCCGCTCAACAGCGCGGCCTGCCGGTTGGCTTCCAGGATCGTTCCCTCCCAATCGGTGATCAGGATGGGGTCAATGCTGTCCTCGAACAGTTCGCGGTAGCGCCGCCGCGTGGCGTCTATCCGCTCGTAGAACTGCGCGTTCTGGATGGTCGTCCCGGCCAGGCTGCCGAGGCCGGTCATCACCAGCAGGGCGTCGGGGTCGAACGAGCCGCTGACCGGGTTGATGGCCTCGATCACGCCGATCACCCCGGCCTGGGTCTGGATGGGGGCAGCGGCCACCGCCCGGGCATTGATGCCGCCAAATCGGTCGGCGTCGGTGAAGCGTTTGTCCGCTTCGACGGAGGGGACGACCAGGCCGCGTCCCTCGCGCGCCACCAGACCGATCAGCCCCTCGCCCGGCGGGATGCGCCGGTTGAGGATGTTCCCGGCGTTCTGCCCGGCCGCGGCGCGGAAGACCATTTCGCCGCTCTGCGGATCGGTCAGCGCAACGGCGGCGGTTTCCACCTGCAGGGCCTGCATGGCCTGGTTGAGGATGCGCTGCAACACTTCCTCCATGCGCAGGGAGGTATTGATCGCCGCGGCGCTCTCGGCCAGCGCGGTCATCACGCGCGCCTGGCGCTGACTCTCGGTATACAGCCGCGCGTTCAACACCGCCACCCCGGCCTGGTCGGCGATGGCCTGCATCAACTCAAGATGTTCCTCGGTGAAGGCGTGGGGGATGGGATGCACCAGCGTCAGCACGCCCACTAATCGTTCGCGCGCCAGCAAAGGCACGCTGATGGCGGATTTGGCGCCGGTCTTTTCGTCCGAATCGTCCGGCCGTCTCAGCCAGCGTTTGTCCCGCGATGTATCGGGGATGAGCGCCGGTTTGCAGTGCGTGACCACCCACCCGGCCAGCCCGCGCTCGACCGTATCGCGCAGTTGCTGGGTGGTGTGTTCGTGGAATTGCTGTCCATAGACGATGGTCGCGTCCACGGGTTTTTTATCGTCGTCCAGCACCACAATGCTGGCGCGCTCGCCGCCCACGTTGCGGATGGCCTCGAGCAACACGCGCTGCAACACCGTGCGCAGGTCCAGCGCGGCGGCCACCTCGCGGCTGACGTGATACAAGAGTTCCAGCAAGGCGCGGGTACGGTCTTCGGCGGGTTTGGAGAATGAGCGAAACACGTTTATCGTCCCGCCGAAAGTATAGCACATGAAGGATGAAAGATGAAAGATGAAGGATGAAGACTGGACAACAAGGGCGTTTCCGCGCGGCTTTGTCGCGGTAGAATTGCGATATGGCCCTCGATACTTCGAAAATTCGCGCCCTGTGTTTCGACGTGGACGGCACGCTGAGCGACACCGACGATCTCTATGCCCAAAAGATTGCCCGTTTCCTGCCCCGCTTTCTCTTCCGCGACCCCGAACATGCCGCGCGCCGCCTGGTGATGTGGATCGAATCGCCGGGCAACGCGCTGATGGGCATTCCCGACCGCTTCGGCCTGGACGACGAACTGGCCGCGCTGGTCAACTGGATGTATCGCCATCGAAAAAAACACTGGAAGCGCTACCTGCTCGTCCCCGGCGTGGACGCGCTGCTGGCCTCCCTGCACGGACGTTTTCCCCTGGCCGTCGTCTCCGCGCGTGACGAAGGCGGGACGCGCGCCTTCCTCGACCGCTTCAACCTGACGCGTTACTTCGACGTGGTCGTCACCGCGCTCACGGCCAATCACACCAAACCCTATCCCGACCCCGTTCTTTGCGCCGCGCAAAAAATGGGCGTCGCGCCCGAGTCCTGCCTGATGATCGGCGACACCACCGTGGACATCCGCGCCGGCAAATCCGCCGGCGCGCAGACGGTTGGGGTGTTATGCGGGTTCGGGGAGGAAGAGGAATTGAGGAGGGCAGGCGCGGACTTGATTCTCAAGTCCACGGCGGAGGTGGGGGAGGCGTTGATTCGATAAAAGCCTTCAAGCGAACCGTTCGATTTCCCTTTCCGGCTCTGCGAACAACACCGTGCGTCCATTTCGCTGAATTGGCGCGTACCCCGTAAACGCATCGCGTTTGATTGTGAAGTAGGAAAACGTCCGCTCCCCAGCGGCAATTGCGCGCGTGGGCTTGGATGTGGCAGATGTGACCGAGTAAGTCATCTCTGGAAGGATGTTGAACGCGGCCAGGGCATATTCATAAGGAGATGTAGGAAGGACGATAAAGGCGATTGGCGATCTCCTCTTCGGAGGGCGGGTTTATCTTCAACGCGTAAAGTTCCTTCTTGAGGCGCAGGAACAAATCTTCCCGGGCATTTTTTTCCAGAAAATATCTGGCCTGGATTGGGCTGGCGCGAAAGATGCGCTGGAAGTCCTGTGGCGTGAAGATTCCCGCTCCTCTCCGTAAGAGTACCTCCTGCACAAAAAGCGGTTTCAGTAAAGTGTACATTTTTATACTTTTCTGAAATGATTTTACCACGCGAATCGCTATTCACCGCTGGCGTGTTCAGGCACGCGTCGCCTCTGACTGCCGGGCTTGATTGCGGATAAACATTCCCGTCGCCCGGTACATTTTCTACAACGCGGCAAGTCCCACGAAGACCAAACCCAACGCGCCGAAAAGGGACAAGATCGAGTAAACGAATCGCTGTTTATCCCCCAGCGCTTTCAACCGCGCGGGGACGTGCATGAGTGCCGACGCGGCGAGCATGACCAGCGCATGAATCCAGCGCGCGGCGGGGAAGCCCTCGCCCGCGAAGCCGCTCCAGAGAAAGTAAACCAGTCCGAGCAGGACCTGCGCGTCCATCAGGCCGCTCAGGGCGGAGGCGAGGCCGCGGTCCATGCCCTTGAAGGAGGCGTTTCCCGCCCAGGCGACCGCGAACTTGAAAATTGTCAGCGCGGCGAGAGCGACGATGAACCAGCGGAAAAGGGAGTGAATGGCGAGGAGGATGTCCATGAGATGTCTCCTTATTTTGCGGAGTCCAACGACTCCAGTCGTTGGCCGAAGTCGGGAGACTTCGGAGTCCAAAGTAACACAATGTTAGCATAAAACCATTTCTCGTGTAGAATCGCTCCTGTCCGTCGCTGCGAGGCGGCATTCGTCCGCCGAAGCGGTCTCCTCGCCTGGAAGGGATTGCTTCGCACACCTGCCCTGGTACGGCTTAAGCCGCACGGTACCAGGGAAAGACGCTCGCAATGACGTCCCCTCATAAGGAGACTCCCCCATGACACCCTACACTTGCATCCTCACCGAAACGCGCGGGCGGGTTGGACTCGTCACACTCAACCGCCCGGAGGCGATGAACGCCCTCAACAACACGCTGATGCGCGAACTGATGGACGCGCTCAAAGCGTTCGACAACGACGAGGCCATCGGCGCGATGGTCGTCACCGGGAATCAAAAGGCCTTCGCCGCGGGCGCGGACATCAAAGAGATGGCCGACAAGACCGTTCAGGAGATGTACGATAACGATCCCATCGCGCAATTTGGACGCATCCGCGCCATCCGCAAGCCGGTCATCGCGGCGGTTTCGGGATGGGCGCTGGGCGGCGGATGCGAGATCGCGCTCTCGTGCGACATGGTCGTCGCCTCGGAGACCGCCAAATTCGGCCAGCCCGAGATCACCATCGGCGTCATCCCCGGCGCGGGCGGGACGCAGCGCCTGCCGCGCGCGGTGGGCAAGGCCGTTGCCATGGAAATGGTCGTCAACAACCGCACGCTGTCGGCGCAGGAGGCGCTCGGGTTCGGCATCGTCAACCGCGTCGTCCCGGTGGAGGCGTATTTGGATGAGGCGTTGAAACTGGCCGAGGAGGTCGCGTCCCGCGCCCCCGTCGCGGTCCGCTCGGCGAAGAAGATGGTCAATCAGGCTTATGAACGATCTTTGGGAGACGCGCTGGCGGAGGAAAAAAAGGAATTCTACAACCTGTTCACCACCGAGGATCAAAAAGAGGGGATGCGCGCGTTTGCAGAGAAGCGCAAGCCGCAGTGGAAGGGGAGATGAGCAGTGTTCAGTAATCAGTGATCAGTGTTCAGTGAGCAGGGTATGATCAGCGTTGGCGAATTGTTTTCGGGATTCGAGTCTCTGCCGATACGGGGGCAGGCCGTCATCGCGCACGGCTCGTTCAAGTCGCTGGGAGGGGTGCAGGGCGGGCCGAGGGCGGTGATTGACGCGCTGATCCATGCCTGCGGTTCGCTCATCATGCCCGCGTTCACCTACCGGACGATAGTGACGCCGCTGGTGGGGCCGCCCAATAACGGGATGGATTATGCCGCCGAGGAAGGCAGGCGGCTGCGCGAGGACGGGAACGGGACTCTCGACGCGCTATCCTTCGAACGCGACCTGCCCGCCGACGAGGAAATGGGCATCCTGGCCGAGACGCTGCGGCGGCACGCGGGGGCGAAGCGCAGTCTCCACCCGATCCTTTCGTTCGCGGGGGTCAACGCAGATTACACCCTCGAGCGACAGACGATCTACGATCCGCTCGCGCCCATCGGCGTGCTGGCGGAGAAGAACGCCTGGGTTCTTCTGATCGGCGTGGATCATACGGTGAACACCAGCATCCACTACGCCGAGAAACTGGCGGGGCGCAAACAATTCGTCCGCTGGGCGCTGACGCGCAGGAGGATCGTGGAATGTCCCGGCTTCCCCGGCGATTCCTCGGGATTCAACGAGATCGCGCAATATCTCGATAACGATGTGGTGACAGCGACCATCGGCGAGGCGCGCGTGCAGGCCATTCCGTTGAACCGTTTACTCGACCGCGCGAAGATTCTCTTGAAAACAAATCCGCTGGCTTTGCTTTGCCAGCGGAATGAATGTATGCGGTGCAATACGGCGCGAAGAACGGTTCAGTCGTCACGGAGCGCGTAGCGCCATCTTTGATAAGATGGATTCCACTGGCGGGGCGCGACGCGCTTACGACTCCCGAGGGCGATTCGCGTTTTGACCTTTTGCCGGCTCGCGGTTATTCTGAAAGTTTGACCTCCGCCCCATCGTATTCCCCCGTCACGGACAGGTTGCCATCCGCGTCGCGCGTGTACGTCAACGCGCCGCTCGCGATTCCGCCGACCGATACGGTAAGCGTAAGCGTCTCGTCGTCGTAGTTGAAGGTCCCCTTGCCTGTCAACGCGAATCCCTCCGAGAAGGCGCAACTGGCAAAGGTGAATCTCTCGCCTTCGTCTGTCATTTCGAACGATAGCGCGCCTCCGAAGGGACAGCCTACAGACGTGGGCGTTTCGTAATCCCAGAAGAAATATTCGGGCAGGTAATAGATTTCTTCATCCACGGAGGTCAGCGCCTCGAGCGGATTCTCGAACTCGGAGGCGCGCAGAGGTGCGAGCGGGACGAACTCTTCCACAATCACACCCTCGCAGGTGGTTTCGCGTTCGGGCAGTTCATCGTCCACGAGGAAGGCGGTCACGAGATCGTCCACGCAGGCGTTTCCCCAGCCGAAGATGACGTGCGGGCCTCCCGTCTCGGCGACGAAGTATCCATCCTGCAAGCGCGAGAAGACGGCGCGCGCGCCTTCGTATGGCGTGGCGGGGTCGGCTGTGCCGTTCAAGACGATGGTGGGAATCCCGGAAGCGGCCAACGGCGCGGGGCGGTCGGTCTTCGTTGCGGCGTTCGGCCAAAAGGCGCAGGGCAGGTCACTGTAAAAAATGGACGAGAAGCGCGGCAGGCTGGAATCGATCGCGTCGCCCGCGCGCAAATATTCCTCCGCGCCCGCGTAACCGTAATCCTGGCATTCCACTGCGTAATAGACCGCGTCCGAGTAGGATGGGTCGGGGATGGCCTTGAGCGTTTCGGGGTCGAGGCCGAGCGCGTCGTAGAGAATGCGCGCCATCGGGACGAGGTCGCCATTGCGCGCGTAAGCCGCGAGCGCGCGCAGAAAGATCAGGCGCGCGTTCTCGGAATACATATAGCCGCTGGCGGCTGTCTCCAAATCGGAATGGGAAAATGTTCGCGTCTCTTTTCCGCCCGACGGCAAAGGGAAATTGTAAGGGATGGGAGATTGTTTCAATTGTGCGGCCAGGGAATCGTAAACGGCAATCGCGTCCGTGCCCATGTCCCCCGCGCAAAGATCGTCGGCGTTGCAGGCTTCGAGCGTCATCACGAGCGCATCGTTGAAGGCTTGCGCTTGCGAGGCGTAAAAGTCGAATCCCGAAAGCGTCAAGTCCACCGTCCCGTCGAGGAGCAACCCCGCGAGTCGGTCGGGATGCGCGGCGGCGTAGGCCTGAGCGAATTGCGTGCCGTAACTTTCGCCGTAGAACCAGAACTTGTCCACGCCCAACGCCTCGCGAAACGCGTCGAGGTCTTCGACGGCTTGACTCGTCCCGAGGAACGCGAGGGAATCGGGATTGCCCATCTCAGCCACGCAACCGTCAGCGAAGGAACGCGCGGTCGAAAGCAATTCCGCTTCCTCGTCGGGAGTGGATGCGTTCCATTCGGAGCGGTAAAACGCGGCGGCCGCTTCGGCGCATTGCAGTTCGCCAGAGAGTCCCACGCCGCGCTGGTCGAAGAAAACGATGTCGAAATGTTTGGGGATGGAGGGATCGAAAGCCGCGGTGTAATCGTCCGCGCTGAGAAGTCCCGATGTGCCAGGCCCTCCTGTGGCGGTGACGAACACGCCTTTTCGCGCGCCTGTCGCGGGCAGGACGCCAAACGTCACTTCGACGACGCGTCCATCGTCGGGATGAAAATGATCGAGCGGGACTTCGAGCGCGACACAGATAAACTCGCTATCGGGACAGGGCTGGCCGCCGAGTCGCGCGAGACGCGCGGCGGTATCCTCCACGGGGACTTCATCCACAACAACGGGCGGCGGCGTGACCGACGTTAGCGGCGCGCAGGATAAGGCGATGAGCAAGAATGCAATGAGAACAAGGAACGGTTTTTTCATTTGGCATCTCCATTAAAACAAGCGTTGCCCCTGCTCTTGTTGCGGAGGGGCTTGGTTTTATTGAATACGTCGCTTTTGTACGCGGAAAGCCGCGTAAAAATCAGATTCCCCGCTCTTTGAGCCATTCCAAAATCCGCGTCGCCACTGATCTCCAACCTGCCTCCAGCATCATGTCGTGCGCCATGTTTGGAAGGAATTCGGCGCGCGTCCCGTAGGCTTTCGCGGCGGCGCGGACATCGCGCTGGGAAATGACCGTATCCTTCTCCGCGCCGAGAACGAGCAGGGGCGTCTCGACGCGTTTTGGCCGGGCGAGATTCAATCCGAGCAGGTCGAGAAAAGCGCGGAACGATTCATCGTTCATCTTCGCGTGATATTTTAGCAACTGCTCTTCGGGCATGTCGGCGGAGAAGAGCCCCCAGCGCGCCTTTTCGGGAGTCTCCACTACGGGGCGCATGTTCCACGTAAACAGCGCTTTGAGAACGATGCGCGGGTCGCGGCGAAGGACGCGTCCGAGCGCGGGCCACAATCCATAAGGCGGGATGGAGGCGAGCAACACGCCCGCAGGGGCTTCGCGCGATTCGAGATATTTCTGGACGATGAATCCGCCCATCGAATGGCCGATGAGGACGGGATGCGTCTCGAACGTCCGCGCTGCCTGCTCCACGTCCGAGACGTAATCGGCAATCGTGCTGCCGCGAATCTTTCCCTCGCTCCCGGCGTGCCCGCGCAGGCTGAGGGCGGCGGCGCGATAGCCCGCGTCCGCGAAGAAGGGGAGGAAGAACTCGTCCCAGCACCAGGCTCCGTGCCACATGCCGTGGATGAAGAGGAGGGGGGTGGGGTGGGTGGGGGTTTTGGGAAGGCGGGAGATGGTTTCGAGATGCATGGATTTCCTCAACTCATTGGATAATTCATTTTGTACACGGATTTCACGGACGACACGGATTTACGCGGTTTTTAATATCCGTGAAATCCGCGTCATCCGTGTACAGATTTTATTGCAACAAAATCGGTTCGATGCGCCAACTCTCTTCACCCGCGATTTTCTTCAACCGTGCCAGCAGTTCGGGGCAGATGCGCGTGGTGTCGTTGGGGAAGTCAATCAGGTGTCCCTTGCCGTTCTCGAAGATCTGGAACGAGAATCGGTCGCGTCCGTGGAACGAGATCAGCGTGCCGTAGATGGTCTTGATGCGGCGCTTGTCCACGGCATTGTCGCGGCTGGGACGCAGGAGGATGGTGATCTGCTGCGGCGGATGCTCGCGGTCCTCCGTCTCTGCGAGAGGGACGTAGATGGACGGGAGAACGGGAGGCGGGACAGGCGTGTTCTGCAAACCCACGCCTTCGGCGGGGCTGGTGTTGGAAATTTGCGGTACAGCCTTCGCTTCAATTCCTGGACGTGAAGCGGGCGCGGCCTCCTCGAGCGGAATCTCCTCCGGCGCGGCCTCCTCGACGGGAGGCGTCATTTCGCGCGGCGGGGTGTAGGTCGAGATGGTATCTCGACCTACCGGCTTCGGCTGCGGACGCGCGGCGATGACAGCCTCATCGAACGAGGGCTGCCATTCCTCCTCCCAGCCGGTGGGAAAGTTGTCGGGAGGTGGAGGTTGGTCGTACCCTCCTTCCGTCCCCCCCACAGGGGGGGAGACCAGCGCGGGGTACGCGGGTTTCGATTCTGCAACGGCGCGCGCGGGCGCGGGTTTGGGGAGAGTCGGCCTGGGTGACTGAGTCGCTTTTTGGACGGGAACCGCTTTCTTCGTCGGGAAGGATTCGATGCGTCGAGGCGCGTCCGCCGCGCCGCGCGGTTTCAATCCCCCTCCCATTTCTTCCGCGGCGACTGTTATCGAAAATTCGGTCAGGATATTGTCCACCAAAATTTTCGGCGGGGTGTTGGTGGCGTCCACCTTGCCTTCGACGAGGATGATCTTGCCCTGCTCAAGGAGGGGCTGGAATTTTTCCCAAGTCCTGGGGAAAAGCACGAGTTCGATCACGCCCTGGATGTCTTCGATGTGGACGAAGCCCATCGGCTTGCCCGCCTTGGTGGTGTATGGGCGGATGGATTCGACGCTCCCCGCCACGCGAACTTTTTCCTCGTGACCGGCTTCGGGGAGTTGCGCCGAGAAATAACTGACGAGTTCGGCCAGCGTTTTCTGGTAGGGCGTGAGCGGATGGTCGGAGATGTACATGCCGACGAGTTCGCGCTCCCAGTTGAGGGCCTCGCGGCGATCCACTTCCTTCACATCGGGCAGGCGCACCTGCTCGACGACGCCCGTGCCAGCACCGAAGAGACTCATCTGCCCCGCGTC
The DNA here is from genome assembly GCA_034411715.1 of Anaerolineales bacterium. GTDB lineage: Bacteria > Chloroflexota > Anaerolineae > Anaerolineales > Villigracilaceae > Denitrolinea. Next base: position 10,635 of record DAOUMJ010000004.1, on the reverse strand, counting down.
GGCGGCGCGGAAGTGCGCGCTGCTCACGGCCGCGAGGCGATCCATGCCCGCCAGCAGCGCGGCGCGGCTGCCAAACGAATCCAGCGCGCCGACCTTGACGATGCACTCGAGGGCGCGCTTGCCGACGGCGCGCAAATCCACGCGGGAGGCGAGATCGTTCAGGTCTTTGAATTTACCGCCCTTCCTGCGCGCTTCCACGATCAAATTCACCGCGGCCTCGCCCACGTTTTTCACCGCGCCCAGGCCGAAGCGGATGGCCAGGACCGCTTGCCCTGCGACCGAAGGGAGTGTCGAAGGGTCGGGACGATCTTCGATCTCGAAGTCCCAATCCGAAGCGTTGACGTCTGGCGGCAGGACGGGGACTCCCATTGAGCGCGCGTCTGCCACGTAGTAGGCCACTTTCTCCGTCTGGCTCTTCGATGCGGAGAGGAGCGCGGTCATATATTCGGCGGGATAGTGCGCCTTTAAGAAAGCAGTTTGAACCGCAATTACACCGTAATCACAGGCATGAGACTTATTGAATCCGTACCTCGCAAACTCCTCCCAGTCGCTATAGATGGCCTCGGCGACGGATTTTTCCATTCCCTTGGCGGTCGCGCCTTTGATGAACTTGGCGCGATGTTTTTCGATCTCTTTGGCTTTTTTCTTAGAGATGGCCGAGCGCAGTTCATCCGCCTCGGAGGGGGTGTAGCCGCCCAGTTCGACGGCGGCGCGCATCAGTTGTTCCTGGTAGACCGGGATGCCATACGTGGATTCGTAGATCGGGCGCAGCGCCTCGTGGCGGTATTCGATGGTCGCTTCGCCGTGCATACGGGCGATGTAATCGGGGATGAAGGCCATCGGACCGGGACGATAGAGCGCCACCATCGCGATCACGTGTTCCACCGTCTGCGGCTTCATCTGCACCATGTAACGCGTCATTCCCCCCCCCTCCACCTGGAAAAGCCCTGCCGTGTTCCCTGCGCCGAGCAACTCAAACGCTTTCGGGCCGTCGAGAGGAATATTATCCAGGTTATATTCTTTACCGTGACGCTGTTGGATGAGGTCGCAGGCCTTCGCCATGACCGTGAGCGTGATCAGGCCGAGGAAGTCCACCTTCAACATGCCGAGCGAGGAGAGGATGCCCATTTCGAATTGCGTCACGGTCTTGATAGGCGTGACTTCAGACTGGGACGTGGGCCGATGCAGCGGCAGATATTCCGTCAGCGGCTTGTCGCTGATGACCACGCCCGCGGCGTGCGTGCCAGCGTTGCGAACCGTCCCCTCCATTTTCGCGGCGATGTCAATCAACTCGCGCATTTGCGGGTCGGTGTCGTAAATTTTCTTGAAATCGGGGACGGCCAGCGCGTCGGTCATGGTGGTGTTGCGCCCCGAAACGAACGGGACGAGTTTGGCGACGCGGTCCACCGCGCTGAGTTCGACGCCCTTGACGCGCGCCACATCGCGCAGCGCGGCCTTCGTCCCCATGGTGCCGAAGGTGATGATCTGCGCCACCTTGTCGTCGCCGTATTTGTGCGCGCAGTATTCGAGCATTTCGGCGCGGCGGTCGTCGCGGAAATCCAGATCAATATCGGGCATCTCTTTGCGGCCTGGGTTGAGGAAGCGCTCGAAGAGCAGGTCGTGCGCCAGCGGGTCCACCAGCGTGATGTCGAGCGCGTAAGCGACGATGGACCCGGCCGCGGAGCCGCGCGCGTTGTACCAAATCCCGCTCTCGCGCGCGTGACGGCACAAGTCCCAGACGATGAGGAAGTAGGCGTCGAATCCCATCTTGTGGATGACGCCCAACTCGTACACGAGTCTTTCGCGGACCTCGGGGCTGGCGGCGCGGTCCCCATAGCGGCGACCCAGACCCTCGTCGCACAGCGAGCGGAGGTAGGTCTGCGCGGTGTGGCCTTCGGGGACGGGGAATTCGGGCAGGTGGTAGCCCTTGAACGACAAGTCCACGTTGCAGCGCTCGGCGATCCACAACGTATTCGTGAGCGAGTCGGGGACTTCGGCGAAGATGCGGCTCATCTCCTGCGGCGAGCGCAGATAGTAGGTCGGGTCGGTCATCCTCATGCGGTCTTTATCGTCGAGGCGGGCGTTGGTCTGGATGGCGAGCAGGATGTCCTGGTATTGGTAATCGTCGGGTTCGATGTAGTGAACGTCGTTGGTAGCAACGAATTTCGCGCTGTAGCGCGCGCCCAGTTCGACGAGTTTGCGGTTCAGTTCGAGAATTTCGGGGATGTCGTGCTGTTGCAGTTCGAGAAAGAAGCGGTCGGGACCGAAGACATCGTAATACCAGTTGATACGCCTCACGGCCTCGTCGGGATTTTCATTGAGGATGGATTGGGGAATCTCGGCGGCCATGCAGCCCGAGGTGGCGATCAGTCCCTCGGCGTGCGCGGCGAGGAAGTCGTGGTCAATGCGCGGGTAGTAGTACATCCCCTCCAGTTGCGCGGCCGACGCGATCTTGAGGAGGTTGTGATAGCCCGTCTCGTTTTCCGCCAGCAGGAGCAGGTGCGAGGAGTTGCGATCCAGTTTGGAGTCGCGATCCTGCATGGTGCGCGCGGCCATGTAGGCTTCGAGGCCGATGATGGGTTTAACCCCCGCGGCTTTGGCCGCGTTGTGGAACTCGATCACGCCGAACATCGTGCCGTGGTCGGTGATGGCGACCGCGGGCATACCCATCTCTTTGACGCGTTGCGTTAACTTCTTGATGTTCGAGAAGCCGTCGAGCAGCGAGTAATCGGTGTGGACATGGAGGTGGGCGAAGGACATTCCAGTAACCAGTGAGCAGTGTTCAGTGATCAATGTTCAGTAATCAGCGGGCTGGGCGCGATTATAGCACGCGTGTTCGGGGATTCGATGGGCGGGAGGCTTAAAGATTACAGGGCGGCCGGGCGGACATAACGCGCGAACAGCGTCCCCGCCAGCAGGGACATGGCCGCGCCGAAGTAGAACGGAGCGGACGCCCCCCAGCCGGTCCACTCGCCGACGCCCTGCCACAACACCCCGGCGATGAGCGAGGCGGGCAGCGCGGTCAGACCGACCGCCGCGGCGTACAGACCGTAGGCGGTTCCGCGCTGGACCTCGGGGACGAGGTCCGCGATCAGGGCTTTCGCAACCCCCTCGGTCGCGGCGTAGTAGATGCCGTAGAGTCCGAACAGCATCCACACCTGCCAGCCGGTTTGGGAGAACGCAAAGCCGAGATAGACCAGTCCGTAGGCCAGCCAGCCGAAGAGGATCAGTCGGCGGCGGCCGATTTTGTCCGAGAGCGCGCCGAGGGGACCCGCGAGCAGCGCGTAGATGAAGTTGAACGTCATGATCATCAACATCACTTGCAACACGTTCAGTCCGCGCTCCTGTCCGCGCAGGACGATGAATGAGTCCGACGAGTTGCCGAGGGTGAAGAGGACGATGATGACGAGGAAGGTCTTGAAGCGGGAGTCGAAGCCTTTGAGGGAAAGGGTTGGCTTTGCAGATGGATTTGCTTTGGCTACGTCTTTTGCGCCGAGGGCGAGCACAATCACCGCGAGGACGGCGGGGATGATGCTGACGAGAATGGCGAGCTGGAACGTGGAACGCGTCAGGAACTCCGCCCGGGACTGGGTAACGCCGACGATGGCCGCGGCCAGCCCAAGTCCGAGGAATGCTCCGAGCGTGTCGCCGGCGCGATGGAGGCCGAAGGCCAGTCCGCGTTGACTCGGTTCGATAGAGTCCGCCACGAGGGCGTCGCGCGGCGCGGTGCGAATCCCCTTGCCCACGCGGTCTGCAAAACGGACGCCGAGCACCCATCCCCAGGCGTTGGCGATGTAGAGGAAGGGCTTGGCGATGGTCGAGAGCGAGTAGCCCGCCACGGTGAGCCACTTGCGTTTGCCGAGTTTGTCAGACAGCGCGCCCGAATAGATTTTGAGCAGGCTGGCGGTGGTTTCGGCCACGCCGTCAATGAGGCCGATGACCGCGGTGCGGACGCCGAGAACGTTGGAGAGGAAGAGCGGGACAAGGTAGACGATCATCTCGGAGGAGATGTCGGTGAGGAGAGAGGTCGCGGTGACGACCCACACGTTGCGGGGAAGTTTTTTGATGTTCTGCGTTGTATTCATTTTTTGCCTGAACGTTTAACGTTGAACGTTCAACGTTAGACATTATTCCCCGCCTTCATCGTCATCGCTGGCCGCGCCGGGCTGTTCCACGCTGACGACCTCGCCGTGATAGTTGATGACGATCTTGAATCCCAACATGCCGAGGTAGGCGCGCGCATCTTCGGGCAGGCCGACCTGTAACATCTGGTCGAACTGCTTGTCCATGTTTTTGAGTTGATTGGCGATGGCGGCCACGCTGAACGGGTCTTCCTGCCCGATCATTTTGGCGGTCTGCTCGCTGACGAGGTCCTCGCTGCCCTTGATGAGTTCCGCCATCTGTGCCAGCACGGCGCGGTCCACCTGCTCGGAGGGGATGTGGCGCTTGAAGCCCGCGTCGTCCACCACGTAGCAGGGTTCGTCGCCGACATAAGCAGATTCGGCGGGGCGGTTGTTTTCGTCGAAAACGAGTCCAGCGAAGAGATGTTTCTTTGTCATAAAAACCTTTTGGACACGGATTACACGGAATTTAATATCCGTGTTGTCCGTGAAATCCGTGTACGAATTAATTGCTCTGACGTCCCTCGATTGTGGCGAGCAGAATCCCCGCCGCGATGCCGAGACGGCGATCCAACATGCGCGCGATGTCCATGCTGAAATCGAGGTCGAGTTCGTAGCGGAAGAGGTTGAAGCGCTGGCGCAGGTCGGCGACGCGCGTCTCGCCGAAGGTGATGTCGTAATTCTGCGGCAGGAGCGAGCCGAGCAGGAAGCGGCGAAGCAAGGCGAGCTGGATGGTATCTTCAAAAAGCAGGCCGCGCAGTTGATCACTCGCGTCCAGCACTTCCCACTCGTCGCGCAGGAGAGAACGCCACCCTTTTCGGCGCAAGACGCCAACCTTCTCACCTGTGGTCGTATCCATCACGTCGTACGCGGCGGAAAAGTCAATGATCTGGCGCGCCTTGATGGTCAGGAGTTCCTGCGATTTGCTTTCGTCGGCGTACACACGAATGTCCTCGCGCAGGCGAAACATTTTCTGCTCGCTGAACAACACGAGATTTTCCGACGGGTCGTAGACGCGGAATTTACCGGTCAACGCGAAGACCTGGCGGCGGAGGAGGTAGTGGTTGTGGATGAAGGCTGAGTACATAGTAAATCCTTTGATAGAAGATGCAAGTTAGAAGTTAGGCTCAACGCCAAAAGACTCCCTGATCTTAAGACACATGTACCCTCGTCCCCGCGCCGGGCATGTGAAGGTAATCCGCTTCGGGCGGGACCTTCGGGCTGGTCCAGCGATAGAGGGATTTCGCGGCGCTGTTGGGCAGGTTCACGCAGCCATGGCTGCGCGGCTTGCCGAAGTCATTGTGCCAGTACGTGCCGTGGAAGGCGATGCCCGTGCTGGTGAAGAAACTGACCCACGGCACGCCGGGCAGGTCGTAGAGATTCGTCTTCGGGTCGCCGTCGTTCGTCATGTGAATGGACGGGCCTTTGTGATATGTTTCGAATCTGCCGCCTGGCGTTTTACTGCGTCCCGCGCCGCTGGCGCAGGGCGTCCGCAGGACGAGGCGCTCGTCCTCGAAGGCCATCACGTATTGCGCGGCCAGGTCCACGTAGATGGTCTTCAGGGCGTCGGGAACGTCCGGGGAAAGCGGGGACAGTTCCTCGTCGGGAACGATGCGGACGTGCTGCGCGGGGAGATAGAAATACTGGCGCAGGTGATTGTCGAGGATCTGATACCAGACGCTTCCGTCCGTCTGATTCGTTTTGACGCCGGTCACCCAGTGGGTCGTCCCGTAGTAGGCGCGGTAGGCGCGCTTGGCATGGATGTTGTAGCCGCGACGCGTGTCCGAGAAGGGAACTGTGACCTCGCCGAGGACCTGCTTGCGTTTCAATTCCAGCACCGGCGCTTGCAGTTCCGCGCGCACGGGTTGGATATCGGCCGAGTGAACATAGCCATCCGCCAGCCGATACCAGATGCGATTGTACGCGCCCTCGCCGGTCAACTGGGACTGGATGTCCAGCACCTGGTCCTTGCCAATGAGTTTAATCTGCCTGGATTGGAACAAAGGGGATTCATAAAGCGGCACACCGCTGATGGCCGTCCGCCCCTGAAAACTGACAGGGGCCTCGGCAAGGACCTCATCGAGGCGCAGTTCGGCCAACGCGAGGGCGAGAACCCCCGCGCCGCCCAGTTTGAGGAAATCGCGGCGGGTGAGCGACATGTCAGATCTGTTCGTAATGGTCCACCGGCACCACGAACAGGGTGGCGCGCTTCTCGCCGGGCTTGATCTCGCCGAGTCCCTGGCGCAGCACGCGGATGGCGGCCTCCACGTCCGCGTCCTCCACGCCGATCAGCAGGGTGGCCACGCCCGCGCGCAAAAATCCGCCCGTGGAGGCGATGCGCGTGACGCGGAAATTCTCGTTGGTCAGCGCCTGCGTAACCGGGTCGGCGTCTTGATCCTTGACGATGACGATGATCATTTTCATGGTTGCGTCTCCTTCGGCCTGTACACGGATTTTACGGATTTGCACGGAAAATCTTTAAAAAAATCCGTGTTTGTCCGTTAGTTCCGTGAAATCCGTGTACCGAATTCAAATCTCTTCATATCTCTCCACCGGCAATGCCAGCACGGTGGCGCCGCCCACCGTCACCGGGACGGGCGCGGGCAGGGGCAGGGGCGTGCCTTCCATCGGCAGGGTGAGATATTCCACGCGTTGGCGGCAGACCTGCCTCAAGACCTCGAGCGCCCGTTCCTCCCTTTCGGCTGGCAAGCCGATCAGCAGGGTGGCGTTGCGGCGGCCCAGGAACCCGCCCGCGCTGGAAAGAAAAGTGACCGGCGCGCCGACTTCGGTCAGCGCGCGCGTGGCCGCGTCCAGGTCCTGTTCCTGCACCACGGCCAACAACAGAAGGTGAATGGTTCCTGTCATTTCTTGTTCCTTTTCTCCAGTCCGTATGCCCGCACCACCGGCAGGACAAGGAAGACGCCCGTTTCGTGGTCCCTTAAATCGCCCACCACGCGTTGCGTGGCGGCGAGGATGGCGTCTGTCGTGGCGTCGTCCGGCGCGGTGGTCAGGATCGTGCGGCTGAACGATTCGGGCATTTCATAGAAACTTCCCAGCGACGGCATGAGCGGAATATCGTCGCGCATCCCCTCTTTTTTTCGCAGCCGCCTCATCCCTGTACTGAACAGGACGGTGGCGCGCTGGACGCCTGCCTGCTCCCAGGCTTTGATGAGCTCTTCGAGCAGGTCGGGATTGTGCATGATGAACAGGACGAAATACATTAGTCTGCCTCCTCGTTCATACTCGCTTCAATTGGACCCGGCGCGGGCGCGGCCGCCCCGGTCGTTTCCGCCTCCCGCGCCTTTTTCTGCGCGAACAGGGCGCGCAGGATGGGCGGCGTGATCAACGTGGTCGCCAGCACCATGACAACGATGGCGGAAAATTCGTTATCACTGATCAATCCCTCCACGATCCCCACGTCGGCCACGATCAGGCCCACCTCGCCGCGCGAGATCATGCCTGCGCCGAGCCGCATGGCCTCGGGACGCGAAAGCCCGCCCAGCCGGGCGCCCCAGCCCGCCCCCAGCCATTTGCCCAGCACCGCCACCATGATGATGGTCAATGTCAACAGGAAGGCTTCCAGGCGATACTGGCGCAGGTCAATAGACAGCCCGATGTTGACGAAGAAGATCGGCACAAAAAGGCCGTAGGCCAGCGCGTGCATCCCCGTTTCGATGCGTTCCTTTTCCGGGCAGCGTCCCAGCATCAGCCCCGCCAGGAACGCGCCCGTGATGGCGGCCATCCCGCCGAAATATTCCGAGGCGATGCCGTAGAACAGCATGATCACGAGCGAGGCGGTCAACAGGCTCTGGCTGACCGGCAAACGGGAGACGACGCGCAGCAGGCGCGGCAGGACCCACAACCCGATCAAAACGGAAAACGCCAGGAACAGCGCCATTTGGAGGATGATCAGCCCGATGCCATGCGAGACCCCGCCCTCCTGCTGCACCGCCAGGAATACGGACAGGAACAGGATGATCAGAACATCGTCGAACACCGCCGCGCCCAGCAGGCTGAGCCCCACGCGGCTGCGCAGGGCCTTGAGTTCGATCAGGGTCTGCGCGGAGATGCTGACGCTGGTCGCGCCGATGGTCAGGCCGAGGAAGAGCGCCGCGGACGGATCCAGCCCAAACAACAACCCCGTCCCCCAGCCCGCCAGCACCGGCCATATAACGCCCATGAAGCCAGCCAGGACCGATACGCGCAGGTTCTCGCTCAGTTCGCCGAACTGCAGTTCCAGCCCGGCAATGAACATCAGCATCAGCACGCCCAGTTCACCGAACTCGGCGATGGCGACTCCCAATTCACGGCCAATGAACGGCAGGCCGAGCAGATCGAGCAATGAAGGCCCAAGCAGGATGCCAACCAGTAATTCCCCCAGCACGGCAGGCTGTCCAATGCGGACACTGAGGTAGCCCGCCAGTTTGGAAGCGAGCAGGATTATAGAAATCAAAAAGGCGAGTTGCAGGAATGGGCTCATGATTCGTTACGATGAAAGTATACCCGCTTCCGGTATCTTTCTGGAATGCGCCGCTTAAAAAGTGGAATACAAAATGGCATACATCACACTGGCGAGGAGACAGGTCAACAGCATCACCGGCAGGCCGCGTTTGTTCCAGGCCGCGGGGGTGATAGGCGTGCGCGTCCGCTCGGAAAGGTTGGCGACGATGATGTTGGCGGTCGAGCCGATGATCGTCCCCGTGCCGCCGAAGCCCGCGCCGAAGGCCAGCGCCCACCACAGCGGCGCGATATCCATGCCATTCTGTCCAAGCCCGTGAATGACAGGAATGAGAGCGATGGTGATCGGGACGTTATCCACCACCGCCGAGAGCGCCGCCACGACCCAGATCATCCCGATACCGAACCACGGCGCGGGGATGCGCGAGAGCGGCTCGAGCAGGCTGATCACAGCCTGCAACACCCCGGCCGCGTCCAGTCCGCCCACCATCATGAACAGCGCCGCGAAAAAGACCAGCACGCTCCATTCGATGCGCTTGAGCACCTCGCTCACGTCCGGGCGGATCCAGACAAGCGCCAGCGCCGCCGCGTCCAGCGCCACCAGCGACGGGTCAACGTGGACGATGTGATGCACGAGAAAGAACGCCACCGCCGCGCCCAGCACGGCCAGCAGTTGGCGGGCGGTCTTCGGCTGGTTGAGCGACTCGCGCGGCTCGAGTTTCATCACAGCCCTGGCCTTGCGCGGGCGGACGGCGAACTCGGCGCGGAATAAATATTGCAGCAGAAACATCACTCCCACCCACACCACCAGCACGATTGGCAGGGAGTGAACCAGGAAATCGGTGAACGACAATTGCGCGGCGGAGGCGATCAGCACGTTGGGCGGGTCGCCTACCAGCGTGGCCACGCCGCCGATGTTGGAAATGATCGCCTCCGTCACCAGAAAGGGCAGGGACGAGATGCCGAGAATTTCGCTGATCAGAATGGTGACCGGCGCGATCAACACCACAGTGGTCACGTTGTCGAGGAACATGGACAACACGGTGGTGACGACGGCCAGCAGGAGCATCAGGCGTTTCGGCTGGCCTTTGGAGGCGCGGGCGGCCAGCACGGCCAGGTATTGGAAAAAGCCCGTCGGTTCGAGCATGGAGACGAGGATCATCATGCCGAGCAGGAGGCCAAGCGTTTCGAAGTCAATGGCCGCGATAGCCGCATCCTCGGGGTAAAAATCCAACACCTGACCGGCAGCGAGCATCAGCGCCGCCCCCGCCAGCGCGGCGATGGTGCGGTTCAGTTTTTCGGAGAAGATGAAGAACAGGCTTCCCAGGAAGATGACGACGGCGACGATCCCTGCCACAGGCATTTTATTTCTCCACTTATTTCTCCGCCGCGGACCAGAGGGAAAGGATCTTGACGCCGATATCCACGCGCGAGGCGATACCCGCCAGTTCGCCCTTCCTGTTCACCACCAGTATGTCGTGCAGGTTGTGCTGCAGCATCAGCGCGTAGGCGCGCAGCAGGCCGCAATCCTCCTCCACCGTGATGGCGGGCTTCATGACGACGCCGACGGGCTGGTCGAGCGTCTCGGCTTCGGGGCGCGTCGTTTCCACCGCGCCGAAGTCGTGGACGAAATCCACGTCCGCCACGAACGAGACGAAATCGGGCAGTTCCAGCGTGAGCAGGTCACGCAATCCCACCACGCCCACCACCTTGTTTTTATCGTCCACCACCGGAAGCAGGCCAACGTGCTTGCGGACGAATCGCTCGGCGGCTTCGAGGATCGTGGTGGCGACAGGCACAGAAACGACGTTTCGCTTCATGCAGGATGCTACCTTCATGGTCTCTCCTCAGGATTGCAGGATTGTGGGAGTATAACGCAAACATCCTTGTTTTTATTCCCCCTCCAAGCGATGCCGTTTTCTCTCCAAATACTCCTTCACTTCGATCATCGGCGGGCGCCTCGTTCACGGGCTCCGTTGTCAGGCAACCCTGCAAGGTCGCAGATCGCACGATGAACCGCGTGGAATCCGACCTCGGCCCACCAAGGGTCCGGACC
>DAOUMJ010000003.1:0-27689 GCA_034411715.1 Anaerolineales bacterium | reverse complement strand
GGGTGGGGGAGGGTGTCAGGTGCGAGGTGTCAGGTGTCAGGTGCGAGGTGTCAAGTGTCAAGTGCGAGGTGTCAGGTGTCAGGTGAGTGGGGGTGAGGGTTGACGCGGGCAGGCAGGACGCCAGCGCGAAGCAGATAACGAGCGCGGCGAAAGTCGTCTTTTTCATGTTGGCCTCTTGAAGCGGTCTCCCTATTTTTCCAGAAATTCTTCTGGTTGAATCCCCGCCTGTTTCAATATGGCGCGTAAAGTTCCCTCTGGCATATCCCCAGGATGGTTTGGAATTGTGGTAAATCTGCCTGTGCGCGGGTTGTGCCAGATTTCGTGACTTCCTGCCGCATGACGATGAAATTCAAAGCCAAATTGCTTGAGCCTCTTGACGATCTGGCGATAGCGAAACCCCGATAAACGCCCCATGATGATTAACTCCCGACTACAAGGGGATAATCAAGGCTTTCTCCAACGGCTGGCAATGATACGTTGGATTGGGCTTCGATCAGTTTTCGGGCAATGTCTCGAGCAATTTCAACTACCTCGGCGACTGTCCGACCTTGCGCCACCAATCCTTGCACATCTTCCGACGTGGCGAGATAAACCCCTTCAGGCAAATGTTCGATGTGAAGTCGCACAATGCGCTCGCGTTCCAAAATATCCAACATGGGTCGCTCCTTTGCTCGCGGCAAGTATAGCATAAGCCTGTGTTGCCGTTGGCTCATCTGTAAACAATGTGCGGGCGTTACACCTGCTCCATCTGCATTGCATCAAACCTGCCCCACCTGCACTGCACCACACCTGCCCTGGCGGGCGGCGCCAGGGCAGGTGTGCGGTACTGGGCAAAATCTTCGCGATTGGCGTAGTCAGTACTTCACGAAAACGCGTATTCGGCGTTCTCTAACGCCAGATTTGCGCTACACCTGCCCTGGCGGGCAAGTGCCAGGGGAGAGCGCAAGTTGCGCGCGTTTTTCGTGATCTACTGATAGTTTTTACGGAGCAATACTGAATACACCCGGTTGCAGTTCGTGTCCATCCTGCCAAAAAAGAAACCCGGTCTCTCCAGGAAACCAGGTCTCAAAATTTCAAGGCGTCGGCGTGGGGATGGGCGCTTCGACAACGGGCGGCGGGGCGTAGGTCCCCGCGTAAATGACGAGATCCGCCGCGGGGTAGGCCAGGGGCGGGTGGCCGTCGGGGACGTTCTCCGTCAGGCTGAGGGTCTGGAAGAGGAGCGAGTTCTCCCAAACGCCGCCGCCGAGGATGTCGCTGCCTTTCGCCGCGTCTGCCGATTCACGTTGAGAACCGGCCAGGATGCCGGCGTAACTCGTCAGGTCGAGGCCGCCGGTGTTGGGCTTGAAGGCCGTGTTGTGGCAGGAGGTACAGGCGAGCGAGGCGGGGAACCACAGGTTGGATTCGTTCAGCAGGGGCCAGATGTCGGCGTCGAAGGCGCCTTCGCAGGGATTCCCGTTCAGGTCGGTAAAGGGGAACGGAGCGGATTCGGGATGACCTGCATCCACCCACGCGCCGAGCAGGTCGAGCGCCTTCACCTGGCATTTGTCGTACGCGTCCGGGATGCCGCCGGTGAAGGGCGCGGGCAGGGTGGCCGGGATGAGGGTGGGAACGGGCGTACGCGCCACCAGCGGGGCGGCCTGCTGGCAGGAAAAATCCCATCCGCAAGACCAGATGAACGTGAAGGTCACGAAGACTACGATCAGGATGGCAAACCCGGCCAGTACGCGGAAAAGGAGTTTCTTGAAATCGTCTTTCATGGTTTCTCCTTATGGCGCGGGCGCGGCCAGCGTGCGCAGGAAGTTGACCACGTCCCAGCGCTCGCGGACGAGCAGGTTTTCGTTCAACGCGGGCATGCGTCCTTCCACGCCGAGGGTGATGGTGAGGAAGAGCGAGCCGTCGCTCTTGGACTGGATGACGGGCAGGGTCAGGTTGGCGGGGCGGAAGGGTTGCAGGAAGGCGGCGATCTGCCCGTTGCCCTCGCCCTTCACGCCGTGGCACATGGCGCAGTGGATGGCGTACAACTGCGCGCCGCGCGCGATGGAGGCCTCGTCCGCGGGGACGGGGTTTTCGGGCGCGCCCAGGCCGGGGATGTAGGCCGGGCCTTCGATGGGGATCGAGCGCGCCGGCACGGGCAGGGGCTGTTCCATGTTGGTGAACGAGGGCTGCAACCCCATGAAACCGACCCACTGGATCTTGATGATGTCGTACGTGAACAGCATGAGAACCCCCGCCAGCGCGGCCAGCACGACGAATACGACAAGGAGTTGTTTTAAGAGTCTCATAGGTGTTGCGCCTCCGCTTCCTGCACGGATTCCGCTCCCAATGTTTTCAAAGCGTCGGTGATCTTCGTTTTGTCCGCCTGCGGACATTCGATGAGGATGGCGATCTTGCCGTCGCTGACCTCGGCGACGTAGTGCATGGGGCGGTAGTTGGGGAAGAAACTATCCAGGAATACGCCCAGGAAGGTGGACAGCAACATGCCGAGCATGGTCATCTCGAAGATGACGATCACCGCCGGGGGGACGGGGGCGAAGGGCTGTCCGCCCACCATGATGGTGTACATGTTCGGCACGACAAAGGACAGGAGCGCCCCGGTCAACATACCGAGGGCCGCGCCGCCCAGCGCCAGGCGCGGGACGTTCGTCCATTGACTGGGCCGCCCGAGCATGGCCTCGGTGACGGGGATGCCGGAGATGACGTTCATGCAGCCGTCGTGGACGCCGAGGCGGCGGAGCTGTTCGATGGCGTCCGCGGCCGGCTCGAGGTCCGAAAAGACCGCCAGGAGGGCTTTCGATTCAGTCGTCATGATTCGCCTCCTATTCCAATTCGCTGACGGTCACGACCGTCTCGCGTCCGAACTTCTTGAGGGAGTGTGCCATCTGGCCTTCCTGCACTTCCCAGACCGGCACGAGCGGGATGAGGCGCGAGGCGGCCATGTAGAGCAGGATGAAGAAAGCCAGGGTGCCGATGCCGAGCGGGATTTCGATGCCCGGCTGGTAGAGCCGCCAGGTGAACGGCATACGGTTGATGGTGAGCGAGATGGGGATGATGATGTAACGCTCGAACCACATGCCCACGTTGATGAGCAGGCCGACGGTGAAGATTAGCCAGGGGTTGGAACGCCACTTTTTGTTCCACAGCGTGGCCCAGGGGATGGCGATGTTGAAGACGAGCATGGCAAACCACATCCAGCCCATCGGCCCGGCTTCGTGGAAATGGAGCAGTTGTTTCGTCCACTTGTCGCCGCCGTACCACTGGACGAGGTAATCGTTGAAGAAGAAATAGGCCCAGGACATGGAGATGATGAGCATCAGTTTGCCGATGGCCTCGAAATGCTCGGGACGGATGAAGTATTTCATGTTCTTCATCGTGGCGCGCACCAGCGCCAGCACCATGACGACCGCGCCCATGCCGGAGTGCAGCGCGCCGATGACGAAGTAGGGGCCGAAGATGGTGGACGACCAGCCGGGGCGGGTGGCCATGGCGAAGTCCCACGAAACGATGGTATGCACCGAGAACATGACCGGGATGATGGCGAAGGCGAAGATGTTCATCGCGTTGCGCAAATGAACCCATTCGCCCTCCGTGCCGCGGAAGCCGAGCGCCAGAATCTTGTAGAAGGTCTTGCGCCAGCCTGCCGAGCGGTCGCGCGCCATGGCCAGGTCGGGGATGAGCGGCAGGAAGAGATACATGGTGGAGGCCAGCAGGTAGGTGGTGATCGCCAGCAGGTCCCACGAAAGCGGCGAGTGGAAGTTCGGCCAGAGTTGCCGCTCGTTGGGATAGGGCATGAGCCAGTACGAAAGCCAGACGCGCCCCATGTGCATGAAGATGCTGAAACCGGCCTGGATGAGGCCGAAGGTGGTCATCAATTCCGCGGCGCGGGTGAAGGGGCGGCGGAACTCGGCCTTGAACACCCTTAAGATCGCGGAGATGAACGTCCCCGCGTGGCTGATGCCGATCCAGAACACGGTGTTGACGAGGAAGATGCCCCAGTATGCGGGACGGTTGACGCCCGCGATGCCGAGGCCTTCGAGGATCATTTTGCCCCACGAGTAGAACAATCCCCAGGCAACGATGGCGCTCAGGATGAAGAAGACCACCCAGAACTTCCACGAGGTAGTGTGCATCGAATCCATCACCATCTCGTTCATCTGGCCGCGCGGCATGGGATCGAGCATCAGGTGCTGCTCGCGGAAATGTTCCTCTGTCTTGCGATGATGTTTGTCTGTCATTACGCGCCTCCCACCAGATAGGTCACGCGCGGAAGCGTGCCGAGTTCTTCGAGATGATGTACGCCGTGTCCCTGGCGCGCCAGTTGCGAGACCAGGCTTTCGGGATGGTCCACGCGCCCGAAGACGATGGCGTCCGCAGGACAGGCCTGCGCGCAGGCGGTGGTGAACTCGCCGTCGGCTACTTCACGTCCTTCGGATTTGGCCTTGTCCTGCGCCTTGTGGATGCGCTGGATGCAGAAGGTGCATTTTTCCATGATGCCGCGGCGGCGGACAGTCACGTCGGGATTGTATTGATTCTTCAATGTTGCAATCGCGTCGTCCAGGCGCTCGTCGGTGTAATCCCTCCAGTTGAACGAACGCGCCTGGTAGGGACAGTTGTTGGCGCAGTAGCGCGTGCCGACACAGCGGTTATAGACCTGCAAGTTCACCTGCTCGGCCTGCGAATGTACCGTGGCAAAGGCCGGGCAGACCGGCTCGCAGGGGGCGTGTCCGCACTGCTGGCAGAGCATGGGCTGGTAGTGCGTCATCTTCACGTTGGGATATTGGCCCTCCCAGAACCGTTCGATGCGGATCCAGTGCATGGAGCGCCCGTATCCGGCGTCCTCCTCGCCCACAAAGGCGATGTTGTTTTCCATGGCGCAGGCCGTCACGCATGCCTGGCAGCCGGTGCAGAGGTCCTGGTCAATGACCATGCCCCACTTGCCCTCGGCTTCCTCCACGATGGCGCCTTTCGCGCCGACGAGATTCAAGTCAATCGTTGTCATCTCTCACTCCTAATGCCCTTCGCCCATGCCTTCGCCGTAGACCCCGATGCGGCTTTCGAGGCGGGACAGGAATTGCTTTCGCCCGGTCTTCTCCACGCGGACTTTGACGCCCGCGAAGGCCAGGTCGCCGGCTTCGTTGAAGCGCGCGCCGAACAGGTCGGCGGGATTGGCGCCGCGCCCGGCCGCGTAACGACCGTAGGCGGTGTGTCCCTGCCCGAAGGGAATGGCGATCACATCTGGACGAATGGCCGGGTACAGATAAACGGGCGCTTCCACCTCCCCGGCCGCGCTGACGAGCCTCACCACGTCGTCGTTTTCGATGCCAAGTTCGTGGGCGGTGTCGGGATGAATCTCCACCCACGTGTTCCACATGACGGTGGTGGTGGGGTCGGGCGCTTCCTGAAGCCAGGGCTTGTTCGCGCCCGCCTCGGCCAACGTGGGCGAAACGAACGGGACGAGGAAGAACTCGCCCTCCTCGAACACCGGCTCGGCGACGTTCACCGCGCCGTTCGCGGCGGACGGGGAGACCCGCGCGTCGCCGGTCATCCACCAGCCGCCGTGCTGCTGGAAGAACGCCATGAACGTGTTGATCTCCGGCGCGGCAAAATTCCCGCCCGCGAGGGGAACGAACTGCTGGAGTTTGGACTGGATGAAGGCGAACTCGTCCGCGTAGGGAAGCGACTGTCCCGCCTGCGCCGCGGCCGCCAGCAAAACGTCCGCGCTGGCGCGGGTGTTGTGGAAGGGCGAGACGACCGGCTGCGCGCCCGAAAGCGTGGATTCGGCCGCGCCGGTGACGGCGCGCTGATAACCGAAACTTTCGAGCGCGTGATGATCGGGGAAAATATAGTCGGACGCCAGGGCGGTCTCATCGGGGAAGGTCGCGAACGAGATGACTGTCTCCACTTTCTTGAGCGCCTCGGCAAAACCGAGCGATTTGGGCAATTCAAAGATGGGATTCACGCCGTGAACGAACAAAACCTTCACCGTGCCTGATCCCAGTTTCTTCACGAATTCGGCCATCTCCTGCGCGGAGGCGGGGCGGTGATATTGATCCGCGCCCGGCGCCAGCGGGGAAAGGAACACGCCGCCCGGCTGCCCGAGGTTGCCCAGGGCCGCGTTCAACGCCAGCGCGGCTTTGGCGTTTTGAAGTCCGTTGGTGTGCGCGAGGGCCGCGCCGCCGACGATTGCCAGCGGGGCCGCGGACTGGGCGAGGCGCGCCGCAATCGCCTGCAAAGCCGCCAGGCTCACACCGGCCTTGCCCGCCGCCGCGGCCGCGTCCACCGCCGCGAGGGAGGGCGGGAGCGGGCCGCCAACCGCCTCGGCGTAGAGCCGGCCGAGGGCCAGCGCGGCCAGCCCCTCGGTCCCGGGGCGGATCGGGATCCACTCGTCGGCTGCCGCGCCGGTCTGCGACATCCGTGATTCGAATTGAACGAAGTAGCCGCGCTTGCCGCCGTGTCCCTTGCGCATTTTCGAGTAGCCACGCGTATACGCGACCGGCGAGAGCCAGGTCTCGAGGAAGTTTGCGCCGAAAGAGACGACCACCTCGGCGTTGGCCATGTCGAAGAAGGGCAGGGCGGGCTGGCCGAACATTTCCTGCGCGGCTTTGGCGAGGGTGGCGCGGCTCTCGAACATGCCCAGCGCGCCGAAGCGGACGGGGGCGGGCGCGCCCAGGTTCGAGGTCAATTCAGAGGCGAGATCGAAGAGATGATCGGGCGCCATGCCCATCAGGAAGGCGACCTCGGACGGTTTGTAATTTCGGAGGGCGTCGGAGACGGTTACGATGGCGTCGTCCCACGTCAGCGTGCTGCCGCCGAGATTTTTGGCGCGCCCCTGTTTGACGGGAGCGGCGACGCGGTCGGGGTTGTAAAGTCCCTGCAGCGTGGTCTGGCCGCGGGCGCAGGTCTTTCCGAGATTGACGGGGTGGCTGGCATTGCCTTCCACTTTGATCGCCCGTCCCTGCATGGTGCGGACGACGAGTCCGCAGGCCGCGGCGCATTCGCGGCAGGCGGTGGCATAGAATGTGCTTTCGCCGTTGTAGGCGTACTCCGGCATTTCGAAGTAGGGTTGGCGCGTCACGTACTTGGCGGCCGGGCCGCACCCGGTCAACACCGCGGTGGTCGCCGCGCCCACACCAGCCAGTTTCAGAAAATCGCGCCGGGAAATTTTTCGAGTCATGCGTTTATCCTTTCACCCGGTCTAATAATGACAGGTGCCGCAGTCGAGGAGTTTGGCCTCCAACTCCGGGTTCCCCGCCGACTTTTCACGATGACAGTTGAGGCACCAGCCCATGTTGAGCACCTGCGGATTTTCGTACACGTTCATCTTCCCCACATCGCCGTGACAGTCTTCGCAGTTCAACCCGGCCGCGAGGTGCGGACGATGGTTGTATTGCACGAAATCGGGAACCTGCGCCACCGGCACCCAGTTCAGCGGCGTGCCGTTTTCGATGGCCTGCACGAGAGGCGGCAGCAGTTTGCTCGTCTTTGTGATCGCCAGTTGCTGGTGACAACCCCAGCATTTCGAAGGCGTTGGCAGACCTGAGGAAGGTCCGCGCGCCGCGCCGGGATGGCAATATAAACACTGAATTCCCATCGCCACGTGACGGACGTGCGGGAATTCGATGGGCTGCGCGGGCGGCTTCTGGATGACGCTGATCCCCCAGATCGCCGCGCTGAGAACCGCCAGCGCGCCGATGACCAGCGCCACCCGACCCAGCGGCCCCCCCAGCCATTTCAAAACCTTCTGGATCATAGCATCTCCTGAGTTGGTGTAATCGCAAAGTCTCCATCGCGGAGACTTTGCAGAATGGTCAGACAGCCACCTTTAATTCCAAATTGCCAGACCAAAATCGGGGCGATTATAATGTATTTTGTCCGAGATACAGCGATAAAAGTCACATTTCACATTCGTCACATTCCCCCACTATCTCCCCTTCTCTCTTCCCATTCGGGGAAAGAGAAGGGGAGATGGCGCTTGCGCAAGAAACGCCCCTCTCCCGCAATCGGGAGAGGGGCCGGGGGTGAGGGTGAAATACCCCTCTCCCGTCATCGGGAGAGGGGCCGGGGGTGAGGGCTTATCTTCGATTTCTCAAAAACGTCGGAATATCCAGATCGTCGCTTCCGAAGTTGACGGGAGGCGCGGACTTGCCGGCCTCGTCCGCTTTGGGTTCGCGGGACGCGCCGACCGAGACGTTTTCCAGCGGGCGGATGAAATGCGCTGGCTGGGAGGCAGGCTCCGAGCGGCGCGTCGCCGCGGGGCGTTCGAGCACGCGTCGCGGAAGTCCGCCGCGTTCGAAGCCGGTGGCGATGACGGTGATGCGGACTGCATCGCCCATGTTCGGGTCAATGACCGCGCCGAAGATCAGGTTCACGTCGGGATGCGCCGTCTCGCGGATGATGGCCGCGGCCTGGTTGACCTCGAACAGCGTCAGGTTGGGGCCGCCCGTCACGTTGAACAGCACGCCGCGCGCGCCGTCAATTGTGATGTCGAGCAGTTGACTCGAGATGGCCTGCTCGGCGGCTTTGCGGGCGCGCTCGTCCCCTTCGCCATGACCGACCGCCATGAGGGCCGCGCCGCCTTCGCCCATGATCGTACGCACGTCGGCGAAATCGAGGTTGATGAGGCCGGGCGTGGTGATGAGTTCGGAGATGCCCTGAATGCCCTGGTGCAGAACCTCATCGGCTATGCGGAACGAGTCTTGCAAACTGGCGCGTTTATCGGCCAGTTGAAGCAGGCGGTCGTTGGGGATGACGATGAGCGTATCGGCGTGTTCTTTGAGTTTGCCGATGCCCTGTTCCGCGGACTGCGTGCGCTTCATGCCTTCGAAGGTGAACGGACGCGTCACCACGCCGATGGTCAGCGCGCCCGATTCCTTGGCGATCTGCGAGACGATGGGCGTGGCGCCGGTGCCGGTACCTCCGCCCATGCCCGCGGTGACGAAGACCATGTCCGAGCCTTTCAGCACGTTGTAGAGTTCGTCGGATGTCTCCTCCGCGGCCTTGCGCCCGATCTCGGGGTCGCCGCCCGCGCCGAGGCCGCGCGTCAACTTGTCTCCGAGTCGGACTCGGACGGGCGCTTTCGAGAGCATGAGCGCCTGCGCGTCGGTGTTGACGGCGATGAACTCCACGCCCTGAATGCCTTCGTCCATCATGCGGTTCACGGCGTTCGATCCGCCGCCTCCAACACCGATCACTTTAATGCGTGCAAACGATTCGGTTGGCTGGTTTCGTGTGGCTTTGTTCGCGTCCATAAGGCTTCTCCTTTCGGGATTATACAGGCAAAGTAATTTTGCGCGTAGGGTAATAAGTACCGATTATGCGCGGACTCCAAAGTCTCCAGACTTTGGATATCCAACGTCGGGAGACGTTGGAGTCCGATTCATGGCAGCAACCTCTTGATCCATTCTTTGACGTTCGCAAACACCGCGTTCCGTTCCCCTTTCGCGCGGCGCCTTCTTCCGCGTTTCGGATTCGTCATGCCTTCGTGCGCGCTGAATCCCCAATACAAGAGTCCAACGCTTGTGGAATACGCGGGGGAATTCAATTTGTCCACGAGGCCGACCAGGTTTTCGGGCTGCGCGGCGCGCACAGGGACTCCCATCACGCTCGAGGCGAGTCGTTTGATTCCAGGCAGCATGGACGACCCGCCGGTCAACACCAGGCCCGCAGGGAGCAGGCCGTCGTAACCCGAGCGTTTGATCTCCAGGTGAATGAGTTTGAAAAGTTCGGCCACGCGCGCTTCGATGATGTGCGCCAGGTCCTGCCGGTTGATCTGCACGGCGTGATCCTCGCCGAACGGGCGGATGGAAAAATACTCCTCGGGGCCGACTTCGCCGCGCAGCGCGTGACCCTGCTGTTTCTTCACTTCCTCGGCCTGAGCGACGGGCAGGCGCAGTCCGTGCGCGATGTCCTGCGTGATGTGGTTGCCGCCCACGGCCAGCACCATCGTATGCCAGACATTTCCGTCCACGTAGATCGCCAGGTCGGTCGTCCCGCCGCCGATGTCGCAGACAGCCACGCCCATTTCGCGCTCCTGCTCGGTGAGCGTCACCTCGCCCGAAGCCAGCGGGTTCAACACGAATTGCATTTCCTTCACGCCCGCCGCGCCCACGCACTGGCGCAGGTTGTCCACCGTCGCGGCCGAGGCGGTGATGATGTGCGTCTCCACTTCCAGTTTGTAACCGTGCAGGCCGATGGGCTGGCGGATGCCGTCCTGCCCGTCAATCGAGAAACCGCGCGTGATGACGTGGACGATCTCGCGATCCGGGGGGATGGCGATGGCGCGCGCCCCGTCGAGGGCGTTGTACACGTCCAGTTCGTCCACGATCCCGGCTGTGATGGCCGAAGACCCGCGGCTGTTCACCGAGGAAACGTGCGCGCCCGCCAGGCTCACCAGCGCGCTCGTGATCTCCAACCCAGACGTATGCTCGGCGCGCTGCACCGAACGGCGGATGGCCTGCGTGGCGGCGTTCAAATCCACGATGTTGCCCTTCTTGATCCCTTCCGACGGCTCGATGCCCACGCCGAGGATGCGGATGGATTTTGTATCCTCCACCCGCCCGACCAGCGTGCAGGTCTTCGTCGTGCCAACGTCAATGCCTACAACGATCTCATCCATGTCATTGACCTACTCGATAGTATGGCGCGCTTGGGTACGCCACATTGATGAACGAGGGCGTGATGCCGCGCTGCAAGATCGAATCCACCAGCGCGGCGTACACGCGCAATTTCATGTCCGTCTGCTCGGGATTCGAGCCAAACCAGGCTGTCCAGCCGCGCCCGTCCACCCAGCCGATTCCGTGCTTCGGATCGTACAGCAGGACCGATCCCTGCGGGACGTGCGGGTATAGCAATCGGATTGACTCCACGATCTGCGGCGCGACGTACGGAACGGGCGCCAGCGGATCGCCCTCGGATTTGCGGCCGGCGGGCGGCGATCCCGACGCGCCGACCACCACCAGGCCCTCCGCTTCGCCTCGCGGACGGAAGATCACGCCTTCCGCGTCCACCCAGGCGAACGCGCCGTCCTGCTCCCAGCGGATGACGGGTTGCCGTTCCACGATGGCTGCCAGGACTTTGTTCGGCAGTTCCACCGAGACTTTTACCGAAATGATTTCGGGAAAGTTGAGCCGCAGGGCGTTCTCCACGTCCGCGGGGACGATGAAGTAGACAGGCGCGCCGTTCAAATGTAGAACCGTTTCGATCTCCTCGGCTGTCAACATTCGATTGCCGGTCAACGCCGCGGGCGGGACGCGGAAGACAGGGGATGTCCACGCGAAGTAAATGCCCGCGCCGAAAATCGCGGCGAGGAAGAACGACAACAGCCTCCAACCCACGCGGATGCGGGGCAGGGCAGGGGTTTGCAGTCCTGTCGTCATCGGCGCGGCCGCAGCCACCGCCTCATACTTGCGGACGGGTTTGACCTGTTGCCTGACGCGCTGCGTGGACGCGTCCAGCGTCACGCCGCGGCGCGGTAACGTCGGGGTCGGGAGCGAGGCGCGCGGGGCGGGGCGCTTCGAGCGGCGAATCTCTTCCTGCTTTCGCCGCTGGCGCACGATGTCCGCGCGGGTGGGGGTCTCTCGTCCGCTCACTCGCTCCTCCGGAATTCACGCGTGGTCGCGTCGCGCTCGGCCTTGCGTTCCAGCGCGAGTTGGATCAGGCGATCCACCAGTTCGGGATACGAAATGCCTGTCGCGTTCCAAAGTTTCGGGTACATGCTGATACTGGTAAACCCGGGCAGGGTGTTCACTTCGTTGAGAAGGGCGCGTTCCGTTTCCTTTTCGAGGAAGAAATCGACGCGCGCCATGCCCGCGCAGTCAATCGCCTTGTAGGCGCGGACGGCGTAATCGCGAATCTGATTCGATGTCTCCTCGGGAATCTGCGCGGGGATGACCAGCCCGCTCGTGCCGTCCACGTATTTCGACTCGTACGAGTAGAACTCGCGGCTCGGCAAAACTTCCCCGCATACCGAGGCGATCGGCTCATTGTTGCCCAGCACGCTGACCTCGATCTCGCGCGCGTTGACGACGCCACGCTCCACGAGAATGCGCCTGTCGAAGGCCGCGGCTTCCATCAACCCTTCGCCCAGGTCGGCGCGGCTGTTGCATTTGGTGATTCCCACCGAGGAACCCAGGTTGGCGGGTTTGGTGAAAAGCGGATACGCGCCCACAGTCTCGGCCTTGCGGATGGCGGCTTCCATGTCGCGCTCGATCTCCGAGCGGCGCAGGATCACCCAGTCCACCACGGGGATGTCGTTGGCGCGCATCACATCCTTGAAGATGCCCTTGTCCATGCCGACGGCGGAACCGACCACGCCCGCGCCGACGTAGGCCACATCGGCCAATTCGAACAATCCCTGCACCGTGCCGTCCTCGCCAAATGTTCCGTGCAGGACGGGGAAGACGACATCGAGGGAGGTCAGTAGTTCGAGCATCTCTCCGTGTTGCGTATTGCGTATTCCGTAAAGACCTTTCTCGGAGGGATCGGGAAAAATCGTGGCGGGAATCAGGTTTTCGGCTTTGCCCTGCTCCAACGCGTCGAGAACATTTTCACCTGTCACCCAATTTCCCGCGTGCGTGATGCCGACCGGGAAGATCTCGTATTTTGCGGGGTCGAGCGCGGCGATCACCGAGCGCGCCGACATCAGCGAGACTTCATGCTCGCCGGAGCGTCCGCCGAAGAGGACGGCAATTCGTAAACCGGAGGGTTTGGTTGACATAGTATTTCGTATTGCGTATTGCGTAATGAGTTATGGTAGAGGCGCTTTTTCGAGAAGTTGGTCAAGGGTTAATTCTGAACTTGTATGGTATTTGGCTTCTTCTTCTCGAATTGTACGAGTGCGTTCTTCGGGTGTGATGGTGAGGAGCAGTTTAATGATTTGAGTTAAAAGTTGCATTCGATGTTCTGCCACTTCATCGCCAAGGATATGGCGTCCTTTGTAATACCAATCGCGGCTTTCACGAGCAGAGCCAAGTGAGTATTCGTAAAACCTGGCGCGGTCTTTACCTGAACTGCGGGAATATCCTTCCGCGAGATTTGCGCTAATCGAGCCAACGGCTTCGTACAATTGCTCGGATAAACCAATGGTTCGGCGGTCACGCATTAACTTTGTCACATCAGGCCATGCCAGGTCGCCGATAAAAACTGCCACTTGATAGACCTTCATCCTCCATAAGGCGTCGCCTTGCAGTGTCGGCGACACAGTGGTCAACCATTCCTGAAAATTGACAAACTTTTCCATGATCGCTCCATTACGCAATACGCACTACGCAGTACGCACTACACACTGCGTACTACGTATCCCATTCGCCAATCATTTCAATCTCCAATTCCAACTTGACTCCAAATTTTTCCAGCACAGCCTTTTGCGCCAGTTCGATCAACTTGCGAACATCGCTTGCCTTCGTATCGCCATGATTCACGAAAAAATTTCCATGCATCGTGCTGATCTCGGCGTTGCCGATGCGCGTGCCTTTCAAACCCGCGGCTTCGATCAGGCGTCCCGCGAAATCGCCCTCGGGATTTTTGAACATCGAACCCATGCTGGCGCCGGGCGGCTGCGTGGACTTGCGCCTGGAAACGAATTCGCCCATTTTAAACCGAACATCCTCTTTTACGCCATGCCTGAGACGTAATTCCGCGGACAAAATCGCAAATTTTAAGGTGGAGCGTTTCAGCGCGCTGGCGCGGTATCCGTACTCCATTTTTTCCACAGGCCAACGCTCGCGGCCATGCACGGTCAAAATTTCCGCGGAGATGAGACTGCCCGCCACGTCGCCGTCGAACGCGCCCGCGTTGCCGTACACCGCGCCGCCGACCGTGCCTGGGACGGCCGCCGCCCATTCGAGTCCCGCGAGACCCAACTCGGCCGCGCGGTTCGCGAGATTGCTGAACACGACCCCCGATTCAGCCCAGACCGTGGGATGCTCGCCCGTTTCGAAACGAACCGCTTTTGCCCGATTCAGAATCACCACGCCGCGCACACCGCGATCGCTGACGAGGACATTCGATCCGCCGCCGAGAATCACATACGGAGCCTGCATCTCCCACAGCCGCGTTACTGTCTCCGCCAGTTCATCCGCGGATTTGACGACGAGCAGCGCGTCCGCCGGCCCGCCGATGCGCGCGGACGTGTACGGCGCAAGAGCCGCGTTCTCTTGTAGCCGTTCGCCAAACACAGCGCGCAGGGTGGGGAGGTTCAACATCATTCCATGTTCCAGTTTCAATAAATCACGAGTTTGATTAAAAAACCTACACGTTATCTCCCGTCATTGCGAGCGTTCTTTGCGAAGCAATCTCGTGTTGCCTGGGGATTGCTTCGTCGGGAAGAACGCCCTCCTCGCAATGACGGATGATCTACTTACTCTTTCTCCGTCAAATGATCTATCAACTTGATCACCGCTTTCAGGTTCTCCAATTCCTTCTGAGACTTGTGCGGCAGGACTGTCTTCCTGGCAGGGCGTTGGACGCGCCGCACCTCGTCTGCGTGCACCAAAACCATTTTGAGCGGCGGCAGGCCCAAAGTCACAGATTCGAATCGGCGGGGTTCGGTTTTCTTTTGCATGGTTCACCTTGCTGTACCGCAAAATTCATTTTGCGTCTGCAATTTGCAAAATAAATTTTGCGTTACGATAATCCAGCCAGCACATCCGCGCTGATCTGGTCGGCGTCTCCGGCGGAGAAGACGATCAACACATCGCCGGGGCGGAGATGGTCGCGCAAATATTTTGTCGCGTCCTCCAACGCGGCCTGGAAATGGACCGAGGGATGGCGCATGGAACTGACCACCATCGCGCTGGTGAAATCCTGTTTGGGTTCGCGCGAGGCGTAGACTTCGGTGACGAGAACTTCGTCGGCGTCGTCGAAGGCTTTGACGAATTGATCGAAGAGGGTCTGCGTGCGCGAGTAGGTGTGCGGCTGCCAGACGGCCACAATGCGCCTCTTTGGATAGCGCGCCCGCGCCGCGGCCAGCGTGGACTTGATCTCGGTGGGGTGGTGGCCGTAATCGTTGATGATCGTGATGTCGTTGACCTCGCCAACCACCTCGAAGCGGCGGCCCGCGCCGCGAAATTCGCCCAGCGCCTCGGCGGCCTTTTTGGGCGGCAATCCCAGCAGCGCGGCCACTGAAAGCGCGGCCAGGGAGTTTTGCGCGTTATGTTTGCCGGGAACCTGCAGCGAAACGGGAATCGACTCGGTCTCGTGAAAGATGTTGGAGACCGCCTCGAAATCGAAGCCGCCGCGCGCGTTGGGTTGCAGATCGCGCGCCAACGTCCATTGCGGGGCGTTGAGGGTCTGCTCGCCTTGCAGGCCGTAGCCCACCACGTTCCTTCCCGCCTTGCGCGCGCTGTGGAGCAACGCGCTGGAAGCGGGATCGTCGAGGCAGGCGATCAGCGCGCCGTCGTGCGGCACGAGCGACGCGA
The DNA here is from genome assembly GCA_034411715.1 of Anaerolineales bacterium. GTDB lineage: Bacteria > Chloroflexota > Anaerolineae > Anaerolineales > Villigracilaceae > Denitrolinea. Next base: position 12,276 of record DAOUMJ010000003.1, on the reverse strand, counting down.
AGGTCTCGAAGGCCGCGACCATATCCTCGAAGGCCGGGTAGCAATCGGGGTGGTCGTGTTCGATGTTGGTGACGACGGCGTAGAACGGTTTGAGCCCGAGGAACATGCGGTCGTACTCGTCGGCTTCGATGACGAAGAGGCGGCCTTTCCCCGCCCGCGCGTTGGTCTTCAGGTTGGCGAGCGTGGAGCCGATGATGAACGAGGGATCGCGTCCGAGCGCGAAAAGCATCCAGGCGATCATGGCGGTGGTGGTGGTCTTGCCGTGTGCGCCTGCCACGGCGATGCCGGTCTTGTCTTCCATCAGGCGGCCCAGGAAGTCGGCGCGTTTGGCGACGGGAATGCCGCGCTTGCGCGCCTCCGTCACTTCGGGGTTGTCGTCCGCGACGGCGGAGGAACGCACCACCCAGTCCGCGCCCGCCACGTTCTGGGCGTTGTGGCCGACGTATATCGTCGCGCCGTCGGTCTGCAATTTCTCGGCAAACGGCGAGAGGACGCGGTCCGAGCCGGAGACGGTCTCTCCCATTTCCAGCAGGAGGCGCGCGATGGCGGAAAGCCCCGTCCCGCCGATGCCGATGAAGTGGATGTGAGTCATGGTAGTAATCGGTAATTGGCGATTAAACGTAAACGACCAGGATAAAGACCAGCACGATGATGACCGCGAAGTAGATGCCCGGGCTGCCGAGCAGGTGCGGCGGCATGTATTCGATCATGGCCGCGATGCTTTTTTGAAGAACCGCATTCTGCGGCGACTGGTAAAAATCGCCGGGATAGCCTGCCTGGTGGAGGTAATACCAGAAGGAACCGGCCACGAGGTAGCCGTTGACGGCGCCCAGGAAGAAGCCGAAGAGCGAATCCTGCAGGCGTTCGCGGCGGGCGGCGGCCTGGAAGCGCGCCACGCTGATGACGGTCTGGTAGCCAAAGTAGACCAGCACCCCCAGCACGATGCTCCGCACCCAAAACAACGTGAGATCGTCCGGCGGCAATCCCTTCACCATGGGCGCGTAGGTATGCAATAAATAGTTCAGCGCGATGGCCACCACCACGGCGAAGCCGACCAGCAGTTCCTTGGCCCAGCCGCGCAACGCGCCGATCACCGCGAACAGGATCACGTACATCCAGAATATATAAATGATGCTGATCATAGGCGCACCTCTCCGGCTAATTCCATGAGTTGACCTGCAATCTGGCTGGCGGCGCGTGGACGGGCCAGGGCGCGCATGGCCTCGCGCATGGCCTCGCGCCGGGCGGGTGTTTCCAGAATTTGGCGTATCGCGCCAGGCAGTTCTTCCTTCAGGCGGGCGTCCTGCAACACGACGGCCGCCCCGCGGCGGGCGAGATAATCGGCGTTTACCTTTTGGTAACGCCAGGCGTGCGGATACGGGATGAGGATGGCGGGCAGGCCCAGCAGGGGGTATTCACCCAGCGTGGACGCGCCCGCCCGTGAGACGGCCAGATCCGAAGCCGCCAGCGCCGCGCTCATCTCCTCGTGCAGATAGGGGAAGGCGCGATAATCCCGCTTCTGCGTCTCGGGCAGGGCGGCCTGCGCGGTTTCGACAACCGGCCAATCCAATTGCCCGCTGACGTGGATTACCTGCGCCAGTTCGAGCAGGGCGGGCAGGTTGTGGATCACGGCCTGGTTGATGGATCGCGCCCCGCGGCTTCCGCCGGTGACCAGCAGGATGGGTTTGTCGCCATGAAGGTTGAAGGCCGCGCGCGCCTCGGCGCGCTCCCATTTCAGAAGGTCCGCGCGCACCGGGTAGCCGGTCACCGCAACGCGGGCGCGGGAGGGGAAATAATCCTTCGATTCGGGCGCGGTGACGGCGATGCGTTTGGCGAATCGGCCGATCGTCCTGAGCGCCAGCGCCGGTTCGATATCCGGCGCGTAGAGCAGGTTGGGGATTTTCACCCCCGCCAGCGCCATCGGCGCGGCCAGGTAGCCGCCGGTGAAGAACAGGGCATCGGGGCGGAACTCGCGCAAAATCCTGCGCGAGGCCAGATACCCGCGCGCCAGTTTGCCCAGGTTGCCCGGCAGGGCGCGCAGCCCCACGCCATGCACGCCCGCGGCCGGGATGGTCTGGAAGGGGATGCCGGCGCGTTTCACAAGCGCCTCCTCCATGCCGCCTTCGCCGCCGACCCAGAGCAGGTCCAGGTTTGCTGTTGCAGGTTCATTCTGCAACTGTTCGAGAACGGCCAGGGCGGGATACACGCCGCCGCCCGTTCCGCCCGCGCAGATCAAGATCCGCACCGAAGAACCTCCATTCGTCGTCCGTTTGCGTTCCCGCGCCCCGCTGGCGGGAAATGTTCATCACAATGCCGGCCGCCGCCAGCATCACGGTCAGGTTCGAGCCGCCCGCGCTGACGAAGGGCAGGGCGTTGCCTGCGAAGGGCATCAGCCCCACCATCACGGCCATGTTGATCAGGGCCTCCGCGCCGATCCAGAGGACCAAGCCGGAGGCGAGCAGGGTGCCGAGCATATCGGGCGCGCGGCGGGCAATCGCCAGCCCGCGCCAGATCAGCAGGGCGTATAGCCCCATCAGGAAGACCGAACCGAGCAGGCCCAGTTCCTCCACCACAATTGCGAAGATGCTGTCGGTGGGGGGGAACGGCAGGCCGGTAAATTTGCTGAGCGACTGGCCCAGCCCCCGCCCGAAGAAACCGCCTCCCACCACCGCCTCGAACGAACGCAGAACGTGATACGAGGCCTGGGTGGGGTCTTTCAATCCCTTGATGAAATCGGCAATGCGTTCCTGCCCCGTCTCGCTTATCTGCACCACCAGCCATCCCACCGTCAGGGCGACCAGCAGCATGAAAGCGATCTGTTTGAGATCGCCGCCTGCCAGGAAGAACAGCAGGCCGCCGATCAGGATGACAGTGCCGGCCGCGCTCAGATCGGGCTGCAAAAAGATCAAGCCGCTGAAGACGCCCAGGATGACGCTCAGGGGAAGCAGCCCGAAACTGAAGAGCCGCAGGCTCTCGCGTTTGGCGTACAACCAGACCGAAAGATAGATTACGCTCACCAGTTTCGCCAGTTCCGAGGGCTGCACCGAGCCGTCGAAGAAGGAGCGTTTCGCGCCGAAGCGGATCTCTTTTATCAGCAACACGCCGATCAGCATAAGGATCGTCAGGAACATGGCCGGGACGATCAATTTGCTCCAATGGTGATAATCCAGGCGCGAAAGGGCGTACGCGCCGGCCAGACCGATCCCCAGCCACAGCAACTGGCGGCCGAACATGTAGGTCGGAGACAGTTCCAGGACGATGAGCGAGTAATCCCAGGAGGCCGAAAACAGCACGATCAGCCCGAAGACCAGCAGGCCGATCAGCGCCAGCAGGAACGGCGCGTCCACGCGGCGGGCGGGAGATTCCTGCGCGGCGTACGTTGGCGAATTTACGAAAGTTCCAGCGCCCATGTCTTGAACCTTTCTCCGCGTTCCGCAAAATCGGTAAATTCATCGAAACTCGTCCCGCCCGGCGAGAGCAGGACGACCGAACCCGGCTCGGCCACCTGCGCGGCGCGGCTCACCGCCTCGCGCAGGCCGGCGCAACGGGACTGACTGCGCGTCCTGCCCGACGTTGGGCCGAGCGCGGCCTCGATCAGCCCCGCCGCCTCCCCAAACAAAATCACATGCTCCACGCGCGCGCGGACGAGATCGGCCAAATCCTTCCACGGCAGGTTCTTGTCGCGCCCGCCCAAAAGGAGCACGATCGGCTCGTCGAAGGCGCGGATGGCGGCCATCGTCCGCTCGGGAGCGGTGGCAATCGAGTCGTTGTACCAGCGCGCCCCGTTCCGCTCGCGGACGAATTCCAGCCGGTGCGGCACGCCGCGAAATTCCTCGGCGGCGGCCAGCATGGCGTCAAGCGGAAATCCCGCCGCGTGGCCGATGGCGAAGGCGGCCAGCGCGTTGCTCACGTTGTGGTCGCCGCGCAGTTGGATCTTTTCGCGCAACAGCAGGGGGATGTAGGCGAAGCCGTCCCGCAACGCGAGCAGGCCATTGTCGAGATAAGAACCGTCGAGACCTTCATCGAGAGGCGACAGGCTGAAGGCCAGCAGTTTGCCGCGCACACGGCCGCGCAAGCCCCAACTGCCGGCGTCGTCGCGGCCGAGAACGGCGGCGCTTCCCTCGCTCTGGAAATCGAGAATGCGCGCCTTGGCGGCGGTATAGGCCTCCATCGTGCCGTGGCGGTCGAGGTGATTGGGGGTGATGTTGAGGACAGCCGCGATATTCGTGGAGGCGGTCATCTGCTCCAATTGAAAACTGGAGATCTCCAAAATGGCGAGGTCTTCGGGTTTCATTTCGTCAACGTAGTTGATCAAGGGGTCTCCAATATTGCCACCGATAAACACGGAAGGACGAGAGATGAGGGATGAAAGTTGAATGGACGGCTTTTCCTCTTTCATCCTTCCGCTTTCATCTTTGTTGAATGCCAGTTTCGCCATCTCGCCCACCAGCGCCGTCGTGGTGGTCTTGCCGGCCGAGCCGGTGATCCCGATGGTTTTGCACGGCGCGGCCTCCAGGAAGATCTGCGTGTCGTTCGAAAAAGGGATGCCGCGCTGTATGGCTTCGACCACGATGGGCAGGGTGAGGGGGATGCCGCCGGAGGGGCAGACCAGATCCACGCCTTCGAGCAGTTCGAGCGGATGCCCGCCCAGCACCCATTCCACGTCCACGTCGCGGAGGGCGGTTTGCGCGGCGCGCATATCGTCCAGCGGGCGCAGGTCGTTCAGGACGACGCGCGCGCCGTGACGCGCCAGCCAGCGCGCCAGCGATTGTCCCTGCCGCGCCGCGCCGAGAATGAGAACGCGTTTGCCAGTCCAGTTAATCATCAGTGATCAGTCATCAGTCATCAGTTTACGCAATACGCAATACGCACTACGTAACTACCAAACTACATAACTATCAAACTAACGCCAAGCCAACTCCAACCATTGCCGCTAACAAGCCGATCAACCAAAACCGCTGCACCACTTGCGTCTCGCTCCAGCCGAGCAATTCGAAATGCAGGTGCAGGGGCGCCATCTTGAAGAAGCGCCGTCCTTTGGTGGCGCGGAAATAAACGATCTGGATCACCACGCTCACCATCTCGCTGACCGGGATGACGGCGATGACCGGCAGCATCGCCCATTGCCCGGTCATCAACGCGATGACCGTCAGGGCGGCGCCGAGGGCCTGCGAACCGGTGTCGCCCATGATCAGCATGGCGGGGTGGACGTTGAACCACAAGAATCCGAAAAGCGCGCCGGTCATGATGAAGCAGAAGCGCGCCACGTAGGTTTGTCCCTGCATCAGGGCGATCCCGCCGTAGGCCACGAAAGCGGTGGCGGCGATCAGCCCCGCCAGCCCGTCCAGCCCGTCCGTGAAATTGACCGCGTTGGCCATCGAAACGATGATGAAGGCCGCGATCGGGATGTACCACACGCCGAGTTCGATCTCGATGGGGTAGCCGGGCAGGTAGAGGTCCGGCGCCTGCAAAAGGTATTTGAGCGCCCAGGCCGTGGCGAGCGCCAATGCCACCTGGATCATGAATTTCTTGCGCGAGCGCATTCCCTCGCCGCGACGCGGGCCGCGGATGCCCTCCCAATCATCCACTGCGCCGAGCACGGCAAAGGCCGCCATCACCACCAGCGGCAGGAGGATGGAACGCCCGATGCCCGGCACCCCCCAAAGGCTGGAAGCGTTCAACAGCAGGGTGAGCAGCGCCACCGGCAGGACGAACATCACGCCTCCCAACGTGGGGGTTCCCATCTTTACGGCATGATGTCCCGGTTCCTCCACGCGGATGATCTTGCCGATCTTGAAATGCCGCAGGATGCGCAGCAGCGGCCCACCCCAGATGACCGTCATCATGAAGGCCAGCACCGCCAGGCTGAGCGAGAGGGGCATCTGGTTCACGAGCGCACCTCCAGGGCGGCCACGATGCGGTCCATCCGTAATCCATGCGAGCCCTTGATGAGCGCCGCGTCGTCGCTCGCCAGGTTCTTCTCCAGCCATTCGATAATGGGTTCGATCTCTTCGAACTCGTGGATGTTCGAGCGCTCCATGCCGGACCTTCGGGCGGCCGCGGCAATCGCGCGGGCGCGCGGCCCGAGCGTGAGCAGCGCGTCCGCCACGCGGGCGGCGCGCAGGCCGACCATGTCGTGTCCCTGCTTTTCGTAGGGGCCGAGTTCGAGCATATCGCCCAGCACGGCGATCTTGCGGCCTTCCAGTTCGTCCAGCAGGTTGAGCGCGGCCAGCATGGATTCCGGCGAGGCGTTGTAGGTGTCGTCGAGCAGGAGCGCGCCCTTCTGGCTTCTCACTGCCACCAGGCGCAATTGGGTGTGGCCCTGGCGCAGGCCTTCGAGAATCTCCTGCCAGTTCAGTCCCTCCACGAGACCGACCGCCGCCGCGCGTAGAACAGTGTGGACGGAGTGCCGTCCGATCAGCGGGACGTGAACGTGCAGCGTCTCGGACTGGTAATGTAATCGGAAGCGGATGCCGTCCAGGCCGAGTCCCTGAATCTCGTCGGCCCACAGGTCGGCCTCCGGGGAAAGCCCGTAGAAAAAGACGCGGGCGCGGGTCTTCTCCTCCATTTTTCGCACCCAGGGATCGTCGAAGTTCAGGATGGCCGTTCCCTCAGGGGCGGGAGGGAGGGCCTGTACCAGTTCGGATTTGCCGGTGAAGATGGCCTCCTGCGAACCGGCGCGCTCCGCGTGGACGGTGCCGATGTTGGTGACAACGCCGATGGACGGCTGGGCGATGTCGCACAGGAAAGCGATCTCGCCCGGCACGTAGAATCCCATTTCCAGCACGGCGCGCTCGTAGCCCGATCCAAGCCGCAGGATGGAAAGCGGCAGGCCGATCTCGTTGTTCAAATTGCCGGGGCTTTTCAAGGTGCGATAGCGCATGGAAAGCACCTCGGCCGCCATTTCCTTGGTGGACGATTTGCCCACGCTGCCGGTGATGCCGATCACGTGGAGATCCAGTTTGCGGCGCCAGAAGCGGGCGATCTGTTGCAGGGCGCTGAGCGAGTTGTCCACGCGCAGGCAGAGGGGCGGGTCGAAACGATTCGGCGATTCAGCGGAGTCAAGGCTGAGGCCGCCGCGCAGGTCGAGGGTCCGCAGCGAGGCGTCCACCTCACGCTGGATCAACGCGTAGGAGGCGCCGCGCTCGAAGGCCGCCTCCACGAAATCGTGGCCGTCCACATTTTCGCCGGGGATGGCGACGAACAGCGCGCCCGGAATCGCCTGGCGCGAATCAATGGCCGCTTCGGTGATGACGTGGTTTACCGGCGGTCGGGTGTTCGTTAGGGCTTCGAGGGCGTCGGCCAGGGTGAGCATGAGGTCCTTGATAATGTTTGATTCGGTACCGCAGAATTTATCTGCCGTCTCGCAAAACGAATTTTGCGGCGCTGCTTTTGAATTAATGCTGCGCCACCTGCAAACGCACGGCATCGGGCGGGATGCCGAGCAGGATGACGGTCTTCTGGACGATCTCCGAGAAGAGCGGGGCGGCCGTATCGTTGGCCCAGATGGAGACGCTGGGACTTTCCAGCCAGACGAAGATCATGAATTGCGGGTCGTCCACCGGCCCCCAGCCGACGAACGAGACGTTGGTATCGTCGCTGGCGTAGACGCCGCCCAGGGGGATCTCTGCGGTGCCGGTCTTGCCGGCCACGCGGTAACCCGGCACGAGCGCCAGCGAGGCCTCGTTTTCCAGCGAGACGGCCAGCATCTGGCTCAACGTATGGGCGGTTTCGGGGCGGATGGGCGCGCCGGCCGGGTCCATTTTGATGTTGACCTGCCGCCCCTCGCCGACCAGGGCGTACAACACGTGCGGCGTGACCATGCGCCCGTCGTTGGCGATGGCTGAGGCCGCCATCAGCATCTGGATGGGGCTGACCGCCACGCCCTGGCCGAAGGAATTCGTGCCGAGTTCCGTCAGGCTCCAGTCCAGGTCGCCCGGCACCTTGAGGCGGCCCGGCGTTTCCCCGGCCAGGTCTATGCCGGTGGGGCGCCCGAGCCCGAAGCGCTGCATGTAACCGTAGAAGTTGTCCTGCCCCATGCTGGTGGACAGCCACGCCATGCAGACGTTGAGCGAGTATTGCAGGCAGCCGGTCATATCCTGCGGCCCCCAGGGGCGGCGATCCCAGTTTTGGATGAGTGTACCACCCACCAGGATGGAGCCGCTGTCGTTGAAGACGGTTTGGGGCGTAACCAATCCCGCGTCCAGCGCGGCGGCCACGGTCAGGATCTTGAAGACCGAGCCGGGCTCGTATTGCATGGCGATGGCGGGGTTGAACTCGTAGGCTTCCCGGAAATACTTATCGTAGTTCCAGAACTCGTTCAGGTTCAGGCGCGGGGCGGCGGCCATGGCCAGCACCTCGCCCGTGCGCGGGTGCATGACGATGATGGTTCCGTTCCGCGCGCCGTACTTGACCAGCGCCTGGTCGAGCGAGCGTTCAGCCGCCGATTGCAGGTCGCGGTCAATTGTCAGGATCAGGGTGGTGCCGTCCGGGACTTTTGGAAGTTCGGCGGCGCGGTTGGGGTCGCGGGGAATCCAGGCTTCCACCGGCGCTCCTGCCAGCAGGTCGTTATATTTCTCTTCCACGCCGAATATGCCGCGGTTCTCGTGGTTGAAGAAACCGATGACATTCGAGGCCAGTTCGTTCTCAGGGTAACTGCGCTGGAGCGATGGCTGGAATTCCAGCCCGGATAACGGGGAGGGCTGATAAGTAGCCTCGGATTCCTCCGCCAGTTTTTCATATAACGCTCTCAGCGGGGCGATCTCCTCGTTGCGGAGGCGGCTTTTGATCGGCACAAAAACCAGCCCGTAGGGGTTGAGCAGTTTCTGGTAAGTCTCCTGGTAATCCAGCCCCAATTGCGCGCTGACCTCCCGCGCCAGCGCTTCGGCGTCCGCCATATCCGGGATGTTGACGCCCACCGTGTAAACTGTCTCGTTTCCGGCCAGCAGGTTGCCCTTGCGGTCGTAGATCTGGCCGCGCGCTGGGTAGAACGTCTGCTTGACCACGGCAAAGGTATCGGCCTGTTCGCGGAAGCGGGCCGCTTCGGGGCTGATCTGGATGCGGATCATCTGCCCCAGCACCATCAGCGCGAAGAGAGGCAGCAGCGCGGCCACCAAGACCGAGCGCCAGGCGTATTCCCTTCGCATGGAAAACGGCTTCACGGCAGGGCTCCGGCGGTCATCCTGCTGGCGGGCGTTTGCAGGTAGTCGGCAATCCACTCCAGCAGGGACTGGGTATATTCGGGAGGCGTGGAGGGCGCGCTCACCGGCGCATTGGGAACCGCCAGCGTTACAGCCGCAGGGCGGGCGTAGCCCGGCACAACCAGGTAGTGGATCTCCCCGGCCTCGGCCGGGCGATAGCCCAGGGCGCGGGCGCGGACGTCCATGACCGTCGTCGAAAGCAGCGCCGCCCGGCGGCTTTGCAGATCTGCATTGGCGCGGTTCATTTCAGCCGTTTCCCAGCGCAACCTTTGGATCTCGCGTCCGAGAATGGCGGCCTGCGCGGTCACGTCCAAATACAGCGCGGAGATCATCGCCAGCGCCAGCACGCCAAGCAAAAACGCGCCGGCCCACTGGCGTTGAATGCGCCACGGCGCCTGGCGATAGGCATGTGTAAGGTGGGTGACGTTGATCATCGTTTCTCGGCAATTCTCAGTTTTGCGCTTCTGGCTCTCGGATTGTTTTTGATTTCTTCTTCCGATGGAATAATCGGCTTGCGATTGATTTCCTTCAGAATGGCCTTGCGTTCTTCGGCGTGGATGGGCGTATACGGCGGATTGACCAAATCGCGGCTCTGCTCGCGGAAGAAATCCTTGACGATGCGATCCTCCAGCGAGTGGAAGGAGATCACCGCCAGCCTCCCGCCGGACCTCAGGGAAGCCGCGGCTTTCGGAAGCGCCTCCGCCACCGACGCGAGTTCCTCGTTCACCGCGATCCGAAGCGCTTGAAACGCCCGTGTCGCGGGGTGGACGCGTCCGCGTCGGGGAGAAATCGCCTCGATGACCGCGGCCAACTGTCGGGTGGTCTGAAGCGGTCGCGCGCGGACGACGGCGCGGGCGATGCGGCGGGCGTTCGTTTCCTCGCCGAAGCGGAAGAGGAGGTCGGTCAGTTCGTCTTCGTCGAGTCCGTTCACCAGGCTGGCGGCGGTGACCGGGTTCGCGGGGTCGAAGCGCATGTCCAGCGGCGCGTCGTGTTGAAAGGAAAAGCCGCGCTCGGGTGTATCCAGTTGCATCGAAGACAGTCCGAGGTCGAGGAGGATGCCGTCCACCGCCTCCCAGCCGAGTTGACCGAGTTGCCGGGGCAGGGAGGTGTAGGAGGCCTGGGCCAGATGCGCGCGCCGCCCGAAAGGAGCCAAGGTCTCTCGGGCGAGCGCCAGCGCCTGCGGGTCGAGGTCGAGACCGAGCAGTTCGCCGTCCGGCGCGCAGGCCTCCAAAATTCCACGGGCGTGACCGCCCGCGCCAACCGTTCCGTCCACGTAACGCCCCGGGCTGTGCGGCCGCAACGCGTGTATAATCTCCTGGTAAAGTACGGGTAGATGCTTCATGGCAAGTACCGCAAGATTAATCTTGCGTTACTATTTTGAGGAAAGATCGAGCGCGGCAAAGCGCTGGTTGTTGGCTTCGGTGTCGTTGATGAGCGCGGTCTGCTTCTCCCACTCGGCGGGAGCCCAGACCTCGAAGTAGCCGCCCTGTCCCGCGATGACGGCGTTGCCATCCAGCGAGGCGAACTCGCGCAGGTTGGCCGGGACGAGGACGCGGCCGACCTTGTCCACTTCCACAGGGTAGGCGTTGGCGAGCAACATGCGGCGCAGGATGCGGGCGGTGGGGTCGGTCAGGTTCATGGCGTTGATACGTTCATAAACCTGTTGGAAGTACGCTTCGGTCATCACCATCAGGCATTTATCGAACCCCTGGGTAAGGTAGGCGCCGCCTTCCAGCATCTCACGGAAGCGCGCCGGCACCATCAGGCGGCCTTTTTCATCAATGGAGTGCTGGTATTGACCCAAGAACATTTGTGCTACTTATCCTTTTAATGCGGTGAACGCCGGGCGAACCCGGCGCTCAACTTGCCTTACCACTTGTTACCACTTTCTCCCACATTGTACATTATTTTTGGGTGAATTTCAAGTGGTACTTTGGGCTATTCCCACTTCGATACCCGGACTGCAACGCCTCCAGGCGTTGCGGCGAAAGTCTGGAGACTTTCGACTCCGCCCGTGATACTCATGCTCGGACTGCAACGTCTCCAGACGTTGCGGCGAAAGCCTGGAGACTTTCGACTCTGCCCATGACAGACAATTTCCTCCTCCTCGAATCTCCAAACTGGCGCGATTACGAACTGCTCGATTCGGGCGAAGGCTCGAAACTGGAACGCTTTGGCCCCTATATTTTCTCGCGTCCCGAATCGCAGGCACTATGGAGTCGCGCCCTCTCGCAAACCGAATGGGACGCGGCGCACGCGGTCTTTCAACCGACAGCGGAGGAAAGTGGGGGGCATTGGGTGGTGAAGAAGAAGGTTTCGGAACGCTGGCAAATGAGTTATGGGGATTTGAAGTTTTGGGCGATGACGACTCCCGGCCGCCACCTTGGCGTTTTCCCCGAGGTCGCCGCGCACTGGGACTGGATGGCGGGCCTCGTCCAAGCGGCAGATCGGCCGGTGAACGCGCTCAACCTGTTCGGCTACACCGGGCTGGCGACGCTGGCTTTGGCCGCGGCCGGGGCGAAGGTGACGCACGTGGACGCATCGAAGAAATCGGTCGCGTGGGCGCGCGAGAACCAGTCGTTGTCCGGGTTGGAGGCGAAGCCCATCCGCTGGATCGTGGACGACGCGTTTAAGTTCGTCCAGCGCGAGGCGCGGCGCGGAGTTAAGTACGAAGGGATTATTCTTGATCCGCCCAAGTTCGGGCGCGGACCGAAAGGCGAGGTGTGGGAGGTGTACAAGTCCCTGCCCGATCTGCTGGCCGCCTGCCGCGCGGTCCTGTCGGCGCGGCCTCTATTTGTCGTGATAACGGTTTACGCGGTGCGCGCCTCCGCCATTCACGTGGGGCAGGCGCTGGAGGAGACGATGCGCGGCTTCGATGGGGACGTGGAACGCGGCGAACTGGTGACGCGCGAAAAATCCGCAGGGCGGTTGCTTTCGCAGGCCGTCTTTGCCCGCTGGCGGATGGAATGAAAACCAGTGAGTCCACTGCAAAAAGGGCAGGGACCCTCCTCAAACTGGGGAAACTTTAATATAATCGGCGCATGTTCAGAAAAAACACCAAACACCAGCAACCTGC
>DAOUMJ010000002.1:0-1664 GCA_034411715.1 Anaerolineales bacterium | reverse complement strand
TGGCATGGCGTTCTCCTGTGTATGTGGTTGGTTGTGCTTCCACATTACCACAGGTAGCCCCATGTCATCCCATCATTCTAAAAATGGCCAAAGTCCAGCCTCTTCCGTGGTTTTGAAATTCGGGTCGGCTTTGGCAAGTTTGTACCACTCCAACTTGGGTGTTTCGATCTTGTCGTAGGTGGAATCCAACTCGCGCAGTTTATCCATTTCGTCCAGCGCCATCGGCAGGGTGATGGTTTCCTTCGTCCGCACGCCCGCCTCCTCCTTGGCGCGATTCGGGTCGGTCGCGGGCATCCACTCCAGGCGCTTCCTGTGCGACTTGAGCCACTCCTTGATGAGGTTGATGTGGTTCGACCACGAGTCGATCCGCATCTGGATGAAGCCGCGCTCGCCGCGAATATCCTTCGGCCAGTACGTCGCGAGGAATTGGTGGTTCTTGTGGATCTCGGCCAATTCCTCCTCGTCAATGGGATTGTATTTTGCAAACGAACTGCGCACATCCAACGCGGTGAGGTAGGCGCGCAGTTCCGTGTATTTCTTGAATGCGGCCACGCGCGCGTTTTTCATCCCCGCTTCATATTCCTGCGCATCGTTTGGAATGGCGGCAATATCCTTGTCCTTGTAATGCGCCCACAGGTCGGCTTCCTTGTAATAAATGAGGAAATCCCTCAGTTTTGTCTCGCGCATCGGATAAATGGTCTTGCAGAGAAATTCGTTCTGCCATTGGAAATGGATGGGAGCGGTCATGGTTATCTCCAAAAATTAAAAGTCTCCGCGCGGGAGACTTTTGGAAAGGCGTAGGGAATTATTTTTTCTGGCTCTCGGCAATGCGCACGGCCACTTTTTGCACGAGGGAGGTCAGTCCGCTTGCAGGGTTGATCAATGTGTTGATGGCGACTTCGGCCACATCGGGAATCAACCCGGCCACATTCTTGACTATCTCTTCCACCCCAGATTCATCGTCTTCATCCTTCTTGCTTTCAAGCGCCTTGAGATTTTCGAGCAGTTTCTTCTTCTCTTCCGAATCGGGCAGAGCCTCGATCTGTTGGTAAAGGCTGGCAAGTAAATTGGCCTGGGCTTGCGCCGCCGCATCTGCAACGGGCGCTTCTGCGGCGGGGACAGCCGGAGCGGCAGGAGCAGGCGTTTCCGCAACGGGTGTCCCGGCCGCCGGGGCGGAGGCAGGAGCCGGAGCAGGGACTGTCGCTTGCGCGGCCTGGACAGCAGGAGCCGGAGCCGACGGTGTCACTGGCGCGGCAGCAACTGGGGCTGGAACAGGCGTTTCTGCCGCAGGGATCGCTGGCGCAGGAGCGGCAGGGGCCGAAGCGGACGCCGAATCCACTTGCACCGTGGTTGTAACCTTGACCGGGGACGCGGGTACCGGGGCAGTCGGAGCCGCCGCTTGCGCCGCCTGTTCAGCGGCACGTTTTTCCAGGATAGCCTCGCGGGTCAAACCAACTTCCAGAAATTCACCGCAATGCTTGCATTTTTTGGCGGTGGATTTGATCGTCTCTCCACAAAATGGGCATGGAATATCGGTAGCGGCTATTTTCTCTCCGGGTGGTACGTTAGTACCTTATCAGTGAAATTCTTGTTTTTTATGCAAGAATTTTTCTACCGCAGAAAACACGGAGATCACTGAGAAAACCTTTTGAAACTCTCTGTGG
>DAOUMJ010000001.1:0-6801 GCA_034411715.1 Anaerolineales bacterium | reverse complement strand
TTGGAATTTCTTCGCGCAGGACAAAATAAATTTTGTCTTACTTTGTCTCGTTGGAATTTCTTCGCGCAGGACAAAATAAATTTTGTCTTACTTTGTCTCCACCGTGCCTGTGCTGACCACGTCGCCCGCGTTGAGTCCGCTCAGGATTTCGGCGCTGGCGTAATCGCGCAGACCCACTTCGACGGGCGTGAGTTTCAATTGACCATCGGATTGAACAACGAAAACCGCGTATGAACCAGCGGACAACTCGCGCAGCGCCTGGATCGGGACGATGAGCGCGCCGCGCGTCTCACCTGCGATCACCTCCACGTCCACGGTCATGCCGGACAGGATGACTGCTTCTGGTTCATTGGTCAGTTTCGCCCAGACGACGACCACGGGCGTGCCGTCCACCGTTTTCAAGGTTGGCTCGACGTTGATGACTTCGCCTTCCATCGGCAGGTCGGGATATGCGTCGAAAGTGAACGTGACGCGATTCCCCGCCGCGACTTTATCAACATCCGTTTCATCGAGATAGAAGCGCACCAGTAAATCCTGCGTGGTGGCGATGCTCAAAATGGGGGACGTGCCGACGGTCTGCCCGACGACTGCGTTCAGGCTGGTGACTGTGCCATCGAAGGGCGCGGTCAGGCGCGTGGATTCCACCGCGAGGCGGGCTTGTTCGAGTTTTGCTGTTTGCGGTCCCAGCGCGACGAGGGGTTTGGTCAGGGCTTCGGGTCCTGCTTTGACAATCTCCAGCGCGGCTTGTGCGTCCTGCAACGCCACGCGCGCCGATTCGAGTTCGGCGCGGGCGAAGGCAAGATCGGCGTCACCAATGTAAACCAGGCTGAGGAAATAATCGCGTTTGGCGCGCGCCGTTTCGATCTCCGCTTCGGTCGCGCCTTCCCTTTCCATCTGCTTCTCCCAGTACCAGGCATCCCAACCGATGAGATAGATCAGGCTGTTCTCGGCGTTCTCCAGGGCGGTCACGGCGTTGGCGAGGGCCAGTTCCGCCTGCGCCACGCCTTCGGGTGTGAACAAAGCCTGAAAATCGGCTTCGGCTTGAAGATTCGCCTCCAGCCGCGCCAGCGTTTCGGCGGACGCGACCTGATCGCCCACGGCAACATTCAACTCGGCCAGCACGCCGCCGGAGCGGAATCCCAGGCTCACTTCGGACGCGGGAATCACCGTCCCCGCGCCGCTGGCGGTGACGACCAGATCCCCGATGCGAACCTTTGCGGTCTGGACGGCGGGCGTTGCGGCTTCCGCCTGCGCGGAAGGCCACAAGAAATACGCGCCCGCCGCGATGATTCCCAGAACGATCACGGATGTGATGATTGCGACATTACGGGTGAAGCGGGATTTTCGCTTCGAAGAGGAATTGCTTTTTTCCATGGTTTGCTCCTGCTCGAGTACTGAATGGCGGCAACTATAGGTGACGCGCGTAAAGAGAGTTTGGTACTTATATAAAGAAACGGTAAAGGGTGGTACGATAAAAGTCGGAAACAAAGTCGCGCTGGATGACTCTCGCAGGCGGACGATTAATCCGCCCCGCGATCTCGCGGCATCTTCTTAAACGACTCGATGCCCATCGAGATCAACGTGAACGCGATGGGACGGTCGTCAGTTTCGATCGGGGTGTCCGATGTGGGCAGGAGGAAATGGCCGGGGGAGATGAAAACAAAAGCCTCCAATATCGCGAGATATTGGAGGCTTTGGGAGGGGAAGGATGTTTACCGGAAACAGGACAGGCTCGCGCCGACGGTGATGCGCGCCGCCGTCCAGACGCCGTTGGCGGGCGTGCCGTTCACGCTGACCGGGTCGCCCACCTTCAGGTCGGCAAAGGTAATGGGTGTGGCGGCGGAGGGGACGGCGGCGGTAAACCCTAATCATCCTCGTCCCTTTCGCCGCTCTCATGCTCGCGGCCGGTGGGATGACATTCCATGCAATTCTGGAAATTGGCAATTCCCTCCTCCAAATGCTCCGAACGCACATCGGCTTCGTTATGTTCATGACAACCGTAGCAGGTGTAGGCGGTAAACGTATTCGGATGGCAGGTGGCGCAGGAGACCGTCCCGCTCTCGCCGTGATCCAGTGGGAATGTGTGTTGACCGCTGAAGGTCGCGGGCCGCCACGCATTCGTGGAATGACAGGCCGCGCAGTCCGCGCCGAACAACCCCGCGTGGAAGGGGGGATCGGCGTGACAGCCGACGCACGCGGAGGGCGTCCCCGCGAACTGGTCGTTGGTGTGGCACTTCTCGCAATCCACCTGCTGGTGCGCGCCGGTCAGCGGGAACGCGCCAAGGGCGTGATCGAACAGGGCGGGCTGCCAGGCGGAAGGTGTGTGGCACGCGCCGCAGTCCGCGCCGAAGCGCCCATCGTGCGGGTCGTCCCGCCGGTGGCAGGAGAAACAATCCATCGGCGCGGAGGCGAAGTCGGTCAGGGCGCGGGAATCGGCGTGGCAATGAACGCAGTTCACCTGGGCGTGCTTCCCCTCCAGACGAAAGGGAAAACCATCATGGGTGAACGCCTTCCCGAACCGGTCCACGCCATCGTGACAGGCCAGGCAGTCCGCGCCGTAATTGATGAGATGCGCTTTGGCAAAGACCGCGTCGTACTGCTCGTGACAGGACTGGCAGGATAACGGATCGAAGACGGTGACGCTTTGGGGATGGCAATCGGAACAGAGAAACGCCTCGCGCGTGACCTTGAGCCGGTGACCGTTTAACGAGAAGCCCAGCGCCTCGTGCGGGAAGTCGGCAGCCGTCGCGATCGTCAGGGGCGCGTCGGGGCCGCGATGGTCGGGGTGGCAGTGCGCGCAGCCGAGGTCCGGGTTGCGATGCGAGATGGCGCCGTGCAGGGACGCGACCTCCATCATCTGCGCGCTTACATCCGCATGACAAGTCACGCAGCGATCCGCCATGCGTTCCCTGCTCCACGGCGCGACGTGACAGGCTTTGCAATTCCCGCCCGTCTCTGCATGGGATGTCACCCCGCCGAGTGACCGTCCCGTTTGCGCGTTGAGCGGCCCGGGGCTGTAGAGCGCGCCACCCTGGACAAAGGCTACGCCCGCAATGACCAGGGCTGTGATGAGGGCGGCGATCACGCCCGTGGGTGTAAGGCATCCAAAACGTGAGGTTCGCATTCCGCCTCCCTACTTCAAAAATGTGGCGTAATACAAGGCCGCGCCGATGTGAACGAAAGCCGCCACGAACAACGCCATGCCGATGGGAATGTGAATCGTGTGCCAGAGCGCCATCAGCCGCCGCGCCTGCCTGAGAGCCGCTTCGGGAAGCGCGCCCTGAATTTCCAATCCGTCTATGGTGCGCGGGACGCGGGTGTAGATATACCGTCCCACAAACCCGCTGACGACGATGACGACGGTAAAGAGCGTGGTCACGCCCGCCAGCCCGTTGAACTTCCACGAGGTGTGAAGCAAAACCATGAACGGCCCGACCAGCCCCGTGAAAATGTGAAATTCCAGCCAGGAGGACATTCGTCCCCAGCGCGCGCTGCGGCTGCGCTTTCTTAAACTGTAGAGCGTCTCGGTCATCAGCATCAGGATGAAGCCGAGAATCCCCAGCGAATGACCGAAGAAATCGGCCGCGGGGGGGATTTCGCGCGTCAATAGCGTCACCGCTGCGTAGACCGCGCCGATGATGATGGCGGCCAGCATTGCCAGCCAGAGTTCCTTGCCTCGAAGCATTCTGCCCTCCGGTTAGTTTGATAGTTGTATAGTTTGGTAGTTACGTAGTTGGATAGTCCAACACCAACAGCCTGACTACGAGACTATGTAACCACTTAACTACGCAACTACGGAACCCCTCGACCATTCCCTCCAAAAATCCGCAATGATATCCGCAATCCTTGCGTTGCGCGACAGGAGTTTTTCGCGAATCGGGGAAATATCGGCGCGGCCCACGATCATTCTCTGCAAGGGCGCCGAGAGGGTTTGGTCGCCCATCACGACGGCGCCCAACAGGTGTTTTTCGCCGATCAGGAGACGCAGACGATTGACATCGAACCCCGATTGGGCGGAGATGGAATCGGGCAGGGAGCGGAAGGTTTCGCTGTCGCCCCTCGCAATCCCAACCAGGTCGTCGTCGCGGCCGCGGCCGACCGCGCCGATGATGGTCGTCGTCAGCCCTGCCAGCCGCGTCACGTTGAACGGCGCGGACTTGAGGTAGGGCGTCTTTCTTCCCGCCATGTTGAGGCCCGCGGCGCGTCCCTGCTCGCGGGCGGGATTCCACAACGTGTCTATCACCGAGCGCCCCGAAAGCGGATCGTAGGCCTGCGCCACGTCCCCCGCGGCGAAGATGTTGGGGTCGTTGGTTTGCATATACTCGTTGACGAGGATGCCCTTGTCCACGGCCAGCCCGGCTTCGCGGGCGAGTTCCACGCGCGGCTGGATGCCGATGGCGTAGGCGAGCAGGCCGCAACGGATCGTCCGCCCGTCCAGCAGGCGGACGCCGTCCACGCGGCCGCGTTTGCCCGTCACCTCGGTCAACTCGGCATGATAAACCAATTCCACCCCCTCCTCCCGAAGACGACGCTCCACGATGCGCGATTCCTGCTCGTCCAGCACGTTGTTCCAGTAACGGTCGCCGCGCAGAAGGTAGGTGACTCTCACCCTCTGCGCGATCAGTCCCTCCACCAGTTCGAGCGCTGTGATGCCGCCGCCCACCACCACCGCACGCCTCGTCCGCCGCGCGGCGCGCAGGATGGCGCGCGCGTCGGTCAGATGATCCAATTTAAAGAAACCTTGTAAATCCGCGCCCGGCACGCTCAGGGGCGCGGCCTGCGATCCGACCGCGATCAGCAGGCGGTCGTACGCGAGGCGATTCCCGCCATCCATCTCCACCTGGCGTTCTTCGCGCCGGAGACGCGTGGCGCGGCCTCTGACGTAGCGCACATTCAACCGCTGGAAATCGCGCGCGGTGAAGGGGTATAACTGCTTCTCGCCGATCTCCCCCGTGAGATAATAGGCCAGGCCCGGGCGCGAGTAGTAGCCAAACGGGTCGTCGCTGACGAGTGTGATCTCTGCGACCCCATGAGGGTCGAGGGAGCGGATCGCTTCCGCGGCCGAGATCCCCGCCACGCCCATGCCGAGGACGAGGTAACGCGTCATCGGGCGGCCTCCGTAAAGAGGTCCGTGCGTTCGAAACGCAGCACGCCGCGCGGGCAGCGCGCCACGCACTCGCCGCAGGTCAGGCAGCGGCTGTTCACCACCGCCTCCCCCGTCCAGGCGTGGCGGCGCACGTCAATCCCGATCGGGCAGTTGAACGAGCAAATCCCGCATTGCACACAGCGGCCCGCTTCCGGCGTCACTTGCCCGGCGTGCAGGGCTTCGCGGCGGGCGGCCTCGTGACGAAAAATGTCTCTCCATGCCATTTTTTATGTGTCGCTCCCAAACCCAAAAAGTTACTCGCATTATACGCCCGACTCGGACGAGCCGAAGGAAAAGGGGAAATCGCGCAAGAAGACCATTCACGATAACGCAAGGATTTTTCTGTCCTAATAAAAAAGGACCCCTTTGCAGGGGCCTTCTCTTCTCATAAACCAGAGCGGATGGCTACACGACCGGGGTTTCCACCACTTTGCGCTGACGGAACGTGATGCGTCCACGCGCCAAATCGTAAGGGGACATTTCCACGGATACTCTATCCCCGAGCAGGATGCGGATGTAGTACTTGCGCATCTTGCCGGAGAGATAGGCCAGCACCTCGTGTCCGTTATCGAGACGGACGCGGAATTGGGTGCCGGGCAGGGCCTCGACTACGACCCCGTCCATTTTGATTTTGCCTTCATCTTTTGCCATACACGCCTCCTAACGAACTCGATCCTACTCGAATTCCTTGAACTGGCGCCGCTTGATGCGGCGAATGGCCTTCTTCTTTTCCATGCGGCGCTGTTCGCTCTTGGAAACGAACCAGCGCTTGCGGCGGACGGTGCTTAGCACGCCGCTCTTGACCACTTTCTTGCGAAAGCGTTTGAGCAGGGAATCCTGGGATTCACCGGAGCGTAAATTTACTGCTGCCAAATCAATTCACCTCCTTCCGCATGGAAGATGTGTCACTGCCAAGAAAAAACCCTCGGCAGACACTACGCCGAGGGGCAGGGATAATCCAACCAACGATTATGATCAGAACGATCACTTTCATCAGGGCGATTGCTTCTCTCCTCGGGTTGTGTTAATTCGGGACGGCAACCGTCCCAATTGGAACTGCGCGCAGGATTGTACTACACGACAGGTTGCTTGTAAAGAAAAGTCCCTTGGCAATGACCTACTCTCCCAGGAGGTCGCCCTCCAAGTACCATCGGCGCTGACGGGCTTAACTGCCGGGTTCGGGATGTTACCGGGTGTACCCCCGCCGCTCGAATCACCAAGGGACGTTTTCACAACGTCGGACTGAATAGTAATCTATGTGTGTAGGAAAGAGTACCAAGTTCTCCGCACCACGGGATCCGCCCTCGACCATTAGTACAGCTTAGCTCAACATGTTACCATGCTTACACTTGCTGCCTATATAGCAGGTGGTCTGCCTGCGGTCTTACTCCATTACTGGATGAGGGATCTAATCTTGAGGCGAGTTTCCCACTTAGATGCTTTCAGCGGTTATCTCTGCCCGACATAGCTACCCAGCGATGCTCCTGGCGGAACAACTGGCACACCAGAGGTCAGTCCACTCCGGTCCTCTCGTACTAGGAGCAGCTCCTCTCAAATCCCTTGCGCCCACAGCGGATAGAGACCGACCTGTCTCACGACGGTCTGAACCCAGCTCGCGTACCGCTTTAACGGGCGAACAGCCCGACCCTTGGGAC